>NZ_JBIVOW010000020.1:0-175151 GCF_044754325.1 Streptomyces sp. NPDC093097
AACCGTACCAGATCCGTTTCCGTCTCCGGCCCCCTGTTGGAGCGGGGTTCGGCCGCTTCGCTTTCGCTTTTCGACCTTTCCGACTTTATCAGATCTTCTTTCGTTCCGGGCGGCTCCGGAAGGGAGCTGCGGTCGGTTCGAATTTCGTTCCGATTCCCCGTCGGCGGGGTGTCCACTACGTTAGCGGAATTCCTCGGTGACGCCTAATCAGACGCCCGGAATGAATTTCGACATGCGGAATTCGATCCCGTTGAGGGGCCGTGCAGTAGTGAGATGCCGCGATGCGGCGGGATGGCTGCCGCAGAACCGTTCCGGCTCTCTGGCAACTCGAAGAACTTACACGATGCTACGGGTGCGGCGCGACTGGGGGGTACGTCCTCCATGGTTCGAGCCATCCCGGGCGGCGAGGTCGCCGGACCACCTGGTCGCCGGGGGCACCTACGATGCAGGCGCATTTCGATGGCCTGTGCCGTGCCAGCGCACGCGCAGTGGTGAGCCTGCTGCGAGGGGTCTTCGGCTCGGAAACGGACTGCCGAACGAGCGTCACGGCCAGACTTGCGCCCTCCAGGTTGCTTGCTGGGCAGGTGGCCCGCAGCCGGGCTGAAGCGAGGCAGCTCCTCGTCAGGACCAGGTACCTCAACCGCCTCTTCACGCCCGCTCGGACGTTGCGGCCCCCTTACCGAAGGTCCCCCAGCAGCGTTTCCAGTACGGCCTCTTCCTCTATGCGCAGCCCGTGTTCAGCGAGGGCGGGTGCCAGATCCGGGTCCCATGGTGACGGGGCCGGCTTTCCGGACAGGAGCTGCGCATCTGGCCCAGCCGCCGATACCGCCTCGCGGTAGTCGTCAGCCCTGTAGTGCCAGGGCTGCCACGGCACGTGAGACAGCAATGTCGTGGCAATGCGCAAGCCACCCCAGTCGAAGTCGCCGTGGTAGCGGAAGGCAGCGCCGAGCTCGTGTAGACGGCCGAGAAGGGTCAGAGCAGCAGCCGACGGTTGGCCCTGGAGGCAGACCAGCGGTCGGCCGTCCGGGCCGTAGGCGTCCGCCGCAGCCGACAGGACCGCAGGGTTCTCACAGATGTGGACCACAGGCGGTGCCGTCCTCGACGGACGGTGGGCGAGCTGTCTGAGGGTCAGTACGCATGGATCACCCATGTCGGCCATCCAGTCCAGAGCCGGGGTGCCGCGAAGGTTGAGAGTGAGAACCGTCGACGAGACGTCGTCCCGCAGGAGGCCGGCGGAAGCCCACGCGGCCCGCCGCCAGGCCGCTCCGGTTCCCTCGGGGTGGCCGGTCAACGCGCGGACGCCAGAGAGGACAAGGGTGGCAAGCGACGTGCCGTTGTCGAGTGCATGTGCATTTCCCAAAGCGTCCGCGGCGAAGACCGACAGGGAGCGCGCCGGTTCGGCAGGCAGTTCCCGTAGTACGCGGACGGCCTGATCAAGCAGCAGGCGAGCGGAGTCGGGCGTACGGGCGACACGCCGCACGAGGCCCTCGTCACGAACACGCGCGGCCCACCCTGCGAGACCTGGAAGGTCGTCCGCAAGCCGGGTGAGGGGCGCGTACGCCTCCTCCCAGGCCCGCTCGTCGCTCCGGCGGGCCTCCGCGAGGAGAACGACGGGACCCGTGAGTGCGATGACGGCCGCGGACAGGCCCTCAGGGCTGATGCCGGATCTGCGCAGTACGGCATCCACCGCGTCGAGCCGTACCGTCAGCGACGCACCACCACCCGGAGCCCGTCCCAGCAGCCGCTCGGCCGCGGCACGCTGCGCGAGCGTGGGAGCGGCGAGGGACACCGATCCGGTGAGCAGCTTTCCGCGTTCGAGCCGGCGGCGTGCGCGCTCCAGCAGCCACGCCAGATCGGGGCCCCCGAGGAGCCGGTGCAGGCGGTCATCGTCGGCTGCCGGCCACGTCATGTCCACAGGAACTCCGGTTCCTGTTCCGCCGGCCGCACCGGATCTTCCTGCCGGGTACGGGCCGTCCCGTCCCACTCCCAGCGGGTGACGAGGACGGCAGCCACCTCGTCGACGCGGGAAAGCTGGGCGATGGCGATGCCCGGCACCTGCGGGTAGCAGGCCCATTCCCGCTCACTGGTCATGACGACGTCCAGGTCGAAGGCATGCAGAAGCCCGAGGCATTTGGCGCGGGAGTCGTCGTCGACTCCCGCGAACGCCTCGTCGAGGGTGACGAGCCGTGGCGCATGCGGGCTCCCCGCACTCGCGTAGTGCGAGGAAGCTGCGGCGAACAGTGGTACGGATACGGCGAGTACGCGTTCACCGCCCGAAGCCGGCCCAGTGGCGGGTACCCAGCGACCGTGCTGCCAGCGCTCGACGGCGAACTCGTGCCACGAGCGGTAGTCCAGGGCAGCCGCAAGGTGCTCCGACCAGCTGCCCGCCGTGTCCTCCGTCTGCTGGCGGGCGATCTGCGTCTGCAGGAACTCCCCGACTGCGGCCCGGTCCTCGGGAGTCCAGGCATCGGCCGTCTGAAGCAGCCGGCCACGGGCCTGGGCAAGGCCCGCGGGAGCCTTGCGGGAGGCTCGCCATACCAGCCGCAGCGTCATGCCGGTGGATGTCGGGCGCTCCTCCAGCTCGGCGTTCATGGCCAATACCTTGCGTTCCGCGGCCCCGATGAGTTCCTGGAGAGTGCCCGCGACTTCGGTGATGAGGTGGGTTTCGAGGATCTCGCGTTCGTGCGCGGAGAGGATGCGGGTGAGTTCGCCGACCTCCACGGCCAGCGCGTCGGCGAGTTCAGGCACGGCCCGCTCACGGCCCTGGTACACGATGTCGACGACCATGCCGTCCTCGACCATCCGGGCCGAGGCGGTGTGGCCGTGGCGGGACAGCGCGTCCTGGAGCGTCTTGAACTCCTCACTCAGACGCCGTTGCACGCGTTCCCAGGCCCCGTCCGAGTCGTCGGTGGCCGCCAGCTCCGCCTCCAGGGACCGGGAGAGTGCGATGGCCGGGGTGGCTGCCCAGGGGCCGTCGCCCGCCGCGGGTACGGGGAGCTCGGGAAGCGCGACCGTGATGAGCCCGGTGGTCGCGAAACGCTGGAGCGCGGCGATGGCCTCCGAACGCGCGGCCACAGCACCGGTGACGTCCTTCTCCAGCTGTTCGATCCGCCCTTGAGCCCGGTTGGCCCGCCCGTCTGCCTGCATGCGGCTGTCCTGGCACCGCAGTTGCTCTGCCGCGCAGCCGCGCAGAGACTGAGCGGCCTCGGCGAGCCGCCGCTCCAGCTCGGCCACGGCCGCACCCACAGTCGAGCGCAGCGTGACAAGCCGCTCATCGGCGGCTGCCACCTCGCGAGCGATCGCCTGCGTGCGAAGGCCGAGTTCAGCGGAGCGCTCCGCCACCCGGCCGACCTCTTCCCGTTCCTCCCCCACCTGCTGGGCCGCTTCCGTCCGCTCGCGCAGTGCGGGCCAGAGCGCAGCCAGCACTGCGGCGAGTTCGGTGAGCGCCTGCCGAACGCCCGCCAAGGCCGGACGGTCCGCGGGCAGTCCCAGATCGGCTGCCGCCTCATGCAGGTCGGCGTTGGCCCGCTCGACCGGTTCGGCCGCGGCCAGCACTTCGGTGGCCCGCTCCTCACGACGGGCCCTTGTCCGGCGGCCGGTCTCGGCGGCCGCCGCGGCGCGGGCGTGGGATCGGGTCAACGCGGTCTCGTCCGGCACGGCGGCAAGCTCGGCGTCGAGGGTGCAACGGCGAGCCGCCAACGCCTGCACCTCAGCCGAGACGCACGCCGAGTCCCCGCGGAGGACGTCCAGTTCGGCGCGCAGGGCGTGGGCGCGGATGCGCCGCGCGGCCTCCCGGGCGCCTTCACCGATGTACTCGGCTGCCGGCTTGGCCCAGCGACCGGTGAGGGCACCGACGCGGTAGGTTCCGTCCACCGCGGCCCACGTGTCCCCCGCCGTCCTCGTACTCCTCCGTACGGCATCCGGCGTTTCCGTGCCCGCGGTCGTGATCCCGGCAGTCGCACCGAGGCCGATCGCCGCGAGCAGACGGGCCACCGCTTCCTCCCCCACGGCGGCTGCCCGGGCATCGCCCCGGTCCACGGCCGGGCGCAGGACGGTGATGAGCGACGGTCCGTCAACTGGCCCCGTTTTCGGGTCGAGAAGCACATCATGGCCGTCCACGGCGAGGGCTTCGCCCTCGGGGGACACCCATGCATCCAGCAGTCCGGCCGCTTCGAGGGCCGCCTCCAGCCCTGCCCGGTCACGGTCTTCGACCTGGTCCTGGAAGTCGATCAGCCGCCACAGGGGAGCGCCCGCCATCTCGTCGCGAAGGCCCGGCGTCCGTGTGGGCGGTGTCACCGGCCCGCGCCCGCCACCGGCCTCCAGGGATGCGAGTTCCTCCTCCGCCTGACGCGTACGAGCAGCCAGGCTGTTCCGGCGCTGCGCCGCTTGCGCCGTTTGCTCGGCGAGCACCGCTGCCGTGGCGGTGTGCGCCTGCGCTGCGTGCCGCCTGGCCGGGTTGGGGCCGTCCTGGTGCCGAGTCCACTCCTGGAGCTCGTCCAACAGCCCGGTGAGGTCGACGTAGGCAAGCGCCTCGCACCGGCCCGCATGCTCACGTACGGCATCGACCAGGGCTCGCCCCTCGGCCGTCACGGCCTCATCGGCCGTGTTCTGGGCCTCGTCGGCCTGCGCCAGGTCGGTCTCCGCCTCGTCGAGCCGCAGCACAGCCTTCCGGTGTTCGGCCGCAGCCTCGTCGGCCCGGTCCACGAGGCCCTCCATGTGTGCGAGGGTGCGGTGCCGGCGGTCGGTCGCATCGGCTACCGCGGCACGTAGCTCGGCCGTCGCCAGTTCCTCGTCCCCGGGCAGCTCCAGTCGGGCTGCGGCAGCTGCTTCCCGCGCACTGCGGAACGTGTGCCCGGCCTGCTCGTGTGCGACCCGGAGCCGGTTCTCGGCGGTGCCGAGGCGGCCGAGCGCCCGGGTGTGCTGCGCAAGGGCCTCTTCTTGATCCGCGCGTGCCTGGCCATGGGCCTTCGCGGAACGCTCCAACGCCTGTGTGGCGCGCTCCAGTTCACGGGCGTTGCGCATCTCCGGACCTTCGCGCAGGGCGGCCTCCGCCGCCTCCAACCTCGCCTGCGTCTCGGTCAGCTCAGTGATGCGCTCGCCGATGGCGTCCCGCTCACTCTCGGCCTCGGACTTCTCGGTTTGTGCCGCCGTGAGATCACGCAGGAGCTGCTCGTACTTCGAGTGTTCGGTCCGTGGAAGGCGTGCCCGGCGGCGGGAGGCGATGCGCGCGTAGCGCCGGTAGTGGTCGAGGAACGCGGAGGCGGCGCGCTCGGCGGCCCCGGCTGCCCGCAGCTCCTCCTTCTCCTCATCCAGGGAACGGAAGGCTTCCGCCACGTCCGCGATCACGGCCTGGTCCATGGGCGGCAAGGCCTCGGTGAGGGCGCGGGAGAGAGCGGCCTCGTTGGGGCGCTTGGACAGCTGGGGCTGGCGCAGCTGAATGAGCAGGTCCACCAGGGCCCCGTAGCGCTGCTCACCGAGACCGAACAGTGCCTCGTCGACGGCGCGGCGATATGCCTTGGCCCGGTCGTAGACCATTCCGTGTCCGGATACCGCCTCGATGAGCCGGTCTCGGGACAGCACGGTAGCGGTGGCGTCGAGGAGGCTGAGGGAGCCCTGTGAGCGCGCCTCGGCTGGTGCGTGGTCGATCCGCTGCGCGGTCACCGCCCACCAGTGACGGGCGATGCCCCGCCCGCTGACGGCCTTGAGGCCGCAGACGAGCGTACGGAAGTCTTCCTCCCCGCTCACCTCGTCGCGGCGCCCGAACTCGACCCAGGTGTAGCCGAGTCGTTCGGAGTGAGGGTGCTTGCCCCCTAGGAGGAGGTTCCACTCCATCCGCTTGCCCGCGTCCCCGTCCGGCTCGACCCGGCGGGCGCTGAGGTCTCCGTCGAGGAGGAAGGGCAGGGTCAGGGCGAGCACCTTGGACTTGCCCGTGCCGTTGTTCCCGCGGAGCAGCAGCCTGCCGTCACGGAAGTGGAATTCCTCCACGTCGTAGTGGAAGAGGTCGACGAGACCCATCCGCAGGGGCTGCCAGCGGGAGCGCGCAGGGGTCGGAAGTCCGTTACAGGGGATCACCGTCGGCCTGCCTTTCGCGGTGCGGGCACCGCGGTGGTGGCCGCCGCCCCGGGGTGGATGACGACGGTCGGACCGACCGCGTACCGGGCGAGTGCCGGGCGGGGCACGACCCCCTCAGGGTTACGGGAGATCAGGCCGAGGGCGGCGAGCCTCGCGACCGCCTGCTCCACCAGTTCTCCCTCGGCTCCCGGCTCCCGCGCGGACTTGGACCAGAAGCCGCCGTGCTCCGAGGCCAGGTCGGCCACACGACGCTCCAGAGCGGCTGTGGTGACGAATCCCCCGGCTGCCGTGAGGTGCTCGGCGAGCAGCAGGGTGACGTGACCGTGGGTCCCCGATTCCGGCATGCGGATGTCGGTGAGGTCGTCCTCGGGGTCGACCATGGCAATGCCCTCGGCCCGGACCTCGGCGACCAACCCGGTCAGTTCGGTGATCCGCGCAGTGAGGAAGCCGCGCTGGCGGGTGAGATAGCCCAGCTCGGCGTCGGTCAGTTCGTCGTAGTAGAGCACGGGGTCGTCCAGCAGCCGACGGGTCAGCGCGCGGCGCATCGCACGAAAACGCAGCTCGTCACTGTCGAGGGCCGTCTCAGCGGTGAGCTCGGCCAGGCGCTCTTCCATCGCCCGGGCTCGGATCGTGGAGGGGCCCCGGCGGGTGGCGAGCAGTCCGGCGAGCACGCGCCGTTCGACGTCGTACAGGACGTCGCCGGCTCCGCTGACGTACGCGTCCTCGTCGCCGGCGACCCGCCGCAGGACCCCGAGGCCGAGCAGGAGCCGTACGACGGCTGCCAGGTCGAGCCGCTCCTCTCGACGGTCCAGGGTGAACCGAATCCCTGCGGCCGCGAGTTGGGGGTCGGCGGCGTCGAGGACGACCTGATCGGCGAGTCGGCCCAGTGCGATCTGCGCCTCGCCCCGTTCGAGGGCGGCGAGGGCGAGGCACAGCAGGACGTACCGGCGCCGGGTGAACGGTGCGGCGCTCCGTGTGGCCTCGCGGGCCGGATGGGTGGCGTCGGTGAGGCGTACCGGGACCTTGCCGAGCCTCGCCGTCTCGGCATCGACCTGGAGGGGCCAGCCGGTGTTGCGGTCGAACCACTCGCGCAGCTCGGAGGCGTGCCGCCGGACGAGACGGAACTCGTCGGCGTGCGTGCCGTGCGCGAGCAGCAGGGGATGTTTCAGGAGGGCGCGGGCGGCCTTGCGCAGTTCGGCGGCGTGCTGCCCGTCCAGCACTTCGGCGAGCGGGGTGGTCACGGTCCCATGCTCCCTTCCTCTTGGCCCTCGGTGAGGTCGACGATCTCGATGGTGTGGTCGGGGCCGCGGAACACACCGCCCGGTGTGCGGACCTCGGCGGTGGACCCGTCGGTGACGGCAGTGAGCCGGATCTCCATGGATCCGTCGTTGCTGGTGGCCACGGTGTGCGTCATACCGGGGCGCCAGGTGGCCAGTGCGTCGCCGAGGAGCTGGAGGAACAGCCGGAAGCTGGTGGGGTCGAGCTCACCGAGCCCGGACAGTCTGACGATGCCGTCGGTGGCGAGCCGGGCCCGTGCGGCCGCGGTCTCCGCGGCCTGCTTGGCGGCCGTCTCGGCGAGCAGGCGCCGCGCCTCCTGCCGGTCCTCCACCTTGCGGGGCTTGCCGCGCCGTTCGTAACTGCCGGTGCGGCGCAGCTGCGGGCTGATGTGCAGCGGCTCGGCGTCGGCCCACGCGGTGGCCGCGGGTTGCGGGCGGGCGAGCCGGGCGGCCAGGGTCTCGGCGTCCACGGAGAGGTGCCGTGCCGGGTACAGCCCGAAGGCGGTGCGCCACAGCCGGTGTCGGGCGTCGTTGTCGGGGGCCTCGGCGAACCACCGGGCGAGGGTCCGGAAATCGGCGGACCGGTCCGAGCGCCCGGCCCGACGTTCGTTCAACGACCGTACGACGGCCAGCAGTTGCGGGATCGCGCCCAGCGCCCGGCCGCGCAGCAGCCGGGCCTGCGACTCCCGGCCGTCCCGGCTGAGGAACCAGGCCGCGAGTCCGGCCCACCGGCCGGCCCACCGCTCGTACGCGGCCTGCTCGGCATGCGCCACCTCCTGCGGAGTGGCATCGGCGGCCTCACGGCGCGCGGCGGCCAGCAACAGGGGTTGGATCCGGCCCTCGCTCTCCAGCTCCAGAATCAGCCGGGCGATGCGTCCGCCGAGGGTGATCAGATCTTGGATGAAGCGTTCCAGGTACTGGATGAGCTGGTCCTTGTAGGCGAGGAAGACGTCTTCCCCGACCTCATGGAGGTCGATGGTCCGCTGAAGTGAGCCCATGAAGGCCCGCGCGTTGTCGGCGAGCGCGGCAAAGCGGCTGGCGAGCCCGTCGAGCGCGAGATGGGTCTTGGCCGGATCCGGTTCCTCTTCGGCGGCGAGCACGAGGAGCGCGCGCAACTGCGTCACGATGTCGCGCAACGCGACGGCCTGAAGCGCACCCCGCCGCCCCAGCGCCTCGTCGTATGCGGACAGGGCCCGCTCGGCCGCCTCCCCCTCACGTGTGAGCTGGTAGATGAACCGCTTGCGGTAGAAGTCCTCCACGGCGGTGACCCGCCCGGTGTCGGGATCGGCCCGCAGGTTCCCCCAGCCCACAAGGCTGTCAAGCGCCTTGACCACCGCATCGAGCTCCTCAGGCCGGACATCCGAGTGCAGCCCGGCCTGCACATCCTCGGGCCGCAGATGCACGGCAAACCGCTCCTTGGCGACGAGGAAGGCCCGCATCACCGCGCGGTAGAGCAGCACGTTCGGGGCGGTGAGGTGCGCGAACGGGCCGTACCCGGCCGGCAGGCCCTCCGGCCGGGGAGAAGTCATATCCATCGCCTGTCATTCTCCCGACCCTCCGACCATGATCGAAAGGGACGAAAGTAATTGACCGAATTACGCCTAGTTCTGACCGCACCAGCGACCTGGCTGACGGCTGGCACCTCGGTCGTCAGCCAGGTCGGATCGCACACCGTTCCCACCATGACCGGCCGACATCGAGTTCACCGTTCAACGGCGGACAGCGAGCACTGCGAGGCCACTGACAGGAAAGAGAGTAGGCCGTCCGTGACCGCGCGGGGGTCTCATCTCGGTGGCGTCGGGACGAGGCCCCCGGTGGTGCTGTCGTAGGTTCAAGTGGCGCAGAGTTCCTTCAGGCGTCCCGAGTCCTGAAGAGCATTACCGCAGACACGCCCTTCAATGCGATCACGGCGAAGAAGGCCAAACCTCCCGCAAGCGGACCCAGTTGGGAAGCGTTGTCCAAGAGTGTGCCGTCCGTGCCGGGTACCCCTGTCATGGCGTTGCCCGCTGTGAAGGGCAGGAAGCTGGACGCAGTGGTCAACAGTGCCTGCCCGGAAGACCTCAGGGCGGCTCGCAGCATCGGTTCAACCACCAGAGGGACCGCAAGCAGGGTGAGGAGTGCCGCTGTCTGGGAACGGATCATCGTGCCCAGGGCGACCCCGGCGAGGCCCCAGCCCAGGACGAGCAGGACCTGTCCAAGGTGGACGCGGACGAGCAGAGGAAGTGACACCCCCTCCCAGCGGTCCCCACCGATCAACGGAAGTGCCACCAGCCAGGCCACCGCGAGATTCGCGAAGGCGAGAAGGGTACTGAAGGCACCGATCGACAAGGCCTTGGCGGCGAAAGCGGTCACGCGGTGGGGCGTTACCGCGAGCGTGGTGCGGATGGTCCCGTAGCGGTGTTCATGCCCCATGGCGAAGACGCCTAGGACCCCAGCGATCACAGGTGTGACGGGAGACTTCGTCAGCATGATGACCAGCGCTTCGGTGACAGGCGGGGCTTGGCCCACCTCCGTCGCCATGTTCCCCAGCAGGGCCCCGAAGGCCCAAGCCAGCGCAGCGGTCACCAACAGCGTGGTGACGGCCAGCCACCATGTGCTGCGCAGCGTGCGGAGCCGACACCATTCGTAGGCGAGTGCGAGTCTCACGCAGTCACCTTCTCTCCGTCCGCACCGGAACCAACGGCGTCGTAGTCCGTCTTCCCTGCGGAGGCATGGAGGAAGGCCGTCTCCAGCGTCGCTGTCTCGGTGCGCAGTTCATAGACGAAGATCCCGCAAGCGGCGGCGATCTCTGCGATGCGGCGCTGGGACACTCCGCGAACTACGAGAAGCTCGTGGTCCCGTTCGGCCACCGTGCCGCCTTCATGGGCCACAGCGCCGGCGAGCTTGTCGCTTTCGGGAGTGCGGACGTGGACCGATTCGAGATCAAAGGTGCGGACGAATTCGGCCTTGGGGGCGTCGGCGATGAGTCGGCCTCGGCCGATGACGACGAGGCGGTCAGCGACGGCCTCCACTTCGGAGAGCAGGTGCGAGGAAACCAGAACGGATTTCCCGCTGGCGGCGTACTGGGTGAGGAAAGACCTGAGCCAGTGGATTCCTTGCGGATCCAGACCATTTGCGGGCTCGTCGAGGATGAGGGTGTCCGGGTCGCCCAGCAGCGCCACCGCCAGCCCCAGCCGCTGGCTCATCCCCAAAGAGAATCCTCGGGGACGCGCTGCGGCGACCGGGGCGAGCCCCACTGCCTCCAGTACCTGCTCGGCACGTTCGGCCGGCAGTCCAGCACCCTTGGCGACCATCCGGAGGTGGTTGAGGGCCGATCGTCCGGGGTGGAACGATTTCGCATCGAGCATCGCCCCCACGCGTCGTGCGGGGAAGCGCAATCGGCGGTAGGGCATGCCGTCGAAGAGCGTTAACCCCTCCCCTTCATCCAGTCCCAGCATCAGCCGCATGGTCGTCGACTTGCCGGCGCCGTTGGGGCCGAGGAATCCCGTGATCCTGCCGGGTTCCACGCGGAAGGACAGGTTGTCCACCACTGTCCTGTCGCCGAATCGTTTGGTGAGCCCGTGGACCTCGATCACTGCCATGTCACTCCGGTTCTCAAGGGTGCAGATGAAATTCGTCCGTCACCGTGAGCCCCGGAGGGAGCGTGTGACTGATGAGAAGCACGAGACGCTCGCCGCCCCATTGGCAGATCTCCTCGGCGACTTTCTCCACGCTTTCCTGGTCGATCCCGTTGAACGGCTCGTCGAGGACGACACAGTCGAAGTCGCCCAGGGTGCACATGACGTACCAGAGCTTGCGGGTGTTGCCTGTGGACAGCGTCTTCGCAGCATGATCGAGCCACGGCTCCAGGCCGAGGCGCACTGCACGGATCAAGCCGGCTTCCATGTCCGCTCTGGCGCACCGGGAGGCGAGGACGATGTGGTCTCGTACTGTCATGTCCGGGTACAGGGCGGGCTGCGTACGGCAGATCCGGCGTGCAGAGCGGGCCTCGGGTGTGCCCGCGTCCATGCCGTTGATCTGTACGGTTCCCTGCCAGGGGGGCAGGTAGCCGGAGCAGAGCTCAACAAGAGTGGATTTTCCTGCGCCGTTGCCCCCTTGCACCCAGACCAGCGACCTTCCCTTGAAGGAGGCGGACAGCCCGGAGAGCACCGGCTTTCCCTCGGTGTAGCCCACTGTCACATCGCGGATCTCAATGGCAGCGTTCTGATGCGACGGCCGATGCACGTGATCCCTCCTCCAAGAAGACAGACGCAGTAAAGGGCAGCCAGGAGGCGCGGGAGCGGCGACTGCGCGTAGCAGCCCGCGAGGGACGGCAGAGCCAGTCCGATCGAAACACAGGCCACGAAGACACCCGGAGTGCTTGTGCCGTCGACCAGCCTTTTCGGGGCCGTTGTCAACGATTCGGCGATCAGGGTGGCGGACAGGACGGACACTCCCAGGAACGGCAGTTGCCACAGCAGCGTGCCGCTTGCCAGCCAGGCAGCAGCCGCCACACCACTGGTAAGGGTCAGCACATGGGCGGTGTAGTAAAGGACGGCGCTCACCGAGATGTTGCGCTGGGAGAGCATGTTCTCCCAGGCGAACCGGAACTGTGGGCCGAGGGCTGTCGGCCCACAGGTGGCGAGCAGCAGCTCGACGCAGCCCAGCAGCATGACGAAGCAGAGGATGACGGCGATGCGCGTCAGGGGCCGCTCCATACCGGCGAGGGGTGGCCGGCCCGTTTCCGAGGCGCGTACCCCGACCAGAAGCAGCCCGGCCATGAGCAGCGCCAGATACATCCGCCTCACCAGTGGATATGTTCGGCTGGTGGTGAACTGCCGGTGCACGACGGGCAGGAGCGGGAGACGCCTGGGTCGGAAGTCCATGGGGGGCGCGGTGGTGGGTCGCCTTGTCGGGCGGATGGCGAAGGACGCTCGGTCCAGGCTCCGGTAGTGGTGGATGACGTACACACCGGCCGCGACGAACAGCAGCGCACTCGTTGTGCCACTGGTGATGACCAGCATGAGCGGCTGATCCGCAGCAACGCTGGGAGCGGCCTGGAAGGCTGTCCCGGGTGCGTTGCCCGCCGGCAGAGCACCGAGGAATCGTCCCGTGAAGAGTCCTGCCATGACGCAGGCGACACCCAGCGCGCCCACCGTCTTGAGTCCTGCCGAGGGCGTGGAGCCGGCGTGCGAGGCCATCCGGACGGACACTGCCAGGGTGAGGGTGAAGAGCGCGAGTGGCACGCACAGCAATCCCAGGGCCCCCTGGCCCAAGGCGCCCCGGTAGACCACGAGGAACGCCGTGTCGAGGGTCAGCAACGCTCCATAGAACACCGCGATCCGGGCGAGGCAGTACACCAGAAAGACGTCCCGCGCCCTGATGTCCAGGGCGCGAAAGAAGCCTTCGTTGGGGCTTCCACTCACGCTGTGCCGCCTCCGGGAGAACGCCTCACGCAACAAGTAGGCACCTCCTGCGTACAGATGAACGAGCAGGAACGCGGCACCGATGACGACGGGCGGGAGCTGGACCGCCTTGCGCAGCACCCCGAAGCCGAACAGTGAACCAGCCAGCAGGAGCGGCAGGACCAACGCGTAGCCGAAGGCGCACAGTTGCGCAAAGGTGCGCAGTGGCATGTTCCAGCCCAGTGCGTTCAACCTCTCGAAGAGGAAGAAGTCGAGGGTGTTGCGCAGCGCAGGCGGTGAGGAGGAAGTCCTGGGTGGCGGAAGGGGCGTCATGTCAGAAGCGGTTCCGTGACCGGTTGTCCGACTCCTCGGCGCGGAGCAACGTGGCCTGGACGCACATCAGCAGGGATACGGCTATGGACGGGACCAGCAGGTACTTCAGTGGCGTACCGGCTGCCGCCCCTCCGAGGGCGGCGGCATGGCAGGCGGCCGCCATCGGGAAGGCCGCCAGCGTCGCCTGGGGCGACGCCTTCCGCAGGACGAGCACAGTGAGCAGCGGAACCACGGCACCCACGGCGCTGATCGCCGACAGTGCCCACGGCGGCACGGCCGTTGACGCCGTCGAGTGCTGTGCCGCCAGGAGGACGGCGGCGCCGAGACCGGTGACCGCGACGGCAGCCGCGGCACCGCCCCCGACCGCCGGGTGCTTGGCGTTGATGCGCATTTCCTCTTTCCCCTGTTCGTTACGGTTCTTGACGGCAGATCAGACGAGGAGCGAGAGGCCCGCCACTCCGCAGGAGAAGGCGAAGACCGTGATAATGCTGCGCCTTCCGCGGCCGGCCCAGTGCCCTCGGAAGAGGAACGGTGCGGCCAGGGCGATCACCAGCACGTACACGTAGTAGTAGCCGGTCTCCTTCGGAGACGAGACTCCCAGCGCGGAACTCACCACGTACACGGGAAGTGTGCACAGTACGGCGATGGCGAAGAAGAGCCCGAAGCCGCGCTTCCCGCCGACCTTCCTTCGTGCACTGAAGATCTTCTTCTCCACCATGGCCGCGAGTGAGTAGAAGATCCCGAGCAGGAGCATGGACAGCAGCACGGCGAGCAACAGGCCGACGTTGACGGCCAGAGCCTCCATGCTCTTGTCCTCGACCTTGCCCGCCAATCCACTGTCTCGAAGCTCGTCGCGGACCACGTCGTGCACTGTGGGCATTCTCAGTAAGAGAGCCCCGACCGTGAGCGCGTAGGCGATCAACCAGAACACTCGGTCCGTTGGGCCGGGTTCGCGACTTCTTCCGGTGTGCCTGTCCGCATCCTTGGTGCCCTGCTCCGCGGGCGTCGGCGGCTCCTTCGAGCCCACGGGCCCAGGAGCCGGCGCCGCTGCCTGCATGTGACTTTCCCCAATCCGCCTTGTTTACCGAGAGGTTATGACGAGCGACTCCACGACGGCCGCTACCAGGATGACCGCGACGGCGCCGCCGAACGCCTTGAGGGAAGGCCCGAGCGCGTCGACGTAGGACCGCAGCGGCGACTTTCCATGCGCGGCACCGCCCAGCGCACTACCCTCCCCTGCTACCAGGGGAAGGAGGCCGGCGGAGGCGGCGAGCAGCAGCCCGAGGAATTCGAGCGGCGCGTACAGCGCGACGGGCGGCTGGCCAAGGCCCCTGGGACGCCGTGGCCGGGAAGCCGCTCGGCAGGCCGGCCTCACCGCGCGCAGCCTGGCCCTCCGCGAGCGTTTGTGGTGGACAGCCGCCGTAGGACTGGACCGAAAGCGCGGAACTCCACTTTTGGGCAGGACGCATCGAGACCGGCGCGGGTGCCGGGATGATGGTCGGCGGATCAGCAGGTGCCGGGGGGCCTGTGCATCACTGGCGTCGGCCGCCCGGCCGGTGCTCCCGTAAGCGTTGCAAGCGTGCAAGGGCGCACTCCAGCGTGGTCAGGATCAGATCGGCGTCCGCGCAGGCGGAGGTCTCCCAGGCCGCCACCCGGCGAGAGATCGCGTCCCGGATCGCCGAGAGCCACAACCGCCCCTCGCCTGTGGAGATCGTCGTCAGGTCGGTGACCCACAGCCGGTTCGGCGCCGGCGCCGCGAAGGTCGCGCTCTACCAGCTCCGAGGCGAGGGCGGCCTTCGGGTTGCGGCGCGTGAAGCCCTTGCGGCACTGGCTAACGCCCTTGACGTCGGCCTGGCGCATGAGTCGCGCGACCTGCTTGCGACCCACGCGGACGCCGGCGCACCGGAGCGCCCGACCAGCGACACACCGCACCTGACGCCCCACCAGAACGAGCGTCATTTCGGCGTCGGGATGTCGCCCGTAACGCCCACACCGCACATCACGCGCACCCGTAAAACCGCAGGTCAGAAGCCCTACTTAACCCGCTCCAGGATCACCACGCACTCCACATGATGTGTCATCGGGAAGAGGTCGAACGCTCGCATGCGTCGTGGTGCGTATCCCGCCTCGCGGAAGTAGGCGAGGTCGCGGGCGAGGGCCGCCGGGTCGCAGGCGACGTAGGCGATGCGGCGGGGGGTGAGGGTCGCGAGGTGCTGGACGGTCTGCTTGCCGGCGCCGGCGCGGGGCGGGTCGAGGACGACGAGGTCGACGTCGGTGATGCCGGTGCGGGGCAGGACCTGCTCGACCTTGCCGCGTTCGATGCGGACGCGGTCGAGGTCGGCGAGGTTGTGCTGGGCGTCCTCGACGGCGCGCTTGTTTGATTCGATGCCGAGGACGGCGCCCTTGTCGCCGACGCGTTCGGCGAGGGCTCCGGCGAAGAGGCCGACGCCGCAGTAGAGGTCGAGGGCGGTGTCGCCCTTCTTGGGCATCAGGCCCTGCATGACGGCCTCGACGAGGAGGTCGGCGGCCTTCGGGTGGACCTGCCAGAAGCCGCCGTTGCCGACCCGCCAGGTGCGGCCGGCGGCGCGTTCGCGGACGAAGGGGCGGCCGTGGACACGGTGGACGGCCTTGTCCTTCTCGCCGATGCGGAGGACGGAGACCGGCTTGTCGAGTTCGACGATCGGGAGGCGGCCGCCGGGGCGGGGGGTGAGGACGACCTGGCGGTCGTGGGAGCCGGTGGCGGCGATCGCCTCGACGGTGGCGATCTGCGGCCAGGTGCGCTGCTCGATGCCGAGTTCGGAGACGCCGGGGGCGGCGATCATGCAGTGGGTGACCGGCTCGATGTCGTGCGAGCGGTGCTTGCGGAGGCCGGGGTGGCCGTCGGCGTCCACGGCGTACTGGACGCGGGTGCGCCAGGCCGGGACCTCGCCCTTGGCGACCTTGTCGCCGGGGGCCGGCTCGACGGTGCCGTCCCAGCCGCTCGCCTCGGGGGTGAGGCCGGCCAGGCGGGACAGCTGCTCGGTGATGACGGCGGCCTTGAGGCGGCGCTGCGCACCGGGCGCGGCGTGCTGCCAGTCGCAGCCGCCGCACCGGCCGGGGCCGGAGAAGGGGCAGGGTGCCTCGACGCGGTCCTTGGAGGCGTCGAGGATCTCGACGGCGTCGGCGCGCAGGAAGCGGGCGCCCTCCTCGCCGTCGGTGACGCGGGCGCGGACCCGTTCACCGGGCAGTGCGTGCCGGACGAAGAGGACCTGTCCGGCGTCGGTGCGGGCGATGCAGTGGCCGCCGTGCGCGACCGGGCCGATCTCGACCTCGTACTCCTCGCCGACCAGCGACTTCCTCGGTTCCGGCGTGTCCGGCTGCATGGCGGGGAGCTCCTGGGTGGGGTGGGGCGAAACCGTGACGGCCGGCCTCCGGGTGGAGGCCAGCCGTCAATTCTACGGGGTGCGGTGCGGTGCGCCGGCCCCCTGTGGAGGGCGGGCGCACCGGTCACTTCTTCGTGCCCGCGGATTCCTTCTTCGGTGCGGAGACCGGACCGCGCCGGACCGCGCCGGGCGCGTTCCACTCGGCGCGCTTGCGGGCGCGCTTCTTGGCGGCCTCGGAGGAGTCCAGCTGCCAGGGCACGGAGGTGACCATGACGCCGGGGGTGAAGAGGAGGCGTCCCTTCAGGCGCAGTGCGGACTGGTTGTGGAGCAGGTGCTCGTACCAGTGGCCGACGACGTACTCGGGGATGTAGACGGACACCGCGTCGCGCGGGCTCTCCCGGCGCAGCGACTTGACGTAGTCGATGATCGGCCGGGTGATCTCGCGGTACGGCGAGGCCAGGACCTTCAGCGGCACCTCTATGCCGCGGCGCTCCCACTCGGCGCGCAGGGCGCGGGTGTCGGCCTGGTCGACGTCGACGCTGACGGCCTCAAGGGCGTCCGAGCGCATCAGCTTGGCGTAGTTCAGGGCGCGCAGAGTGGGCTTGTGCACCTTGGAGACCAGGACGATGGCGTGGACCCGGGAGGGGCGGACGACGTCGTCGTCGGGCACGTCGGGGGCGGCGATCTCGTCGGAGACCCGGTCGTAGTGGCGGCGGATCGCGGTCATCGTGACGAAGAAGATGACCATGCCGAGCAGGGCGACCCAGGCGCCGTGGGTGAACTTCGTCAGCAGCACCACGACCAGGACGAGGCCGGTGAAGAAGGCACCGAAGGTGTTGATGGCGCGGGAGCGGTGCATCCGGCGGCGCTTGACCGGGTCCTTCTCGGATCGCAGATGGCGGTTCCAGTGGCGGACCATGCCGGTCTGGCTGAGCGTGAAGGAGACGAAGACGCCGACGATGTAGAGCTGGATCAGGCGGGTGGAGTCCGCGCCGTAGAGGTAGACCAGGACGGTGGCGGCGCCGGCCAGCAGCACGATGCCGTTGGAGAACGCCAGCCGGTCGCCGCGGGTGTGCAGCTGGCGCGGCAGGTAGCGGTCCTGGGCGAGGATCGAGCCGAGCAGCGGGAAGCCGTTGTAGGCGGTGTTGGCGGCCAGGAAGAGGACCAGCGCGGTGGCCCCGGCCAGGATGACGAAGAGGAAGCTGCCCTTGCCGAAGACCGCCTCGGCGACCTGCGAGATGACCGGGTTCTGGGTGTAACCGGAGCCGATCGGCTGGCCGTTGTGCAGCAGGTTGGTGGCCGGGTTCTCGGCCATCCGGACGCGCGTGGACATGGCCAGCGCGATGATGCCGCAGAACATGGTGACGGCCAGCCCGCCCATGAGGGCGAGGGTGGTCGCGGCGTTCTTCGACTTCGGCTTGCGGAAGGCGGGCACGCCGTTGGAGATCGCCTCGACACCGGTGAGCGCGGCGCATCCGGAGGAGAAGGCGCGCAGCAGCAGGAAGATCAGCGCGAAGCCGGCGAGTCCGCCCTGCTCGGCGTGGACGGTGTAGTCGGCGGTCGGGGCGCGCATGGTGTCGCCCAGTACCAGGCCGCGGAACGCGCCCCAGAGGATCATGATGAAGACGCCGACCACGAAGACATACGTGGGAATCGCGAAGAGCTTGCCGGACTCCTTGACGCCGCGCAGGTTCATCAAGGTCAGCAGCACGATGATCGCGATGGCGCTGAACGTCTTGTGCTCGACGACGAAGGGGACGGCCGATCCGAGGTTCTCCACTCCGGAGGAGATGGAGACCGCGACGGTCAGCACGTAGTCGACCAGGAGTGCACTGGCGACGGTCAGCCCCGCCTTCGGCCCGAGGTTGGTGGTGGCGACCTCGTAGTCGCCGCCGCCGCTCGGGTAGGCGTGCACGTTCTGCCGGTACGACGCGACGACGGTGAACATCAGCACCACGACCGCGACCGCGATCCAGGGGCTGAAGTTGTACGCGGAGACTCCCGCCACGGAGAGGACGAGCAGCACCTCGCCGGGCGCGTAGGCCACGGAGGAGAGCGGGTCGGAGGCGAAGACGGGGAGTGCGATGCGCTTGGGGAGAAGGGTCTCTCCAAGCCTGTCGCTGCGCAGTGCGCGCCCGATCAAGATCCGTTTGGGCACGTCGGTCAGTTTGGACACCAGAGGATGCTAAGCCTTCGTCAAGGTGCTCGCCCACCCGCCACCCGGACGGGTGGGAGCACCCGAATGCACCGCCCCGCGCAGAGCCGCCGGGCTGCGCTTCCACTCCCCGGCGCCTCCACGACATCCGCACCTCAGGTGCACGGCAGCACCGCCGGAGCGGGGTACGCCGGGGGCCGGGACGTCGTGGCGGACATCACGGAGCCGGGGCGGGTGACGGCGTGCCCGGTCACGCCCCGCGCACCGGCTGCGGCCGCCGCGACAGCAGTTCGCCCAGCCCCTCGCGGGTCGCGGCCAGCAGCACCACGTCCCGCGGCCGCAGCACGTAGTCGTCCAGTTCGTCGGCGAGCTGCGCCGGTGCCTGCCCCGGGCCGGGCTGCGGCTCGCCCGCCGCGGCCGGTGCCGCCTCCGCGTCCGAGGCGGAGGGGTCGACGGCCAGCACCCGCAGCCGCCCCGGCCGCCGCACGTCACCGACCGCACGCCCCACCAGGGCGGCGTGCTCGCCCACCTCCACCCGGGCCACCAGCAGCACCCGCCGCTCCACCGGGATCGCGCCCAGGATCTCCCGGCCCATCATCGCCCCGGCGAACGCCGGTGCCGCCAGGAAGGAGACGCTGCGGCTGCGGGTCCGCGCGCCGGGGTGCGCGGCGCGCAGCGTCCGGTAGACGGCGGTGGCGAACCCGTCGTCGAAGATCCGCAGGGTCACCCGCAGCCGCGGATTGACCGACCGGGCATAGAGCGCGGCCTCCAGATTGGTGGTGTCCTCGCTCGTCAACGCGAGGAGGGTCCGGGCCCGGTCGGCCAGCGCCGCCTCCAGGATCCCCTCCTGCGTGACGTCCCCCACGACGGTCGGCACGCGCAGCCGGCGCGCCAGGGCGATGCCGCGCGCCTCCGGATCGGCCTCGATGCACACCACCGGGATGCGCATCTCGTGCAGCCGCGCCAGTACGCGGGTACCGACCTTCCCCAGGCCCAGCAGCACCACGTGTCCCGACAGGCCGCGCGGCGGCCGGCGCAGCGCGGAGGCGCTGCGGAAGGTGCCCATCCCCTCGATCGCCGCCGCCACCAGCACCGGGAGCAACAACAGCCCGACCAGCCCGGACAGCAACTGGAGCACCTTGCGCGCCGGCGGCTCCGTGAGCGCCGGATCGTCGATCGCGAACAGGTCGAGCAGGGTGAGATACGCCGCGTGCAGCGGCTGCTCCCCCGTCGTCAGGGACGCGATCACGGCCAGCGCCAGCACCGCCCCGACGAAACCCGCCAGCGACCAGCGCAGCCGCCGGGAGAACAGGGACGCCAGCGGTGCGCCCCGGCCGCGGAGCCGGCGCGGTCGCACCGTCCGGCCCGTATAGGCGACGGTCTCCAGGACGATCCGGCCGCAGTCCACGGCCGCGCCGGCGGTGGCGTCGTCGGGCAGCAGCACCGGGCCGTCGTCGATCGGCCCCGCCTCGGACGCGCCCACCGCGTCACCGGGCTGCTCACCGGGCGAGGGCGTCAGCAGCGCCAGGGTGCACAGCCGCCGCGCGCCGGCCGGCCCGGACTGCCCCGGCGCACGCTCCACGGCGCGCAGCATCAGCCCGTTCGCCTCGATGACCTTGCTGGTCCCGGCCACCGCGGTGGCCACCAGCGCCGGGGCGACGGTGTCGGTGTCGGAGAGCACCATGGTCGACGCCTCGGCCGGCGTCACCGCCACGCCGTCCCCGGCGCGAGCCGCGGCGACCGCCGCCGCCTGGTCCAGCAACTCCTCCAGATGCTGGCCGAGTTTGCGGTTGTAGAGCCGGATGACCAGCCGCAGCCGGGGGTTGAGGCGGCGGGCGCGGAGCGCGGCGTGGATGTTGAGATCGTCGTCGTCATGGACCAGCGCCAGCGCGCCCGCCTCGGCGATCCCTGCCTCGGTCAGCGCCGCGTCGTCGATCTGGGCCGCCTCCAGGACCCGGACCGGCTCCGGCGGCGGTTCGCTCTCCTCGCCCGGCGCCACGGGCGACGTCCCCGGCGGCACCACCGGCCCGGTGCGCGCCACCACCGCCGAGACCCGGCCGAGCAGCGCGGTGGCCCGGCCGAGGCCGCGGGAGGGCGACGGAATGCGGGGCCGGCGCGGCTCCCGCGCCGACGGCACGACCAGCGTCACCCGTTCGCGGTAGACATCGCGGAGCTCGGCGGCGAGCCGGTGGGCCAGCGCGTCGTCACCGCACACCACCATGTGCGGTGCGACAGCGCCCTGTTGAGGCTGAGGTGGCAGTTGAGGCACACGCCGTAGCGTGCCCTACCGGCCCGAGCCCGCGCAGCCGCGCGCACGATCCCGCGACGCCGCACCACCGACCCGCAACCGTCCGGCCCCTACCGCGCCCCCTACCGGGCCCACCGTTACGGCTACGGTTGTACCCGACCACGGTGCGGCCGGCGCTCTCGTCCGACGCACCGGGCCGCCGTCGCAGACAGCGGATCCGTGTCGCCGTCATGTCGGAGAAGAAAGTAGTGAGCAGGGTGTTTGGTCAGGTCAGCGCGCTAGTACAGGGCACGGGGTAATCAGCATGCACATCGTCATCATGGGGTGCGGTCGCGTGGGCTCCGCACTCGCGCAGACCCTGGAGGGCCAGGGCCACACCATCGCGGTGATCGACCAGGACCCGACCGCGTTCCGCCGCCTGGGCTCCGCCTTCGGCGGCCGCCGGGTCACCGGCGTCGGCTTCGACCAGGACACCCTCCGTGAGGCCGGCATCGAGGAGGCGGGCGCCTTCGCCGCCGTCTCCAGCGGCGACAACTCCAACATCATCGCCGCCCGGGTGGCCCGCGAGATGTTCGGCGTCGAGAACGTCGCGGCCCGTATCTACGACCCGCGCCGCGCCGAGGTCTACCAGCGCCTGGGCATCCCCACGGTCGCCACGGTCCGCTGGACCGCCGACCAGATGCTGCGCCGGCTGCTGCCCTCGGGCGCCGAACCCCTGTGGCGCGACCCCAGCGGCGGCGTCCAGCTGGCCGAGGTGCACACCTCCGCCGCCTGGGTCGGCCACAAGATCAGCAAGCTCCAGGAAGAGACCGGCGTCCGCGTCGCCTTCCTGACCCGCCTGGGCGAGGCCATGCTGCCGACCTCCCAGACGGTCCTCCAGGAAGGCGACCTGGTGCACGTGATGATGCGCACCGACGAAGTCGAGACGGTCGAAGCGGCATTCGCCCAGGGTCCCGAGGAGGCGCACGCATGAGGGTCGCGATCGCAGGCGCCGGCGCGGTGGGTCGTTCCATCGCCGGCGAACTCCTGGAAAACGGACACGAGATCCTGCTCATCGACAAGGCGCCCACCGCCATCTCCGTCGAGCGGGTCCCGCTCGCCGAATGGCTGCTGGCCGACGCCTGCGAGATCACCTCGCTCGACGAGGCCGCCCTGCAGCGCTGCAACGTCGTCATCGCCGCGACCGGCGACGACAAGGTCAACCTCGTCGTCTCGCTGCTCGCCAAGACCGAGTACGGCGTGCCGCGGGTCGTCGCCCGCGTCAACAACCCCAAGAACGAATGGCTCTTCAACGAGTCCTGGGGCGTCGACGTCGCGGTCTCCACCCCGCGCCTGATGTCGGCCCTGGTCGAAGAGGCGGTCAGCGTCGGCGACCTCGTCCGGCTGCTGCGCTTCAGCCACGGCGACGCCAACCTCGTCGAGCTCACCCTCCCCCCAGAGGCCGCCCTGTCCGGCACCCGGGTCGGCGACGTCCAATGGCCCGAGGACACCTCCCTGGTGACGATCATCCGCGGCACCCGCGTCCTCACCCCCAACAAGGACGACGCCCTCGAGGCCGGCGACGAGCTGCTGTTCGTCGCCGCCCAGGCCCGCGAGGAGCAGCTGGAGGACCTGCTGTCGGTCCGCCGCACCGACGGCTGAACCGACTCCGGACACACGAAGGGCCCGGGAGCCACACGGCTCCCGGGCCCTTCGCCCGTCCACTCTCAGCGGCGGTGCCGCGGCCCTCCGCGGCCACGCTCCACCGACGCCGCGTCCGGCTCCGCGGCCGGCAGCCCCCGCTGCCGCTCCCGCTCGGCCTCCTCGGCCTTCTCCTGCGCCTCCATCTCCGCGAAGACGTCGATCGGCGCCGGCGCCTTCACCAGGAACACCCACGTCAGATAGAGCGCCAGCAGGAACGGCGGGATCTTCAGGGCCACCAGCACCCAGCCCAGCTGCGTGGTGTCCGCCCACCAGTACAGCGGGAACAGCACCAGGCACTTGCCGAGCAGGATCAGACCCCAGGCCCAACTGGCCTTCGCATACGCCTTCTTGCGGCCCGGATTACGCGTCCGCCACGAGAGGTTCTCCTTGAACACCGGCCCCAGGATCAACCCGATCAACGGGACACCCGCCAGCGTCGTGATGATGTACGCCAACGCCAGGCCCAGCGTGTAGAGCATGCCCGGCAGGTAGAAGTCCTTGGCGTTGCCGGTCATCATCGCGAAGACCACGCCGAAAGCCACCCCGAACACCCCGCTGAAGGCGTGCTTGACGGTGTCCTTCCGCACCAGCCGCACCGCGCACAGCACCAGCGACACCGCCAGCGCCGCGATCGCCGAGATGTGCAGATCCTTGTTGGCGGTGAAGATCGCGACGAACAGCAGACCCGGCAGCACCGTCTCCACCATGCCGCGCACGCCGCCGAACGCCTCGAACAGCGCCGCCTCGGTCACCTCCCTGCCGCCGGCGTCGGCGCCCGTACCGGAGGCGGCACGCGGCACACCCACCGGACGATCAGCGGAGACGGAAGCCTCAGGGTCAGTGGTCGGTCGGTCGTACGACGTCACCGGCTACTCCTGTCCGAGCGGTCGCAGTTCGTACTTGGGATTGAAGAGCACCCGGCGTCCGTGACTCAGCGAGATCCGGCCCGAGGCGATGAGCTTACGGCCCGGCTCGATCCCGACAATGGATCGGCGACCCAGCCACACCACGTCGAGCGCCGCGGAGCCGTCGAAGAGCTCCGCCTCCAGCGCGGGCACACCGGCACGCGGCCGCAGCGTGACATGCCGCAGGGTGCCGGACACCTTGACGATCTGACGGTCGGCGCAGTCGCATATCCGGGTGCAGCCCGTCGCCTGCGCATCCTCCTGCAACTCGGCGGACTGCAGCTCCTCCTCGGAGGACGACAGCCTGTCGAGCATCCGGCGGAACCGGCCGGCCGGCTTCTCGGGTCGGGTCCCAGCACTCATAACCCCAGCGTACCGGGGCCCGCACAGCCTCCCCCGCACCCCGTCCACCCCTCGAAACCCCCACTTTTCCCCCGACGCAACCACCCCGCCCCGGCCCCGCGGCCGCCGCACCACACCCCCGCCAACGGCCATGCCCCACCCGCCCCGCCTTCACCCCTCGAACCGGTACCCCATCCCCGGCTCCGTGATGAAGTGCCGCGGATGCGACGGATCACCCTCCAGCTTCCGGCGCAGCTGCGCCATGTACACCCGCAGATAGTTGGTCTCGGTGCCGTACGACGGCCCCCACACCTCCTGGAGCAGCTGCTTCTGGCTGACCAGCCGGCCCTGGTTGCGCACCAGCACCTCCAGCAGATGCCACTCGGTGGGCGTCAGACGGATGTCCCGACCGCCCCGGTTGACCTTCTTCGCCGCCAGATCGACCGTGAACCCCTCGGTCTCCACGATCACCTCGTCGTCCGCCGGCCCGGTCGGCTCCGCCCGGCGCACCGCCGCCCGCAGCCGCGCCAGCAGCTCGTCCATCCCGAACGGCTTGGTCACATAGTCGTCCGCCCCGGCGTCCAGCGCCTCGACCTTCTCGTCCGACGTCTGCCGGGCGGACAGCACCAGGATCGGCACCCGCGACCAGCCGCGCAGCCCCTTGATGACCTCCACCCCGTCCATATCGGGCAGCCCCAGGTCCAGGACCACGACATCGGGATGGCGGGCCGCGGCGAGTTTCAAGGCGGTCGCCCCGTCCGGGGCGGCGTCCACCTCGTACTTGCGCGCCTTCAGGTTGATCACAAGGGCGCGGACGATCTGCGGCTCGTCATCGACCACAAGCACCCGGTTCACTGGCGTTCTCCTCGCGGTGTCGGTCGCCGACGGGCCACACCCGCCGGCCAGGTAATGAGTGCGGCCGGTACCGTCCGGCCGGTCTGCTGGCCCCCTCCCGGGCCACACGGCGGACACGCACCGTCACCGGAACGCGGCCCTCTTCCGCCGAAGGTGCGTCCGCCCGGGTCCCGGCTCATGTCGTCGCCTGCGCCGGAAGATCGGGGCGGACCGGCGGAACGCCCGCGGCGGCCCGCAGCGTCAGCACCATCGTCATGCCACCGCCCGGAGTGTCCTCCGCCGCCAGCGTCCCGCCGATCGCCTCCGCGAAACCACGCGCCACCGCCAGCCCGAGCCCCACCCCGGCGCCCCGCGGAGCGTCCCCGTACCGCTGGAACGGCTCGAAGATCCGGTCCTTGGCACTGTCCGGCACCCCCGGACCCCGGTCGGCGATCCGCAGCTCCACCCGGTCGCCGAGCGCACTGGCCGAGACCAGCACCACCTCCCCGTCCGGGCTGTACTTCACGGCGTTCTCCACCAGATTGGCCACCGACCGCTCCAGCAGCCCCGGATCCACCGCCACCATCGGCAGCTCCTCGGGAATGTCCAACGTGACGCTGCCCTCCGGGACCCCGCCCAGCGCCATCGGCACCACCTCGTCGAGGTCGATCTCCCGGATCAGCGGCGTCACCGTGCCGGTCTGCAACCGCGACATGTCCAGCAGATTGCCCACCAGGTGGTCCAGCCGGTCCGCACCCGCCTCGATGCCCGCCAGCAGCTCCGCCTCGTCCTCCTCCGACCACGCCACATCGTCCGACCGCAACGACGTCACCGACGCCTTGATACCCGCCAGCGGCGTCCGCAGATCATGGCTGACCGCGGCCAGCAACGCCGTCCTTATGCGGTTGCCCTCCGCCAGCTCCCGGGCCCGCTCGGCCTCCCCCACCAGCCGCTGCCGGTCCAGGACGACCGCGGCCTGAGCGGCGAACGCGGCCAGCACCCGACGGTCCTCCGCCGGCAGCACCCGACCCGTCAACGCCAACGCCATGTGGTCCCCCACCGGCATGTCCACGTCCGCGTCCTCCGGACGCTGCAACGGAGGCGAGTCCTCCCCGCCGCCGGCCCGCCCCGCACACGTCCACGGATCGACGTCGCTGCGCCGCTCCAGCAGCGCCACGGTGTCCATCCCGAACGTCTCGCGCACCCGCTCCAGCAGCGCGTCCAACGTGGTCTCACCACGCAGCACGCTCCCCGCCAGGAACGACAGGATCTCCGACTCGGCACGCAACCGCGCCGCCTGATGGGTCCGCCGGGCGGCCAGATCCACCACCGACGCCACCGACACCGCCACCGCGAAGAAGATCGCGATCGCCACGATGTTCTTCGGATCGCTGACCGTGAGGGTGTGGGTGGGCGGGGTGAAGTAGTAGTTCAACAGCAACGAGCCGACCGCCGCCGACGCCAGCGCCGGCAACTGCCCACCGAGCAGCGCCGCGACCACCGTCAGGAACAGGAACAGCAGCACGTCGTTGGCCAGCCCCGGCCCGTTCGAGACCTTGGACAGCAGCAACGACAGCAGCACCGGACCGCCGACCCCGGCCACCCAGCCGGCGATGATCCGCGACCGGCCCAGCCGCGCCCCTCGCGCCACCGGCAGCCCCCGGCCCTTGGCCACCTCGTCGTGCGTCACGATGTGCACATCGAGATCCGGCCCGGACTCCCGGGCCACGGTCGCCCCCACCCCCGGCCCGAAGATGTACTGCCACGTCTTGCGGCGGCTCGAACCCAGCACGATCTGGGTGGCGTTCACCCCCCGGGCGAACTCCAGCAGCGCACCGGGGATGTCGTCCCCTATGACGTGGTGGAACGTCCCGCCCAGGTCCTCCACCAGCGTCCGCTGGACCGCGAGTTCCTTCGGCGAGGCCGAGGTCAGCCCGTCGCTGCGGGCGATGTAGACGGCGAGCACCTCGCTGCCCGAGCCCTTCGCGGCCATCCGGGCGGCCCGGCGGATCAGCGTCCGCCCCTCCGGCCCGCCGGTCAGCCCGACCACGATCCGCTCCCGGGCCTGCCACGTCGAACGGATCGAGTGCTCCGCGCGGTACTGCTGGAGGTACTCGTCCACCCGGTCGGCCACCCACAGCAGTGCCAGTTCGCGCAGCGCGGTGAGGTTGCCCGGCCGGAAGTAGTTCGACAGCGCCGCATCGACCTTGTCCGACTGGTAGATGTTGCCGTGCGCCATCCGCCGCCGGATCGCCTGCGGCGACATGTCGACCAGCTCGATCTGATCGGCCCGCCGGACGATCTCGTCCGGCACCGTCTCCCGCTGCCGCACACCCGTTATCGACTCGACGACGTCCCCGAGCGACTCCAGGTGCTGGATGTTCACCGTCGAGATCACCGTGATCCCGGCTTCCAGCAGCTCCTCGACGTCCTGCCAGCGCTTGCCGTTGCGGGACCCGGGAACGTTGGTGTGCGCCAACTCGTCGACCAGCGCCACGGTCGGCTTCCGCTCCAGCACCGCATCGACGTCCATCTCGGTGAACGTCGACCCGCGGTACTCCAGCTCCCGTCGCTGCACCTGCTCCAGCCCGTGCAGCATCACCTCGGTGCGGGGCCTGCCATGGTGCTCGACGAACGCCACCACGACGTCCGTGCCGCGCTCCACGCGCCGGTGTGCCTCGGACAGCATCGCGTACGTCTTGCCGACGCCCGGTGCCGCGCCGAGATATATCCGTAGCTTGCCGCGTGCCATGGCCCCATTGTCTTACGTGAAGGCCGCCCCCACCGGGCTGGGCCTGATGCGACTTTACCGACCGTTCCCGCGAAAAAACGCCCAGGTAGCGGCTTCCCGCCCGGTCTTGACGCGACTCTGATACAGGCTCTGAGCAGGGGGCCGAACGGGGCGCAGGACACTCTGGTATAGGCGCACCGACGCATCCGAACACTGGTCCTGGGGGCCCGATCCGGGGCACCGGTCTGGGGCGCCGATCCGGGGCACCAGTCTGGGGCGCCGGTCTGGGACGACAGTCCGGGAGACCGATCCGGGTCAGCCATCGCCGGCACTGCCGGTATCACTGGCACCGCTGGTATCGCTGGCGCCGCCGGTATCGCTGGCGCCGCCGGTATCGCTGGCGCCGCCGGTATCGCTGGCGCCGCCGGTATCGCTGGCGCCGCCGGTATCGCTGACACCGCTGACATGACTGGCATCACTAGCATCACTGGCCGAAACAAAGCGATCGCCCCCGCCGAGGCTCCCTGCCACGATGCCTCCCATGACCCCCATGAGCCCCGTCCCCTCCGAACGTCCCACCCGCACATCCTCGGTGCGCGTCGTCCACACCGCCGACCTCGACACCGGCACCCTCGACGCGGCCCGCATCCTCCTCTACGACGTCTTCGACGACATGACCGCCGAGGACTGGGACCACGCACTCGGCGGCCTGCACGCCCTCGTCCACGAGGACGGCGAACTCATCGGCCACGCCGCCGTCGTCCAACGCTGCCTGCTGCACAACGGCCGGGCACTGCGCTGCGGCTACGTCGAGGGCGTCGGGGTCCGCGCGGACCACCGCGGACGGGGCCACGGCGCCGCCCTGATGAACGCCCTGGAACGCGTGATCCGCAACGCCTACGACCTCGGCGCACTCAGCGCCGCCGACGGAGCCGCCGCCTTCTACGCCACCCGCGGCTGGCAACTCTGGCGCGGCCGCTCCTCAGCCCTCGCCCTGAACGGCCCCCGCCCCACCCCGGACGAGGACGGCTCCCTCTACGTCCTGCCGTCAGCCGTGCCGCTCGACCTCGAAGGTGACCTGACGTGTGATTGGCGGGAGGGGGATGTTTGGTAGGGGGTGACTGGGTTTGGGGGGGTGGGGGATGGAGGCTGGGTGGGGGCTGGCTGGAGCCTGAGGGTCGGGAGGGATTCTTGGGCGGAGACGGGCTCGCGGGGAGGGTTGAGGAGGTGGGACTCTCTTCCTCTCCTCTCACCTCCTGGGGGGCTCCCCCACCCCCGCCCCTCACCCCTCACCCCTCACCCCTCACCCGCCACCGTGACCACCCCGTCGTCGAGTTCCAACACCCTGTCGGCGAGGGTGAGGAGGGTGGTGTCGTGGGTGGCGACCAGTGCCGTGACGCCCTCGCTGCGGACCACGGCTCGAAGCAGTTCCATCACCTCCAGACCGGTTTCGGCGTCCAGTTGCCCCGTCGGCTCGTCGGCGATGAGCAGCGCCGGACGGTTGGCGAGAGCGCGGGCTATGGCGACCCGCTGCTGCTGACCGCCGGAGAGTTCGCCGGGGCGCTGGGCGGCGTGGTCGGCGAGGCCCACCAGGGACAGCAGGAGTGCGACGCGCGCTTCGCGCTCCCGCGCTGGGACCTTCCGCAGCCGCAGTGGTACTCCGACGTTCTCGGCGGCGCTGAGTATCGGTATCAGTCCGAAGGATTGGAAGACGAAGCCGATCCGGTCGCGGCGCATCTCCAGCAGACCGTCTTCTCCGAGGTCGGCCAAGGGGGTGCCGTCGACGGTGATCCGTCCGGAGTCGGGGGTGTCCAGGCCGCCGATGAGGTTGAGGAGGGTGGTCTTGCCGGATCCGGAGCGGCCGCGCAGGGCGACGAGTTCGCCGCGCGGAACGCCGCAGGTCACCCCGCGCAGAGCGTGTACGGCGCCGGAGCCCGTGCCGTAGCTCCGGTGCAGGTCCTCGACGAGGACCATCGCTTCCGCCGGCGCCGCGTCCGCGACGGCGGTACCCGTGGCCGTCGTTCCGTCGTTCGCCTCACTACTGCCGTTCATGATGCGTTCCCCCGCTCTCGTCGTGGCATCTGCGCTCTGCCCGGACTGTGCTCTGCCTCAACTCCCGCCTTGGAGTTGGAGGCTCCCTCACCGAACCCCCGCTGTATCGCGGCGAGTTGCCGCTCATCTGCGAAACAGTATGAGGACCGTGCGCGCAGGCGGGCAACGCCTGTGGATAACTCGCGAAACGCACAGCTCAGGCCGTTCGAAAGGGAGTTGAGGGCACCACGCTCCGCGACGCCGAAGCCGACGCCGACGTCCACGCCAGCGCCGGTAGCAGCCATGAGTCCGCATCCCCCACGCCACGCGCAAAGGGGCGGCCCCAGGAAGGACAATTCCCGGGGCCGCCCCCGCCCGTGGGCTGGATGCGGCGGCTGTGTGCGCCATGTGCGCACCGCTCGCGAGATGCCTCAGTAAGGCACCGTCCGTCACCGCTGTCCCTGGACCAGGTCCCGGAGTGCGATGTTCAGCTCCAGGACGTTGACCCGGGGTTCTCCCATGAATCCCAGCTGGCGTCCCTGGACGTGGTCCTGGACGAGCTGCTCGACCTTGCCGGCGGGGAGGTGGTTCTCCTTGGCGACCCGGTCGACCTGCAGCAGTGCGTACTGGGGGGAGATGTCGGGGTCGAGACCGGAGCCGGAGGAGGTCACGGCGTCGGCCGGCACCTGCGACTCGGGGACGCCGTAGGTGGTGGCGACCCATTGCTTGCGGTCCTTGACGGCCTTGACCAGGTCGGTGTTGGTGGCGCCCAGGTTGGAGGCTCCGGAGATCTGGAGGTTGTACTGGGTGTTGACGCCGTTTGTCCGGTTGCTTCCCAGTCCGGCCGAGGGGCGGGGCTGGAAGTAGCGGAGGTCCGGAATCGGGTTGCCCTTCTTGTCGGTGCCCTTGTCGTAGCGCTGGCCGATGAGGGAGGAGCCGACGACCTTGCCCTGGGAGCTGATCTCGGAGCCGTTGGCCTGTCCGTTGAAGGCGGCCTGGGCCACTCCGGTGACCACCAGGGGGTAGATCACCCCGCAGACGACGGTGAGGACGAGCAGGGCGCGCAGGCCCGCGGCCAGCAACCGTGCGGTGTTGCGTACGGAGTTGTTCATGCCGGGTCACCCGATTCCGGGGATGAGGGAGATCAGCAGGTCGATGAGCTTGATGCCGATGAACGGTGCGATGAGGCCGCCCAGTCCGTAGACGGCGAGGTTCCGGCGGAGCATCTTGTCGGCGCTGACGGGGCGGTAGCGCACGCCCTTGAGGGCGAGCGGCACGAGGGCCACGATGATCAGGGCGTTGAAGATGATCGCGGAGAGAATCGCGGAGTTGGGGCTGGACAGCCGCATGATGTTGAGGGTGTCCAGGCCGGGGTAGGCCACCGCGAACATCGCGGGGATGATCGCGAAGTACTTGGCGACGTCGTTGGCGATCGAGAAGGTCGTCAACGCACCCCGGGTGATGAGCAGTTGCTTGCCGATCTCGACGATCTCGATGAGCTTGGTCGGATTGGAGTCGAGGTCGACCATGTTGCCGGCCTCCTTGGCGGCCGAGGTGCCGGTGTTCATCGCCACCCCCACGTCCGCCTGGGCCAGCGCCGGGGCGTCGTTCGTCCCGTCACCGGTCATCGCGACCAGCTTCCCGCCGGCCTGCTCGCGCTTGATGAGCGCCATCTTGTCTTCGGGGGTGGCTTCGGCGAGGAAGTCGTCCACGCCGGCCTCGTCGGCGATGGCCTTGGCGGTCAGCGGGTTGTCACCCGTGATCATGACCGTCTTGATGCCCATCTTGCGGAGTTCGACGAAGCGTTCGCGCATGCCGTCCTTGACGACGTCCTTGAGGTGGATGACACCGAGGACGCGGGGGCCGCTTTCGTCTTCCAGGGCGACCAGCAGCGGGGTGCCACCGGCCTGGGAGATGGTGTCGGCGAGCTGCCGGGCGTTCTCGGTGACCTCGCCGCCGCGCTCCTGGACCCAGGCGAGGACGGACCCGGTGGCGCCCTTGCGGATCTTGCGGCCGTCGACGTCGACACCGGACATACGGGTCTGTGCGGTGAACGGGATCCACTCGGCACCCGTCAACGTGTCGCCGCTGAACTCACCCTCGCGCAGTCCGTACTTCTCCTTGGCGAGTTCGACGACGGAGCGCCCTTCGGGGGTCTCGTCGGCGAGTGAGGACAGCTGGGCGGCGTCGGCGAGTTCCGTCTCGGTGGCGCCAGGGACGGGCACGAACTCGGCGGCGCGGCGGTTGCCGTAGGTGATGGTGCCGGTCTTGTCGAGCAGCAATGTCGATACGTCGCCCGCCGCTTCGACGGCGCGTCCGGACATGGCGAGGACGTTGCGTTGGACGAGGCGGTCCATACCGGCGATGCCGATGGCGGAGAGGAGCGCGCCGATGGTGGTCGGGATGAGGCAGACCAGCAGGGCGAGCAGCACGATCATGGGCTGTTCGGCGCCGGCGTAGATGGCGAACGGCTGGAGGGTGACGACGGCCAGCAGGAAGACGATGGTGAGGGACGCGAGGAGGATGTTCAGCGCGATCTCGTTGGGGGTCTTCTGGCGTGCGGCGCCCTCGACGAGGTTGATCATCCGGTCGATGAAGGTCTCGCCGGGCTTCGTCGTGATCTTGACGACGATGCGGTCGGAGAGGACCTTGGTGCCGCCGGTGACGGCGCAGCGGTCACCGCCGGATTCGCGGATGACGGGGGCGGATTCGCCGGTGATGGCGGATTCGTCGACGGAGGCGACGCCTTCGACGACGTCGCCGTCCCCGGGGATGATGTCGCCGGCCTCGCAGACGACGAGGTCGCCGACGCGGAGTTCGGTGCCGGGTACGTGCTCCTCGTCGGTGCCGTTGAGGCGGCGGGCGACGGTGTCGGTCTTGGCCTTGCGCAGGGTGTCGGCCTGTGCCTTGCCGCGGCCTTCGGCGACGGCCTCGGCGAGGTTGGCGAAGACGACGGTCAGCCACAGCCAGACGGCGATCGCCCAGCCGAACCAGTCGGTGGGGGCGAGGCAGGCGAATATCGTGGTGAGGACGGAGCCGACCTCGACGACGAACATGACGGGCGACTTGATCATCACCCGCGGGTCGAGCTTGCGCAGGGCGTCCGGCAGGGACGTGACCAGCTGCTTGGGGTCGAAGAGACCGCCGCCCACACGGCCGTCGCCGGGCTGCTGTCCGCTGGTGGCGTCCTGTTCCGGAGCGCGGGTCGGTGTTGCGGTGGACATGGAGCCGTGCTCCTCCGGTTTCACGGGGGCGGTCATGACAGCCCCTCCGCCAGCGGCCCGAGGGCGAGCGCCGGGAAGTAGGTCAGACCGGTGATGATCAGGATCGTGCCGACCAGCAGCCCGGCGAAGAGCGGCTTTTCGGTACGGAGGGTGCCCGCGGTCTCGGGGACCGGCTGCTGTTCGGCGAGCGAGCCGGCGAGGGCGAGCACGAACACCATCGGGAGGAAGCGGCCGAGCAGCATGGCCAGACCGATCGTGGTGTTGTACCAGGGCGTGTTGGCGTTGAGTCCGCCGAAGGCGGAGCCGTTGTTGTTGGCGCCGGAGGTGAACGCGTAGAGGACCTCGGAGAAGCCGTGGGGTCCGGCGCCCTGTGCCTTGGTGTTGAGCATCGAGCCGAGGGCGTCGGGGAGCACCATGGAGGCGGCGGTGAAGCCGAGGACCAGGGTGGGCGTGATGAGGATGTAGCAGGCGGCGAGTTTGATCTCGCGGGTGCCGATCTTCTTGCCGAGGTATTCGGGGGTGCGGCCGACCATGAGGCCGGCGATGAAGACGGCGATGACGGCCATGACGAGCATGCCGTAGAGGCCGGATCCGACGCCGCCGGGGGCGATTTCGCCGAGCATCATGCCCAGGAGCTGGAGGCCGCCGCCGAAGGCCGTGTAGGAGTCGTGGAAGGAGTCGACGGCTCCGGTCGAGGTCAGGGTGGTGGCCACGGAGAAGATGGCGGAGCCGCCGACTCCGAAGCGGTTCTCCTTGCCTTCCATCGCGGCGCCGGCGGCCTGGAGTGCGGGCCCGCCGTGGGCGAACTCGGTCCACATCATGAGCGCGGTGAAGCCGAGCCAGATCACGCCCATGGTGGCGAGGATGGCGTAGCCCTGCTTCACGTTCCCGACGAGCTTGCCGAAGGTGCGGGTCAGCGAGAAGGGGATGACGAGGATCAGGAAGATCTCGAAGAGGTTGGTGAAGGCGGTGGGGTTCTCGAAGGGGTGGGCGGAGTTGGCGTTGAAGTAGCCGCCTCCGTTGGTGCCGAGTTCCTTGATGACTTCCTGGGAGGCGACGGCACCGCCGTTGGTCTGCTGGGTGCCGCCCATGAACTGGCCGACGTCGTGGATGCCGGCGAAGTTCTGGATGACGCCGCAGGCGACGAGGACGAGGGCGCCGACGACCGCGATGGGGATCAGGACGCGGATGGTGCCGCGCACCAAGTCGGCCCAGAAGTTGCCCAGTTCACCGGTGCGGGAGCGGGCGAAGCCGCGGACGAGGGCGATGGCGACGGCCATGCCGGTGGCGGCGGAGACGAAGTTCTGGACGGCGAGGCCGGCGGTCTGGACGACGTGGCCCATGGCCTGTTCGCCGCTGTACGACTGCCAGTTGGTGTTGGCGACGAACGAGGCGGCGGTGTTGAAGGCCTGGTCGGGGCTGATGGAGGCGAATCCGAGGGAGAGTGGCAGGTTTCCCTGGAGGCGCTGGAGGAGGTAGAGGAAGAGCATCCCGGCCAGGGAGAAGGCGAGGACGCCGCGGAGGTAGGCGGGCCAGCGCATCTGGGTGTCCGCGTTGGCGCCTATGCAGCGGTAGATGACCTTTTCCACGCGCAGATGGCGCGGGGAGCTGTAGGCGGCGGCCATGTAGTCGCCGAGCGGGCGGTACACCAGGGCGAGCGCTGCGATGAGCGCTGTCAGCTGGAGCACACCGGCGAGAGCGGGGCTCATGTGGCCCGCTGCGGTTGCAGCTGTCGACACCTCAGAACCTCTCCGGGAAGACGAGGGCGAGGACCAGGTAACCCAGGAGGGCGACGGCCACGATGAGGCCGACGACGTTCTCGATGGTCACAGCTTCGTCACCCCCTTGGCGACGAGAGCCACCACTGCGAACACCGCGAGGGTGGCGACGACGAAGGCCATGTCGGCCATCGTGTGCTCCTAGATGGGCAGGCGGAATGGGACCCCTAGAGCAAACCGCCCTTCTTCCGCCGCTTGAACGCTGTTGACGCCTCCCTTACGGCCATTAGCGCTCCGTTGACGGTTTTCTTACGCTTCTCGACCTGACCTGCACAAATGACAAGGGGCCGTACTCCCTTCACGGGAGTACGGCCCCTTGTGACCGTCATGAATGAGCCGTCGCCGCGGTGTTGTCGCACCCCGCGGCGCCGCGGCGGGTCAGCGGATCTCGGTGATCTCCGGCCCGCGCTCCAGGCGCTCCACGCCACCGCCGAAACGCGACCCTCCGGCCTGCTCCTGCTGCACCCCGTCCGGCACCATCTGGGCATCGTCGGGCAGCTTGAGGACGATCGGGTCGCGGGGCGCCATCGGGCCCTCGCCGCGGACGACGACGGTGTCCTGGAAGATGTGCTCCAGCACACCGGCGGCCTGTGGCTGCACCGCGCCCTGCCCGGAGATCACACCGCGCAGGAACCAGCGCGGACCGTCGACGCCGACGAAGCGCACGACCTGCACGCCGTTGGTCCCGTCCGGCAGCTGCACCGGCACCTGGGCCCGCAGCTCCCAGCCCAGCGGCCCCTCGACCTCGTCGATCACACCGCCCTGCTGGGTGATGCCCGTGGCGATCTCCTCGCGCACCTCGCCCCAGATGCCCTCGCTCCTGGGGGCGGCGAACGCCTGCAACTGCACGGCGCTGTCCTGGAGGACGATCGTCGCGGCCACGATCGCGTCGCCGGCGACCTCGACCCGCAGCTCCATGCCCTCGATACCGGGGACGAAGAGGCCGCCGAGGTCCACCCGGCCCTCACCGGGCTCCTTGACCTCCGACACGTCCCAGGGACCGTCCGGGCGCGGCGCCGGCGGGAGATTGAGCCGCGGTTGCGTCGCGTCGTCGTTCTCGCCGTCCGTCGTCTCGTCGGCGAGCGCCGTGTCCTCGGCCGGCTCTACAGGAGCCTCGTTCTTCTTGCGACGTCCGAACACGTCAATGTCCTTCCCGGTCGCCACCGACCGATGCGTATTCATTCCCGCCCGTGGAGCCGCCCACCGCCGCATGACCGCCGGTGGACCCGAATCCCCCCTCGGCCCGCGCCGAGCCGGGAAGTTCCGCCACCTCGTGGAAGCGCACCTTCTCGACCTGCTGGACGACCAACTGGGCGATCCGGTCGTACTTCTCGAACCGCACGCTCTCCCGCGGATCCAGATTGACCACGATCACCTTGATCTCTCCACGGTACCCGGCATCGACCGTCCCGGGGGCATTCACCAGCGCCAATCCGCAGCGGGCCGCGAGCCCGGATCGCGGGTGCACGAACGCCGCGTAGCCGTCGGGCAGCGCGATCGACACACCGGTGGGGAGAACGGTGCGCTCCCCCGGTGCCAGTTCGGCGGCCTCGGTGGTCACCAGGTCGACGCCCGCGTCTCCTGGGTGCGCATAGCTCGGAACGGGAACGTCCGGGTCCAGCCGGCGCAGCAGCACGTCTACCGGATTGCGTCGCTGATTCACGGGTTCACCTCGAAGGCACGTGCTCGCTTGACCTGGTCCGGGTCGGCCATCGCCGCCTGGATCTCCTCGGCCCTTCCGTTGTCGATGAAGTGGTCGACCTTGACCTCTATGAAGACGGCCTGGGCGCGCACCGCGACCGGCCCGTCCGGGGCGCCTATCCGACCCACCGCCGTCGAATAGATCTTCCGGCCCTCCACCGCGGTGACCTGCGCCTCCAGGTGCAGCACGCTGCCCAGCGGCACGGGCGCTATGAAGTCGGTCTCCAGCCGTCCGGTCACCGCGATCACCCGCAGCAGCCAGTTCAGCGAGCCGAGCGTCTCGTCCAGCGCGGTGGCCAGCACACCGCCGTGCGCCAGGCCCGGGGCGCCCTGGTGGGCCTCCTTGACGGTGAACTCGGCGGTGACGCTCACGCCGTCGCCGGCCCGGGCCTCCAGGTGCAGCCCGTGCGGCTGTCCCGTGCCGCAGCCGAAGCACCGGTCGTAGTGCGCGCCGAGCAGCTCTCCGGGGGCCGGCGCGTCCGGGTGCCGGACCGGGGCCGTGGCGCCCTCGGGCGGCGTCAGCCGCGTCCTGGGTTGGTCAGTTCCACTCACGAGTGCAGACCCTACCCGCGCGCGTAAGGGGTGCGTGCCGCCGTGCCAAGCTGGACCCATGCAGTCGTACGAAGAACGTCTCACCGCGCCCCGCTCCTGGTGGGTGATCGCCGCGCTCCTCGGCATCGCCTGCGCCCTGATGCTGCTCCCCTTGGGGACGCTGCCGATGCTGGGCGGGCTGATCGGCGGCGCGGCGCTGTCCGCGGTGGGGGTGAGCGCGTACGGCTCGGTGCGGATCCGGGTGGTGGGCGGCGCGCTGATCGCGGGGGACGCCAAGATCCCGGTGTCGGCGCTGGGCGAGGCGCACGCGCTGGACGCGGCGGAGGCGCTGGCCTGGCGGACGCACAAGGCCGATGCGCGGGCGTTCATGGTGCTGCGGAGCTATGTGCCGACGGCGGTGCGGGTGGAGATCACCGATCCCGAGGACCCGACGCCGTACGCCTATGTGTCGACGCGGGAGCCGGAGCGGCTGGTCGCGGCGCTTTCGGCGGCCCGCGGCTAAGCGGTCGGGCCGTCCGGCAGGGCGTCCCAGGGGATCTGGTGGCGGCGCAGGTCCGCACGGATCTTGTCGGCGAGTTTCCGGGTGTCGCGGCGGTTGAGGAATGCGCCGACCGCGGCGCCGACCAGGAACGGTGTGAGATTGGGCAGGTTGCGCAGGGTGCGCTTCATGACCTGCTGCCGCAGTTCGCGTCTCGTCGGCCCGCCCAGTGCGACGTTCAACGACGCGGGTTTGGCGATGTCGATGCCGCGCTCCTGCGTCCAGGACGTCAGGTAGGCGGTGGCCCGCTGGGTGCCGCTCCCCGTGGGTCGGCGGCCGTAGACCTCGTGCAGTTCGGCGATCAGTTTGATCTCGATCGAGGCGACCCCCGCGACCTCGGCCGCGAGCTCGGCGGCCATGGCGGGTGGGACGGGCAGCATCGCGGCCGCGCCGACGCCCGCACCCACGGTGGCGGTGCCCGCACTGGCGCCCGCCACCAGCTTGTCGGCGAGCTCCTCGGGGGTCAGTCCGGGGAACTGCGCGCGCAGGGTGGCAAGGTCGCGGACCGGAATCCTGGGGGCGGTGGCGATGATCCGGTCGGCGATCACGCCGAGCGCCGACCGTACGCCGTCGCGGCCCCGTCTGGCGCCGCGGACGGCCGCGCCCGCGAGCGAGGCCGGACGGCCCCGCCGCTTCGGTCCACCAGCCGTGTGCTCCTCGGGGAGGGCGGTCGGGTCGGCGGGCACGGGCGCGGTTTCCTCGCGTGATCGTGCGCCGGCCGCCGGACCGTTGCCGCCCTTGCGGCCCTTACGGAACGGGTTCACGCCTGGCACGGCGTAACCGGTCAGGCCGCGCAGTCGCGGCAGATCGGGTTGCCGTTCTTGTCCTCGGCAGCCAGCTGGCTGCGGTGGTGGACCAGGAAGCAGCTCATGCAGGTGAACTCGTCCTGCTGCTTGGGCAGCACGCGGACGGCGAGTTCCTCGTTGGACAGGTCGGCGCCGGGGAGCTCCAGGCCCTCGGCCTGCTCGAACTCGTCGACGTCGACGGCCGAGGCGGACTTGTCGTTCCGCCGCGACTTCAGTTCCTCGATGCTGTCCTCGTTGAGGTCGTCATCGGTCTTGCGTGGAGTGTCGTAATCCGTAGCCATGGTCACTCTCCCCCTCTGGGTGTCTGCGGTGTCTCAGCGCTCGTAACGCATGAGAGGCCGGACTTGTGCCCGACCTGAGGCGGAGATTTTGCCTCACATCAAGGTCTGTTACTCAATCGACACCCAACCGCACCCCTGAAGAGGCGATCGGTTTGGATGGCGATCAGGACCGTACACGGTCCGAATGTCGCACCTCGCGCAGCCCATCACGTGTACTTCCCGTGATCAGGGCCCCTGAAAACCAGGATTTTCCCGGCTTTCCGCCAGGCATTTTGATCACGGAGGGTAGATGGCCGGAAAGCGGCCCCTGTGAGGGATCACACACGTTCCGAGCGGCGGGCGGACCCACCGAATTCCGCGCAAAGCGAACTCCGGCGAAGGATCCCCGGTGGGCCCCCTCCTCGTCAAACCGGAAACGGGGCGATGACCGGCGGAATCCCGCCGTACGGCCGTCGGACGGACGTTCGGGCGGGCCGGCGCGTTTCCGTCACCGGCCCGCCTGCGCGCCTCTCCAGCGGCCGCACAGGGGCTCTGCCGCCCGCGTCAGAGCGGCAGTACGACGCGCATGTCGAGTCCGCCGCCCTCGCGGGGTACGGCGGTGATGGTGCCGTCGTGGGCGCGCACCACGGACCGGACGATGGACAGGCCCAGGCCGACGCCCTTGTCACTGCCGGTCCGCTCCGTACGCAGTCGCCGGAACGGCTCGAAGAGGTTCTCCACCTCGTACGCCGGCACCACCGGCCCCGTATTGGAGACCACCAGCACCGCACACCCCGGCTGCGGCTCCGTCGCCACCTCGACCCAACCGCCCTCGGGCACGTTGTACCGCACCGCGTTCTGCACCAGATTCAACGCGATCCGCTCCAACAACACCCCGTTGCCCTGGACGAACACCTGCTGCCGCACACCCCGCAGCTGAACCCCCTTGGCCTGCGCCTCCTCACGCGTCTGATCCACCGCCTGAGAAGCCACCTCCGCCAAGTCCACCGGTCGCTTGTCCACGATCTTGTTCTCACTGCGCGCCAGCAGCAGCAACCCCTCCACCAACTGCTCACTGCGCTCATTGGTCGCCAGCAACGTCCGCCCCAACTGCTGCACCTCCGGCGACGCCGCCGGATCCGCCAGCTGCACCTCCAACAACGTCCGATTGATCGCCAACGGCGTCCGCAACTCGTGCGACGCATTCGACACAAACCGCCGCTGCGACTCAAACGCCCGGTCCAACCGGTCCAACATCTCGTCGAAGGTGTCCGCCAACTCCTTCAACTCGTCATCCGGACCACCCAACTCGATCCGCCGATGCAGATCCGACCCCGCCACCCGCTGCGCGGTCCGCGTGATCCGCCCCAACGGCGACAACACCCGCCCCGCCATCGCATAACCGAACGCGAACGCCACGATCGTCAGACCCAGCAACGCCAGCAACGAGCGGTTGAGGAGGTCGTTGAGGGCCACCGCACGCTGGTGCATCAGGCAGTTGTTGACCGCCTCCTGCAACAGCGCGCCGGAGGTCTCGGTGGGCAGGTCGCAGATGTCGCTGGTCGACTGGAACTTCCCGCCGAGGATCTTCAGCGGCAGCGCACTGCCGTCGTGCAGGGCGGCGGCGGCGAGCATGTAGATGATCGTCAGCAGCACGATGCCGGCCATCAGGAACATGCCGCCGTACAGCAGCGTGAGCCGTATCCGGATCGTGGGGCGCAGCCACGGGAAGGGCCGGACCTTGACCGGTTTCGGGTCCCAGGCCGGCTTGGGCGGCACCGGGGGCGGCGGCGGTGCCGTCTTGGAGCTGGAGAACGAGGGCAGGGAAGGCATCTCCGTCAGATCCGGTATCCCGAGCCGGGGACGGTGACGATCACCGCGGGCTCGCCGAGCTTGCGGCGCAGCGTCATGACCGTGACCCGGACGACGTTGGTGAACGGGTCGGTGTTCTCGTCCCAGGCCTTCTCCAGGAGCTGCTCGGCCGAGACGACCGTGCCCTCGCTGCGCATCAGGACCTCCAGGACCGCGAACTCCTTGGGCGCGAGCTGGACCTCCCGGCCGTCGCGGAAGACCTCGCGGCGGTTGGGGTCGAGCTTGATCCCGGCGCGCTCCAGGACCGGCGGCAGGGCCACCGTGGTGCGGCGGCCGAGGGCGCGGACCCGGGCGGTCAGCTCGGTGAACGCGAACGGTTTGGGGAGGTAGTCGTCCGCGCCGATCTCCAGGCCCTCGACACGGTCGCTGACGTCGCCGGAGGCGGTGAGCATCAGGACACGGGTCGGCATGCCCAGCTCGACGAGCTTGCGGCAGACGTCGTCGCCGTGGACGAGCGGGAGGTCGCGGTCGAGGACGACGACGTCGTAGTCGTTGACCGCGATCCGCTCCAGCGCAGCGGCGCCGTCGTAGACCACGTCGACGGCCATGGCCTCCCGACGCAGTCCGGTGGCCACCGCATCGGCGAGCAGCTGCTCGTCCTCGACGACGAGAACACGCACGTCGCAGTCCTTCCTTACGGCCCTTGATGAGCAGGGCACAACAACGTTCAGAGCCCTTCCATCCTGCCCCGAAGAGTCATAAACCGGGGGTAAGCGGGGGTGCGGAGGGACCGGTGGGCGGGCGGCCGGGGCACCGACGGCCCGATTTCCGGGCCGGTCGAGGTTTCCCTGAGGGAACCGATGGGGAGGACGAGTGCACACCCGCGATCACGCCCTGTATCGGCGTCATGCCACGCTCCACTTTTCCCTTGCAGGGACCACGCCGTGATCGACCCACCCGTCGGCACACCCCCGTGCCACCGACCCACGACGAGGGGGCGCACCATGGACGCGTTCACCACTGCCATTCTGCAGCGCATACGGAACACCGAAGCCGATCTGGTCCGGGCCCGCGAGTCGGGTGACGACCTCCTGGTCGACGTCGACCTGGCGGAGCTCGAGGATCTTCAGCGCCTCGCCGAGGAACACGGCGTGCGCTACGGCGCCAACGCCTGACCCCGACCGCACAGACCGCGCCTGCGCCCCGGCACCGTTCACCGGTGCCGGGGCGCAGCCGTGTCCGCTCACGACCGGTCGGGCCGGCGGGCCGCGGTCAGTCGTGCCAGGCGCCGAGCTCTTCCAGCAGCGGCTGGAGCTCGGCGAAGACGCCCGGGGAGGCGGCGACGGTCAGCTCGTGGGAGGCGGCCCGGCCGGGGCGGCCACCGGTGCGGGCGCCGGCCTCGGAGGCGATCAGGACACCTGCCGCCAGGTCCCAGGGGTTCAGCCCGCGCTCGTAGTAGCCGTCGAGCCGGCCGCAGGCCACATCGCACAGGTCGATGGCAGCCGAGCCGCCGCGGCGGATGTCGCGGACCCGCGGGATCATGGCGCGGACCACCTCGGCCTGGGCGGCGCGGCGCTCGGTGAGATAGCCGAAGCCGGTGGCGACCAGGGCCTGGGAGAGCGGCGGGGCGGGCCGGTGGCGGACCGGCTCGCCGTTGCAGTACGCACCGCGGCCGCGGACGGCCTGGTACGTCTCGCCGCGCATCGGGGCGGCGACCACGCCGACGACGGTCTCGCCGTCCTTCTCCGCCGCTATGGAAACGGACCAAGAGGGCAGCCCGTAAAGGTAGTTGACGGTGCCGTCCACCGGGTCGATGACCCAGCGCACGCCACTGGTGCCGGTGCTGCCGGCGCCCTCCTCCCCCAGGAAGCCGTCGTGCGGGCGGTGCTCCCCGATGAAGTCGGTGATCAGCTTCTCGGAGGCGATGTCCATCTCGGTGACGACGTCGATGGGGCTGGTCTTGGTGGCGGCCACCCCCAGGTCGGCCGGGCGGCCGTCGCGCAACAGGGTCGAGGCGCGGGCGGCGGCCTCCAGGGCCAGGGCGAGGAGTTCGTCGTGCAGGGGATCGGTGTGCGGTCGGTCGAGGCGCTGCGGGTCGGGCACGGTGCTCCTTGCTCGGACGAACGGTGATCGGGGCGGGGGCGGGCGGTACGGCTACGCGGGGGCCTGTGCGGCGGGGCCGGCCCAGTCCGCGCCGGCCGCGGCCGGACGCGGCGCACGGGCGGGGCAGCAGCCGACGGGACAGAGGTCGTGCGAGGGGCCGAACGCGCCCAGGGCGCAGCGCTCGCGGGCGGCGCCCCGTTCACCGGCGGCGCGCTCCAGGAGGAGGTCGCGGACGGCCGCGGCGAACCGGGGGTCGGCGCCGACGGTGGCCGAGCGGACGACCGGCAGGCCCAGTTCGGCGGCCTTGGCGGCGGCTTCGGTGTCGAGGTCGTACTTGACCTCCATGTGGTCCGAGACGAAGCCGATGGGGGCCATCACTACGGCCGGGACGCCGGCGCCGTGCAGCTCCTCCAGGTGGTCGCAGATGTCGGGTTCCAGCCAGGGGATGTGCGGGGCGCCGCTGCGGGACTGGTAGACGAGCCGCCAGGGGTGGTCGATACCGGTCTCGTCCCGTACGGCGTCGGCGATGACCCGGGCGACGTCGAGGTGCTGGGCGACGTAGGCGCCGCCCGCGCCGTCTTCGGTGTGGTCGTCGGGGGTGCCGGAGGTGTCGGCGGCCGCGGTGGGGATGGAGTGCGTGGTGAAGGCGAGGTGGGCGCCGTCGCGGGTCTCCTCGGGGAGGTCCGCGAGGGCGGCGAGGACGCCGTCGACCATGGGGCGCACGAAGCCGGGGTGGTTGAAGTAGTGGCGCAGCTTGTCCACCTGAGGGACGGGCCGGCCCTCGGCCTGGAGGGCGGCCAGCGCGTCGGCGAGGTTCTCGCGGTACTGGCGACAGCCGGAGTACGAGGCGTAGGCGCTGGTGGCGAGGACGGCGATGCGCCGGTGGCCGTCGGCGACCATGGTGCGCAGGGTGTCGGTCAGATAGGGCGCCCAGTTGCGGTTGCCCCAGTAGACCGGCAGGTCGAGGCCGTGATCGGCGAAGTCCTTGCGGAGCGCGTCGAGGAGTTCACGGTTCTGGGCGTTGATGGGGCTGACGCCGCCGAACAGGAAGTAGTGCCGGCCCACCTCCTTGAGGCGCTCACGGGGGATACCGCGTCCACGGGTGACGTTCTCCAGGAACGGAACGACGTCGTCGGGGCCTTCGGGACCGCCGAAGGACAGCAGCAGCAGGGCGTCATAGGGACGGGGGTCGCACTGTTCGGACATGCCTCCGATCCTCCCACTCCGGGCGTGGACGCGAGGGGTCAGGCCCCAGGTGGGAGCGCCGGAATCGGGGCGGAAACCGGGAGGCGCCGGGCACCCCGCCGCCCGTAAGCTGTATCGGCCGCAGTCATTCCTTACCGACCTCCTCACCCGGCGGAGCGCCCCGTTGCCCAGTCCGTACCGCGCCCTCTTCGGCCGCCCCGGCACCAAGTCGTTCTCCGCCGCAGGGCTCCTGGGGCGGATGCCGCTGTCGATGACGGGCATCGGCGTCGTGACGATGGTGTCCCAGCTGACCGGCCGGTACGGCCTGGCCGGGGCGCTGTCCGCGACGCTCGCGCTGTCGGCGGCGGTCCTCGGGCCGCAGATCTCCCGGCTGGTGGACCGGCACGGCCAGCGACGGGTGCTGCGCCCGGCCACGCTGGTGTCCCTCGCGGCGGTCGCCGGCCTGCTGCTGAGCGCCCAACAGGGCTGGCCGGACTGGACGCTGTTCGCCTTCGCGGCGTGCGCCGGCTGCGTGCCGAGCGTGGGGTCGATGGTGCGGGCGCGCTGGGCGGAGCTCTACCGGGGCTCGCCGCGCGAGCTGCACACCGCGTACTCGTGGGAGTCGATCGTCGACGAGATGTGCTTCATCCTCGGCCCGATCCTCTCGATCGGCCTGTCGACGGCGTGGTTCCCCGAGGCCGGACCGCTGCTGGCCGCGGCGTTCCTGGCGGCCGGGGTGTTCTGGCTGACCGCGCAGCGGGCGACGGAACCGGTGCCGCACCCCCGTGAGCAGCACGCCAAGGGATCGGCACTGCGATCGCCGGGGCTGCGGGTGCTGGTGGGGACCTTCGTGGCGACCGGCGCGATCTTCGGGGCGATCGACGTGGTGACCGTGGCGTTCGCCCAGGAGGCGGGCCACAAGGCGGCGGCGAGCCTGGTGCTGGCGGTGTACGCGCTGGGCTCCTGCCTGGCCGGCGCGGTGTTCGGGCTGCTGCACCTGGCAGGGCCAGCGTCCCGGCGGTGGCTGGTGGGCGTGGCCGCGATGGCGGTGAGCATGGTGCCGCTCCTGTTGGCGGCCTCGTTCTCCGGCTCGCTGGTGCTGCTGGCGGCCGTGCTGTTCCTCGCCGGGCTGTCGATCGCGCCGACGATGGTGACCACCATGGCGCTGGTCGAGGAGCACGTGTCCCGGGCCCAGTTGACCGAGGGCATGACGTGGACGAGCACGGGTCTGGCGGTCGGCGTGGCGCTCGGCTCGTCGGCGGCCGGCGGGGTCGTGGACGCGGCGGGCGCCGCACGGGGCTACCTGGTACCGCTCGCCGCCGGCGTCCTGGCCGCCCTGGTGGCACTCGCCGGCTACCGCTGGCTCCGCCCCCGCGGCGTCCTGGCCCCCTCCTCCCCCACCGCCACCGGCATCCCCACCCCGCCGGCCCCTTCGGCCGCCCAACGCCACGACGAGACGCGAGCCGGCTGACCCAAGGGCGCACGCACGCGGACGGACCCGGGCAGCACCAACGGAACACTCCAACTGGCCGTTCTCTCCAGGCGGTTGCCGCGCCCAGCCATCGGGCCGCCTGGCATTTGGCTCACTCGTCCCGCATGCGTCATCGAGGCAACTGGCGTTCCCCTATGCGACATCGGGATGCTCGGCTCTCCCGTATACGTCAACGGGGCGGCCGACCCTCCCGTATGCGTCATCGGCGCGACCCCCTCACCCCGGCACGCCCCTGGTGCCGCCCTTCCCGCCGCCCACCCGCGCGGGTGACTTCACAGGCGCCGAGGTGACTCCGAGCGCGACGCGCTTCACGGCATTCCCGCCCGGCGAGCGAAGTGGCCGGCCGGACTTCCCAGTTACCGGCGGTACGACATGTCCGGGAGCCGCGCGATTGCGCCCGATTTCGCGGGCATGTGATTCCCGTCACCCTCCCTGGAAGTGCCGTTGGCGGCTGACATCATGCGCTGAACCAACGGCGGTCGAGCGCGGTCGGCCCGCGCGGACGGGAGGGACGTCACCATGGCAGTCACCGACGTCATCGGCGGCTCGGGGGGACGCCGCCCGGGAGGACCCTGGCGCAACTGGGCGGGCAATGTGACCGCCCGCCCCGCCCGGATCGCGACACCGGCGAGCACCGAAGAACTGGCGGCCGCCGTCCGGACCGCCGCCGCGGACGGCCTGACGGTCAAGGCGGCCGGCACCGGGCACTCCTTCACCCCCGCCGCCGCCACCGACGGACTGCTGATCCGCCCCGAACGCCTCACCGGAATCCGCCGGATCGACCGTGCGGCCGGCACCGTCACGGTGGCCGCCGGCACCCCGCTCAAGGACCTCAACCGGGCGTTGTCCGCGCATGGGCTGTCGCTGACCAACATGGGCGACATCATGGAGCAGACCGTCTCGGGGGCCACCAGTACCGGCACCCACGGCACCGGCCGGGACTCCGCGTCGATCGCGGCGCAGATCACCGCGCTGGAACTGGTCACCGCCGACGGGTCGGTACTGCGCTGCTCCGCCGAGGAGAACCCGGAGGTCTTCGCCGGGGCGCGGCTGGGCCTGGGCGCGCTGGGCGTGGTCAGCGAGCTGACGTTCGCGGTGGAGCCGGAGTTCCTGCTGACGGCTCGCGAGGAGCCGATGCCGTTCGACGAGGTGACCGGCCGCTTCGATGAACTCGTCGCCGAGAACGAGCACTTCGAATTCTACTGGTTCCCGCACACCGGCAACTGCAACACCAAGCGCAACAACCGTAGCCAGGGTCCGGCGGCGCCCCCCGGGAGGGTGAGCGGCTGGGTCGAGGACGAGTTGCTGTCCAACGGGGTGTTCCAGGTGGCGTGCGCGGTCGGCCGGGCGGTGCCGGCCGTCATACCGGGCATCGCGAAGATCTCCAGCCGGGTGCTGTCCGCCCGCACGTACACCGACATCCCCTACAAGGTGTTCACCTCGCCGCGGCGGGTGCGGTTCGTGGAGATGGAGTACGCGCTCCCCCGGGAGGCCGCGGTCGAGGCGCTGCGCGAGCTGAAGGCGTTGATGGAGCGGTCGGACTTCAAGGTCAGCTTCCCGGTGGAGGTGCGGACCGCACCCGCCGACGACCTCGTACTGTCCACCGCGTCGGGGCGGGACACCGCGTATCTGGCGGTGCACATGTACCGCGGGACGCCGTACCGGGCGTACTTCGGGGCCGTCGAGCGGATCATGACGGCGCACGAGGGGCGGCCGCACTGGGGGAAGCTGCACACGCGGGATGCGGAGTACCTCGCGGGGGTCTACCCGCGGTTCGGCGAGTTCACGGCGCTGCGCGATCGATTGGACCCGGGGCGCCTGTTCACCAACGGGTACCTGCGGCGGGTACTGGGTGAGTGAGCGGCGGCCGATCGGCCGGTGACATGCCGCGGCCCGGTGCCCCGTAAGAGGGGCACCGGGCCGCGGTGCTGGGTGGTCCGCCGGTGGGGCGGCCCGCCCGTTGGGGTCGATCCTTCGTCTGAGGGTCAGGGTTTGCCCGGGGTCAGGGGGCGTTGGGGTCGGAGGTCGGCCCGCCACCGGGGTTCTGGCCGCCCTGCTGGTTCCCCGGCGGGGCACCGCCGCCGGACGTGCCGGTACCGCCACTGCCCCTGCCGCCATCGGTGCCGGACGACCGGCTCGGCGACGGGTCGGGCGAGGAGGACGTGCCGGGGCTCGGGGAGCCGGTGGCACCGTCGCTCGGCGTCGGCGTCGAGGTCTGCCCGCTCTGGTCGGTGCCGCTGCCGGTGCCTGTGCCGGTGCCGGTGCCGTCGGAACCGGTGCCACCGGAGCGGCTGGGGTCCGGCGGCGGCGTGCCATCGTGGCGGCCGGTGCCGCTCCCGGTGGAGTGCCCCGGCTCCGGCGCCTGCGGAGTGCTGGGCCGCTGATGCGAGACGTTGCCGGTGGTGAGGTTGCCGAGCGTGGTGCCGGTGCCACCGCTCGCCGTCTCGCCGGTGAGCAGTTCGGTGGCGGTGACCGCGCCCATGGCGAGCACGAAGACGGCGAACGCACCGAGCGCGGGCCGCCTCCAGCCGCGCAGCCGCGTCCCGTAGGTAGCGGTCGTCTCCTCGTTGTCGGGCGGCGTGATGCCGGACTCCGGACTGCCGGTCGTGTCGGCCTGCGGGAGGGCGACGGTCGCATCGGCGCCCTGGAGAGCCGCCCGGCCCAGGGCCATGGTCCGATCGACGGGCCCCGTCATCAGCTGGGTCGCCTCCGGGTCCTGACCGGACGGCTGCTGCTGAGCACGGGGCATCAGCTGCGTACGGGCGGTGGCCGGGTCCTGTTCACGGACCACGGCGGAGGTGACGGCGTCGTCGCCTTCCGTGCCCTCCTTGTCGAAGGCAGGCAGCACCATCGTGGGACCGGCGGGCCCGGAGGCGTCGGGGGCACTCCGGGGTCGGGGGGTGGAGGGAGATCGGTTGACGGAGACGCGGTGCGGCCTCGGTCGGGTGGTGACCGCCGCTTCCTTGATCTGCTCCCCGGTGCGCCGGAACAGGTGCTGGAATATGGAGCCGCCGGTCGTGGCGACGACACTGACGACACCCGCGCCGATGATGGTTCCGTACACACCGAGCTGACCCGCGAGGAACGCGGCGACAGCCGCGGCGAGCGCACTGCCGGCGACCTGCGCGAGGCTCAGGTCGAACCGCTTCTCCTTTGGTTTCGTGTCGGCTTCGGTTTTTTCGTCCATCTCCTACCTTTGGTCGCCCCTTCGCTCCATCTTGCATGGAGAAATGACCAAATGGCGGAGCCATTAGTTCCGATTCTGTGGAATCTGTGAACCTTGCCACCCTCGCCGCAGGTAGAGGGATCGACAAGGCGACTTGCCCTAACCATCTGCCAAGAACTTCCACGGCGCGGCGGTCCACTTCAGTGGCCCAAATGGAGTACTGTGGCGAGCCCTGGCCCCGGTTCCCGTCCGGCTGCCCGGACCCGCGGGAGGGGCACTGAAGGTGACACCCTCCTTGGGGCGCCGTCGCTCGGTACGGGTGGTCGGTGACAGGGCAAGCGGCATGGTCACCGAGCGTTGCGAACTGGTTACCGTGTCATAGCGGCGTTTCTGGGCCAAGCCTCGACACGCCGGGCAACTCGGCAATGTTGTGGCAGGCTGCACCCGGGCAGGCCACACTCGACTAGCGGAAGCAGCGACGCACGTGACGTCGGCAGGCACCACCCGGGAGGTCCCCATGCCCGAACTGCGTGTCGTGGCCGTCTCCAACGACGGCACACGGCTGGTGCTCAAGGCTGCGGACAGCACCGAGTACACGCTTCCGATCGACGAGCGGCTGCGCGCCGCCGTCCGCAACGACAGAGCGCGGCTGGGCCAGATCGAGATCGAGGTCGAGAGCCACCTGCGCCCGCGGGACATCCAGGCGCGGATACGAGCCGGTGCCTCCGCTGAGGAGGTCGCGCAGCTCGCCGGCATCCCCGTCGACCGGGTGCGCCGCTTCGAGGGTCCGGTGCTCGCCGAGCGGGCGTTCATGGCCGAGCGGGCCCGCAAGACCCCCGTGCGTCGGCCGGGCGAGAACACCGGTCCCCAGCTGGGCGAGGCGGTCGCCGAGCGGCTGCTGCTGCGCGGTGCCGACAAGGACAGCGTCCAGTGGGACTCCTGGCGCCGGGACGACGGCACCTGGGAAGTCCTGCTCGTCTACCGGGCTGCGGGGGAGCCGCAGTCGGCCACCTGGACGTACGACCCGCCGCGCCGGCTGGTGCAGGCCGTGGACGACGAGGCGCGGGCGCTGATCGGCGAGAGCGACGACACCCCCGAGCCGAGCTTCCCGTTCGTGCCCCGGATCGCACGGCTGCCGCGCGACCGGCCGCTGGACCGCGCCCTGGACCGCCAGATGCCGGAGCGCGCCGAGCGGTCCGGCGAGGACCGGGAGCGGGACGCCCGGGCCGAGGAGGCCACCGGCGAGCGGGAGCGGGATTCGCTGACCAGCCTGCTGGAGGCGGTGCCGAGCTTCCGGGGCGACATGGTCGTGCCCGAGAGCGCCAAGACGTCGCAGCAGGAGGACGAGGAGCAGGTCGAGGCCGAGGAGCCGCCGGCTCCGGCGGCGAGCGCAGGTGCGGGCGCGGGTTCCGCGTACGCCGATGTGTTGATGCCGCGGGCGGTGGCGGGCCACCGTGATCGGCTGACCGGGACGACGGACCGGCAGGCCGAGGCGGACGGGGTCCGGCCCGGACGGCGGGCCGCGGTGCCCAGCTGGGACGAGATCGTCTTCGGCACCCGGAGGAAGAAGCCGGAATAGCGCGAAATGGCCGGGTTTCCGGCCGAGTTGAACGCGGCGTCCGCCCGCTCCCTGAGTTCAGGGAGCGGGCGGACGCTGTTTCGCGAGGCCCTTCATGGGCCCCAGCGGCCGCTCAGCCGGGCTGTGGGCCGGTGGCGATGGGGCGGGAGGGGTCGGCGCACCATTCGCTCCAGGAGCCGACGTACAGCGCCGCGGGGACACCGGCCACGGCGAGGGCGAGGACCTGTTGGGCGGCGGACACGCCGGAGCCGCAGTAGACACCGACCTCGGTGCCGGCCGTGGCGCCCAGCGCCGTGAACCGCTCGACGAGTTCGGCGGCCGGCCGGAAGACCGTGCCGCCGGCGGCGACGTTCTCGGTCGTGGGGGCGGACACCGCGCCGGGGATGTGGCCGGCCACCGGGTCGATGGGTTCGGTCTCACCCCGGTAGCGCTCCCCCGCCCGCGCGTCCAGGAGGACACCGCGGCGGGCCAGCGCGGCCGCGTCGTCGGCGGTCAGCAGCGGCATCGCACCGGGCGCGGGGGTGAAGTCACCGGGCTGCGGAGTCACTTTGTCGATACTCATGGCGCCGCCGGACGCCTGCCACGCGGCAACTCCGCCGTCGAGAACCCGCACGTCCGGGTGACCCGCCCAGCGCAGCAGCCACCACGCACGGGCGGCGGCCCAGCCCTGGCCGCCGTCGTACGTGACCACCGGGCGGCCGGCGCCGACACCGGCGGCCCGCATCGCGGCGGTGAACACCGCGAGGTCGGGGAGCGGGTGACGGCCCGTCGCACCGGGAGGCCCGGCCAGTTCACTCTCGAGGTCGACGTAGACAGCGCCGGGCAGATGACCGGCCTCGTATACCGGACGGCCGGGCGGGCCGCCGAGCTGGTAGCGCACATCCAGGAGGAGCGGAGCCTCGGGGCCCGCCAGCTCGCTCGCGAGTTCGGTAGCGGTGATGATGGCATTCATGGCACTCATCCTTGCGTAGCGGTGACTACGTACAGAAGCGGGCGCCCACCCTCTGTATGACTGAGCTGCCCAGCGCCGTAACACGGCCGAAACGGCAGAGGAACATCAAAACGGGCATTCTCCCTCGCGAACGCGCCATGGACGGCGCGGCCGGGGCACACACCCGGTGACAGGGTGCAAGCATCAGCTCGGGACCCGCGCCCGTACCGCACATGGCCAGCACCCCGATGCTCCGAGGAGAGAATGACGATGACGACCGAGGCAGCAGCCCGGCGGATGCCCGGCGCGCCCTGCTGGGTGAGCCTCCTGGCACACAGTCTGCCCGCGACGCAGGAGTTCTACGGTGCGCTCTTCGGCTGGGAGTTCCGCCCAGGACCGCAGCACTTCGGTCCGTACGCCCGCGCCTTCCTCGACGGTCTGGAAGTGGCCGGGGTCGGCGAGTTGGCGCCCGGCCGACATCTCCCGGTGGCCTGGACCACCTATCTGGCCAGCGACGACGCCGATGTGACCGCCGAGCAGATCCGCGCCTGCGGCGGCACGGTCGGCGTCGGCCCGTTGGACGCCGACGACGACGCCGGCCGGATGGCGATCGCCTCCGACCCGCAGGGCGCCGTCTTCGGGGTCTGGCAGGGCAGGACGATGACCGGCACCGCGGTCAGCGGCGAACCGGGCACCCCCGTGTGGAACGAGCTGGTCACGCAGGAGACGGACTCCGTCGCCCCGTTCTACGAGCACGTCTTCGGCTTCGAACCGGAGGCCGTGGTCTCCGCCGACTTCGACTACCTGACACTGCACGTCAAGGGGAAGCCGGTCGCCGGCATCCACGGCGTCGGCAACGTGCTGCCGCGCGACCGCGGCCCGCACTGGATGACCTACTTCGCCGTCCCGGACACCGACGCCGCCGCCCGCCGGGTCGGCGAACTGGGCGGCCGGGTGCTGCGGCCGGCACGGGACTCCACGCACGGCCGGCTGGCGACCGTCGCCGACAGCGAGGGTGCGGTCTTCACGATCATCCAGCAGCGCTGAGGCGGACTGCCCGCCGCAATGCGGACCGGCGCGACTACCGCGCGGCGTCCACCGGCAGGACGTCCGGCGAGAGCGCGACCGCACGGGCGGTCGACGCGGTCTGCCGACGGCGGTGGTGCAGGCGGCACAGCACCTCGTAGCCGACCTCGGCCGGCCGCTCCGCCCCCTCGCCCGAGCCCTCGCCGACCACGTCGCCGACGACGACCTGTGCGCCCTCGACCACCATCCGGCCATCGACCGTCCGGGCATTGTGGGTGGCCCGGGCACCGCACCAGCACAGCGCCTCCACCTTCAACGCCTCGATGCGGTCGGCGAGTTCGACCAGGCGCTGGGAGCCGGGGAAGAGCCTGCTGCGGAAGTCGGTGGTGATGCCGAAGGCGAAGACGTCCAGCTCCAGGTCGTCGACGACCCGGGCCAGCTGGTCGACCTGCTCGGGGGCGAGGAACTGCGCCTCGTCGGCTATGACGTAGTCGACCCGGCCGCCGGAGCTGAGGTGGTCCACGACATGGGCGTAGAAGTCCAGGTCGTCCTCCGCTTCGACGGCCTCGGTGACCAGGCCCAGACGGGAGGAGAGCTTGCCGCGGCCGGCCCGGTCGTTGCGGCTGTAGATCATGCCCTGCAGACCGCGGGCCGAGCGGTTGTGCTCGATCTGCAGCGCCAGTGTCGACTTTCCGCAGTCCATCGTTCCGGAGAAGAACACCAGCTCGGGCATGGGGAGGGGCAGGCCTTTCAGGCTCGTACGGATGGGGCGGTCGGGCAGTACGGGACGCGTGGGTGGGTCAGGTGCGGACTTCGAGGAGCGGCACCAGCTGCTCCACCGGGGTCATGGAGCCGTGCAGGCCGACCATCTTCGACTCGTTCGGTTCCCGTTCGCTGGCGACGATCGCCACGTCGGCGTGGGCGGCGGCCACCACGTCGCCGATCCGGGCACGGACCCGGTCGTCGACGTGCGGGCCGAACCAGCCCGCGGCGATGGCCTCCTCGCGGCCGGCGACCCACATCTGGTCGCCGACCACCTCACGCCAGACCGCGAGCACGTCGGAAGCGGCGCCCGGGTGGGCGTACACGTGCCGGGCCCGGCCCTCGCCGCCCAACAGGCGCACGCCGGCGCGCAGTTCCCAGTCCTCGTCGAAGTCGATCCGGGATTCGGGGTCGAAGGGGATGTCGATCATGCCGTGGTCGGCGGTGACGTACAGCGCGCTGCGCGGCGGGAGTTGCTCGGCCAGACGCTGGGCGAGCCGGTCCACGTAGAGCAGTTGGCCGCGCCAGGCGTCGGAGTCGACGCCGTAGCGGTGGCCCTTGCCGTCGACCTCGGAGTAGTACGTGTAGACCAGCGAGCGGTCGGCGGCGGCGAGTTGATCGGCGGCGAGGTCCATCCGCTCCTCGCCGGAGAGCCGGCCGTGGAAGGTGCCGCCGCTGAGCGCGATCCGGGTGAGCGGGGTCTGCGCGAAGTCGGGGGCGGAGACCTGGCAGGTGTGGATGCCGGCGGCGTCGGCGAGCTGGAAGACCGTCGGGTACGGCTGCCAGGCATGCGGATCGGTCCACGGGCGCCAGCGCAGCTGGTTCATCAGCGCGCCGGTGGCCGGATCCTCGCAGGTGTATCCGGGCAGGCCGTGGGCGCCCGGCGGCAGGCCGGTGCCGACCGAGGCGAGGGAGGTGGCGGTGGTGGCGGGGAAGCCGGCGGTGAGCGGGCGGCCGGTGCCGTTGAACGAGCTGCCCAGGAGGGAGCTGAGGAACGGCGCCTCGTCCGGGTGGGCGCGCAGCAGCTCCCAGCCGAGCCCGTCGATCAGGAAGACGCAGGCGCGGTCGGCGGGGGCCAGCTCCATGGCGCTCGTGACACCGGGCATGCCCTGGCCGGCAACGATGGCGGGCAGCAGGTCGGCGAGCGAACCGGTGCCGTAGCGGGGCACCGGGGCGGAGAGCGGGTCGAGCGGTTCCGGTTCCGGCCAGGCGGGGGCGGTGTGGACCATCAGCGGGCGCTGGTGGCCGCGGTGGCCTCGGAGAGCGCCTGGGCGAAGGCGAGGGTCTCGCGCACCGAATCCGGGCCGTCGCCGGCCTCGCTGACCCGGAGGGAGAGGTCGTCGGCGGTGGAGGAACCGGTGTAGCCGTGGTCCGCGTCGCAGTTGGGGTCGCCGCAGCTGGCGGGCTCCAGGTCGAGGCGCGCGACGGCGCCCCAGCCGATGGTGAGGACGACCTCGCGGGGCAGCTGGCCCGGGGTGTACGACTCGGGGTTGGCGACGACGCGGCTGAGCACCACGGACGAGATCCGGCCGAGCTTGACGGATTCCGTGGAGGTGGTGGCGTACGGGGACGGGGAGGTGGCGTCGGCCGCCTGCTCGTCGGTGTGGCTGACGATGAAGCGGGTGCCGGTCAGCACCAGGACCGTGACGTGGCGGCGGACCTCGTTGGCGTCGAAGGTCGTCTCCTGGTGGACGAGGTACGACACCACCGGCTCGCCGCCGACCGCGGCCTGCACCGCCTCGGCCACGAGCGTCGGGTAATAGCCACTGCGCTCGATCGCCGCGCGCAGCCCCTGGGTCGTCGTACCGGTCTTAGCCATGGGGTCCATCTTACGGGGCGTACCGGGGCGCGAGAGCCTCAGTAGACGGGCAGTCGGCGGGGCCCGAGGTCAGTGGTGGCGGGTGGTCTGGCAAGGCGGACGGAGGCATCCAGGACGGCCAGGCCGTGCGGGGCGACGACGACCGGTTCGAGGTCCACCGCGACCACTTCCGGATGGTCGTCGACGAGCCGGGAGACCCGCAGCAGCAGCTCCTCCAGGGCGGCGGTGTCCACGGGCTGGGAGCCGCGCCAGCCGAACAGCAGCGGGGCGCTGCGGATCGACCGGATCTGCTCGTTGACCTCGCGGTCGGTGGCCGGAATCAGACGGTGGGCTATATCGCCGAGCAGCTGGGAGGGCGCGCCCGCCAGCCCGAAGGAGAGGACCGCGCCGGCGGCAGGGTCGATGGCGGCGCGGACGACGGTGTCGACGCCGCGCGGCACCATCGCCTGAACGACCGGCCGCAGCACCGTGGGAGAACCCAGGAAGTCGGTCAATTCGGCGTAGGCGCGGCGGAGTTCGGCCTCGCTCGCGAGGTCGAGGCGGACGCCGCCGAGGTCGGCTCGGTGGCGCAGGTGGGGGGCGGTGGTCTTGAGGGCGACCGGGTAGCCGAGCCGGGCGGCGGCGCGGACGGCGGCGTCCGGGTCGGGGGCGGGGAGGGTGGGGCGGGGGTGGATGCCGTAGCGGGCCAGCAGCGCCTCGGCGTCGGCCGGGGGCAGGGCGACGGAGCGGCCGGGGGCGACGCCCGTGGTGAGGCGGTCGAGCAGCCGCTCGACGTCGGCGCCGGCCGCCGCCTCCTGGATGTCGTCGTACTCGGGCACCCGGCCCGGCTCGGCTGCCGCCCGGCGCCACGCGGCGTACCGGACGGCCTCGGCGAGGGCCCGGACGGCGCGCTCGGCTGCCGGGTAGGCGGGGATGCGGAGGGGGCGGGGGCGGGGCTGGGCCTCCGGGGCGGGTGCCTGATCGCGTGCGGACGGGGGCGCCGGAGGGCGGGGCGGGGTCGGGGGATGCGGTGGCCGGGGCGGGGCGAGGGGGCGCCCTTGGGGCTCGGGGGCGGCGTCCGGGCCGGGGGAAGCGGGCTCGTCGGGCGCGTGCGGGGCGTGGGGCTCGGGCGGGGCTGCGAGCGTCGCGGCCAGGTCGTCCATCGCGAGGTGGACGACGGTGACCGGCTTGGAGGGGGCGGCGGCGACCGCGGCGCGCAGGGCGGCGGCGAGCGCGGTGCCCTCACTGCCCCCCAAGGGAGCGGCGTCCTCCTCCCCCACCCAGGGGATGGCGGTGACGACGACGGCGTCGCAGCCGTCCCCGGCGAGCGTCTGGGCGAGGGCGGCGCGGAAGTCCTCCGGGGTCGCGGCGGAGCGCAGGACATGGGGGCGCTGCGGACGCAGCCCTTCGGTGAGGCAGGCGTCGTAGGCCAGGAGGGCCAGCGATTCGGAGTTGCCCAGGATGGCGACGCGCGGCCCTTGGGGCAGCGGCTGGGAGGCCAACAGCAGCCCGGCGTCGATCAGTTCGGTGACCGTGTCGACGCGGATCACGCCGGCCTGGCGCATGAGGGCGGCGACGGTGCTGTCGGGGACGCTGACGGTGGGGACGGCATGGCCCATGGGAGCGGTGCCGTGGTGCCGGGCCCCCTTGGCGACGACCACCGGTTTGACGGCGGCGGTGCGGCGGGCGAGCCGGGCGAACTTGCGGGGGTTGCCGATGGATTCCAGGTAGAGGATCGCGACGTCGGTGTGCGGGTCCTCGTACCAGTACTGGAGGAGGTCGTTCCCGGAGACGTCGGCGCGGTTGCCTGCCGAGACGAAGGCGGAGATGCCGGCGATCCCGCCGTCGCCGGGGCCCCGCTCGTGGAGTCCGCTGAGCAGCGCGATGCCGATCGCACCGGACTGGGTGAACAGGCCGATCCGGCCGGCGCCGGGCGCCTGGGGGGCGAGTGAGGCGTTCAGCCGGACGTCGGGGGCGGTGTTGATCAGGCCGAAGGCGTTGGGCCCGATGAGCCGCATGCCGTAGGAGCGGGCCAGGCGGAGCAGGGCGCGCTGCCGTTCGCGGCCCTCGGGGCCGGCCTCGGCGTAGCCGGAGGAGAGGACCAGCACGCCCTGGACGCCGTGCTCGCCGCAGTCGCGGACGACCTCGGGGACGGCGGGGGCGGGGACGGCGATGACCGCCAGGTCGACCGGGTCGGGGATGTCGCGCACCGTACGGGCGGCCGGCACGCCCTCGGGCTCCAGGCGGCGGAGGTCCTCGGGAAAGGCGTGGTTGACGGCGTGCACCCGGCCGGTGAAGCCGGCGTCGAGGATGTTGCGCAGCGTGGCGCGGCCCAGGCCCCCGGGGGTGCGGCCGGTGCCGATGACGGCGACCGAGCCGGGGGCGAGCAGGCGCTGGACGGAGCGCGCCTCGGCCCGCTGCTCGCGGCCGCGCATCACGGCCATGGACTGCTCGGTCGGTTCGAGGTCGAGCTCCAGGCGGACGACGCCGTCCTCGAAGGTGCGCTTCTGGGTGTACCCGGCGTCCGTGAACACCTTGATCATCTTGGTGTTGGCGGGCAGGACCTCGGCGGCGAACCGGCGGATGCCGCGCTCACGGGCGACGGCGGCGATGTGCTCCAGAAGGGCGGAGGCGACACCTCGGCCCTGGTGGGCGTCCTGAACGAGGAAGGCCACTTCCGCCTGGTCATCCTCGGGACTCTTGGCGGGCAGTCCGCGCGCGTCGATCCGGTCGTAGCGGACGGTGGCGATGAACTCGCCGCCCACCGTGGCGGCCAGGCCGACCCGGTCGACGTAGTCGTGGTGGGTGAACCGGTGGACGTCGCGGTCGGACAGGCGCGGGTAGGGCGCGAAGAAGCGGTAGTACTTCGACTCGTCCGACACCTGCTCGTAGAAGGAGACCAGCCGCTCGGCGTCGGCAGGCGTGATGGGCCGGATGCGCGCCGTCCCACCGTCGCGCAGCACCACGTCGGCTTCCCAGTGAGTCGGGTACGCATGATCCGGCGGCGTCTGCATGCGGACAGCGTACGGCGGGCCACTGACAAGCGGCTCGACGTGCGTACGCTCGGCTTCCCGGGGCTCCTCGCGCCGGGACGAACGGCCTGAAAGGAGGGCGGCAGTCCGCATGAAAAATCATGACGAAGGGCTGCGGAACCACTCCTGGCAGCGTGAGAGACTGGTCTAGACAACAGTCGCGACTTTGAAGGGCAACACCATGGCTGAGCGCCGCGTCAATGTCGGTTGGGCCGAGGGGCTGCACGCTCGCCCCGCGTCGATCTTCGTCCGAGCGGCCACCGCCTCCGGTGTCCCGATAACGATCTCCAAGGCGAACGGCAACCCCGTCAACGCCGCCTCCATGCTGGCGGTCCTGGGCCTGGGCGCCCAGGGCGGCGAGGAGATCGTGCTGGCCTCCGACGCCGAGGGCGCCGAAGCCGCGCTCGACCGCCTGGCGAAACTCGTCGCGGAGGGCCTTGAGGAGCTTCCCGAGACCGTCTGACCTTAAGGACCTGCGGGGCGGCGCGCCCCGTCCAGGACCCAGCAGACGCGACCCCGCCGCGGCAACCGGTACATCCGGCTGCCGCGGCGGGGCCGTTCTGTCGGCGGGTGTCGCGCCGACGGGGAGGACATCGCGTTCACGGGATGGCATCACACCGCCGGAGCGCGGCCCGGTGACGCAACGCATCAAGGGCAGCAAGTTCCGGCATCACCGTGGGGGCAATTTCGAGCATCCCTCTCTCCCCCCGACCGGAATCCGCGTCCGCCCTAATTCTGCGAAATTCGGCGAACGGCGCCAGAAACGCACGTCGGGCACCCCGCCCCGCCTTCGTTCCGCACATCGGGAATTCCCGAATATCTCACTCGATGTATACGGGGCGATTGTTAAATGCGGGCGCGCACCACATTGACGGGATGTTTCGACTCCCGCACGACGGAAGCGGGGCGCCGCAGCCGGTACGCCGGGAGCGACCGTTCGATGTGCGCCGCCATCAGGGCGCGCGCCCGCTCCGCGTCCCGCCGGGCCACCGCGTCAAGTACGGCGCCATGCTCGTTCCACGAATCGGTGACGTGGGCGGGTGGCTCGACGGCATACGTCCACTCGATCTTGCGTCGCAGCTGGATGAGGGGCGCCGTCAGGCTGGGGCTGCCGGCCGCCTGGGCGAGGGTTTCGTGGAACCAGCCGTCCAGCTGGCACAGGTCGCCGGGGTGGCCGTGGCGGGCTCGCTGCTGACCGAGCCGCACCAGGCCGCGCAGCACCTTCAGATGGGCGGTGGTGCGGCGGGCGGCCGCACGGGCGGCGCCCAGCGGCTCCATGACGGCGCGGATGTCGAGGAGGTCGGCGGCCTCCTGCTCGGTGAGTTCGGCGACGCAGGCGCCCGCGTGGTGGCGGGTGGTGACGAAGCCTTCGGCCTGGAGGGTGCGCAGCGCCTCCCTCACCGGGACCCGGGAGACGCCGTACCGCGCGGCGAGGACATCCTCGACAAGTCGACTCCCCGGCGTGAGCATGCCGGAGACGATATCGCCCCTCATCGCCGTGCACACCGCATGCGTGGAAAGGTGGCCTCGCATCGTCCGCGCCTCCGCCGTAATACCGGGAAAACGCCGCCGCTCGGCGACATTCATCGACCCTATTCGACGCGAGGGGATTCCCCTGCGGAACGTCGCAAATTCGCCGACGGTGCTTTTCGGCCGACATGTGCGGGGAACCTGGCGGGTGGAACGCCGGTGCCCCACGGAGACGCCGAAGCCCCGGCCCGCCAGGGTGGCGGACCGGGGCTCCAGGGGGACGGCGATGCGGCGGAGAGGCTGCGGGAGGATCAGACGCTGACGCCGTGCGCGCGGAGGTAGGCGATCGGGTCGATGTCCGAGCCGTAGTCGGGGCCGGTCCGGGCCTCGAAGTGGAGGTGCGGGCCGGTGGTGTTGCCGGTGTTGCCGGAGAGGGCGATCTGCTGGCCCGGAGTGACCGTCTGCCCGACCGACACGGCGAAGGACGAGAGGTGACCGTATTGGGTGTACGTACCGTCGTTCATCTTGATCACGATGTTGTTGCCGTACGCACCGCCCCAGCCGGCCTCGACGACGGTGCCCGCGCCCACGGCGTGGACCGGCGTACCGGAGGCAGCGTGGAAGTCGATACCGGTGTGGCTACCCGAGGACCACAGGCCACTGGACGCCTTGTACCCGGTGGAGACGTAGGAGCCGGTCACGGGGGCGACGAAGGCGTTCAGAAGCCTGCGCTCGGCCTCGCGGGCGGCACGCGCCTTGGCCGCGCGCACCTCTTCGGCCTTCTTCTTCGCCTCTTCGGCCTTCTTCTTCGCTCCCTCGGCCAGCCGATTGGCCTCGGCCTCGGCCTTCGCCCTGGCCGCGTTGACCTCGGCGACCGCCTGCTGCGCGTCCGCCTGGGCCTCGAGGTGGACGGCAAGCTCGTCACCCAACTCGACGGCGTGCTGGAGGCCGGTGTCGTGGGAGGTCGACTCGCCCGTGGCGGCGAGCGCGGGCGACGCCACGGAGGCGACGACTCCGGAGGCCGCGAGGGTGGCTATGCCGGCGAGGTTGCGGGTGGTGCGAGCGGTGCGGCTCGCGCGGCGGTGCTTCCCGGTGGCACGGGTGAACGCCATGTACGGGCTGGTCCTTTCCTTCCCTCTCGCCTACCGGGTTAGCTGACGGGTTCGGAGCAGGAAGGTCTCCTACGGACTCCTCCGGAAAGGGGTCCGATTCACCCCAGGGACGTGTGGGTCCCCGGCTCCCCTGGCTCACGCCATACGGGGACTCGGCGATGGCTGTCCGGTGCCACTGTTGTGGCGGACTTGTGACGAACAGCCGCCCCGACGCTAAACGCGGCAACTTTCGATCGCCAAACAGAACCTGTTTTTTGTGGGGTTCGCCACACTCGAATCGGGCAACAACCGCAACGGATCGGGCGGCACCGCCCGTCCACAGCGCGGGCCACGACGGCCGAGAAGCAGAACCCGTGCGCCGGGCCGGCCGCGGATTCGCGGCACGCACGCACAGCGGCTCCCGTGGCAAGTGACCGCCACGGGAGCCGCTTTGTCGATAGGTGACGAACCGTCGGGTGACGCCCCGCCACAGGGCAGGGATCAGCCGCTGACGACCGTCACCTCGCCGATGCCCAACGCCTTGACGGGCTCGGCGATCTGCGCCGCGTCACCCACCAGGACCGTCACCAGCCGGTCCACCGGGAAGGCGTTGACGACCGCCGCGGTCGCCTCGACCGTGCCGGTCTCCGCGAGCCGGACGTACAGCTGCGCCTGGTAGTCGTCCGGGAGCTGCTGCTCCACCTGGTCGGCGAGGGTCCCCGCGACGGCGGCGGCGGTCTCGTACTTCAGCGGGGCGACGCCGACGAGGTTCTGCACGGCGACATCGCGCTCGGCGTCGGTCAGCCCCTCCGCCGCGAGGGTGCGCAGCACCGTCCACAGGTCCTGGAGGGCCGGCCCGGTGGACGCGGTGTCCACGGACCCGCTGATGGCCAGCAGGGAGGCGCCGGTGGCCCCCTCCGGGGAGGTCGGGGCGGAGGAGCGCAGGACCTGACCGAAGGCGCGCACCCCGTAGGTGTAGCCCTTCTCCTCGCGCAGCACCCGGTCCAGACGGGACGTGAGGGTGCCGCCCAGGCAGTACGTGCCGAGCACCTGGGCGGGCCACACCTGGTCGTGCCGGTCGGCGCCGACCCGCCCGATGAGCAGCTGCGTCTGCACGGCACCGGGACGGTCGACGATCACCACGCGACCGGTGTCGTCGGCGGCGACCGGCGACGGCTTCGGCGGCTCCACGGTCGAACCCGTCCAGGCGCCCAGGGTGTCGGCCAGTGCCGCGTCCAGGTCGACGCCGGTGAAGTCACCGACGATGACGACGGTGCCGGTGGCAGGCCGGATGTGCGTGTCGTAGAAGGCGCGGACGGCGCCGGCGTCGATCCGGGCGACGGTCTCCTCGGTGCCCTGCCGGGGCCGGGACATCCGGGAGGTGGCCGGGAACAGCTCCTTGGACAGCGCCATCGCGGCGCGCCGCGCCGGGTTGGCCAGCTCGTGCGGGATCTCGTCGAGGCGGTTGCGCACCAGCCGCTCGACCTCGCCCTCCGGGAAGGCGGGGGCCCGCAGCGCGTCGGCGAGCAGCCCGAGGGCGCGCGGCAGGCGGGAGGCCGGGACCTCCAGGGAGACCCGCACACCGGGGTGGTCGGCGTGCGCGTCCAGGGTGGCGCCGCAGCGCTCCAGTTCGGCGGCGAACTCCTCGGCGGTGTGCTTGTCGGTGCCCTCGGAGAAGGCCCGGGCCATGATCGTGGCGACGCCGTCGAGGCCCTCGGGCTCGGTCTCCAGGGGAGCGATGAGGTTGATCTCCACGGCGACGACCTGCTGGCCGGGGCGGTGGCTGGTCAGCAGGGTCAGCCCGTTGGCCAGCCGGCTGCGCTCGGGCGCCGGGAAGGCCCACGGCTTGGGCGCACCGCCCCGGGGCTGCGGATGGAACTGCATGGAGCTCACGGGGGCGTCTGCGGGGGTGGTGGCGTCGGTCACTTGGCCGCCTCCTCTTCCTCGGTGCCGGCGGCGTCGGTCTGCGCGGTGGGCTCGTAGACGAGCACGGCGCGGTTGTCGGGGCGCAGCCGGGCCTTGGCGACCGCCTGCACCTCCAACGGGCTGATCTCCAGGACGCGCTGGACGGCGGTCAGCGCGAGCTGCGGGTCGCCGAACAAGACGGCGTAGCGGCATAGTTCGTCGGCGCGGCCGCTGACCGTGGCGAGCCGATCCAGCCATTCGCGCTCCAGTTGGGCCTGGGCGCGCTCCATCTCCTCGGCGGTGGGCCCCTCTTCGGCGAAGCGGGCCAGCTCCTCGTCGACGGCGGCCTCGATGGCGGGGACCTCCGCGCCACCGGACGCCTTCACGTCCAGCCAGCCCAACGAGGGCGCGCCGGCCAGCCGCAGCAGGCCGAAACCGGCGGCGACGGCGCTGCGGTCGCGGCGCACCAGGCGGTTGTACAGGCGGGAGGACTCGCCGCCGCCCAGGACGGTGAGCGCGAGGTCGGCGGCGTCCGCCTCACGGGTGCCGTCGTGCGGGAGGCGGTAGGCGGCCATCAGGGCGCGGGAGGGGACGTCCTCCTCCACGACGGTGCGCAGTTGGCCGCCGACGGTCTCGGGCAGGCTGCCGTCGCGCGGCGGCTGCTTGCCGTCGTGCGAGGGGATCGAGCCGAAGTACTTCTCCACCCAGGCCAGCGTCTGCTCGGGATCGATGTCGCCCACGATGGACAGCACCGCGTTGTTGGGCGCGTAGTACGTGCGGAAGAAGGCCCGCGCGTCCTCCAGGGAGGCGGCGTCGAGGTCGGCCATCGACCCGATGGGAGTGTGGTGGTACGGGTGGCCGTCCGGGTAGGCCATGGCCGTCAGCTTCTCGAAGGCCGTGCCGTAGGGGACGTTGTCGTAGCGCTGGCGGCGCTCGTTCTTGACGACGTCCCGCTGGTTCTCCAGGGATTCCTCGTCGAGCGCGGTCAGCAGCGAGCCCATCCGGTCCGCCTCCAGCCAGAGCGCGAGCTCCAGCTCATGGGCGGGCATGGTCTCGAAGTAGTTGGTGCGCTCGAAACTGGTGGTCCCGTTGAGCGAGCCACCGGCACCCTGGACGAGTTCGAAGTGGCCGTTGCCCTTCACCTGCGCGGACCCCTGGAACATCAGGTGCTCGAAGAGGTGCGCCAGGCCCGTACGGCCCTTGACCTCGTGGCGCGAGCCGACGTCGTACCAGAGGCAGACGGCCGCCACCGGCGTCAGATGGTCTTCGGAGAGCACCACGCGCAGGCCGTTGGCCAGCCGGTGCTCGGTCGCTGTCAGGCCGCCGGAGCCGGCTTGTTCTGTGGCCGTGTGACCCATGGGCATGTACGTCCCTTCGATCCGCTTGAGAGAAAGTTCTGTCACTGTATGCAACCGCATCGGCATCTGCCGAAGTTCCCGGGAGGATGGCCACGAACGTGCGCCGTGCCCGGCGACGGAGCGCGAAGGGGGGAGTCGTCGTGAGCGTTGTCAGTGGGGCGGTCCACAATGGTCCACGTCAGACTCATCGAACTCGCCGGTCGGCCCACCGGCCGTCCGGTCAAACGCTGATCTCAGCGTCGGTCCTGGGCGTTGACCCAACAGCGTAGTTCCCACATCGGCAGTAGACGCAGCAGAAGGAGCCGCAGCCGCGATGGCCCGCCGCAGCACGAAGACCCCGCCGCCGGACGACTTCGAGGAGAGGATCCTCGACATCGACGTCGTCGACGAGATGCAGGGTTCCTTCCTTGAGTACGCGTACTCGGTCATCTACTCGCGCGCCCTGCCGGACGCCCGCGACGGCCTCAAGCCCGTACACCGCCGCATCCTTTACCAGATGAACGAGATGAGCCTGCGGCCCGAGCGCGGCTACGTGAAGTGCGCCCGGGTCGTCGGCGAGGTGATGGGTAAGCTCCACCCGCACGGCGACGCGTCGATCTACGACGCCCTGGTGCGCATGGCGCAGCCGTTCTCGATGCGGGTGCCCCTGGTGGACGGGCACGGCAACTTCGGTTCCCTGGGCAATGACGACCCGCCCGCCGCGATGCGGTACACCGAGTGCCGGATGGCGTCCGCGACATCGTTGATGACGGAGTCCATCGACGAGGACACCGTCGACTTCACGCCCAACTACGACGGCCAGGAGCAGGAACCGGTCGCCCTCCCGGCCGCGTACCCGAACCTCCTCGTCAACGGTTCGTCCGGCATCGCCGTCGGCATGGCGACGAACATGCCGCCGCACAACCTCGGCGAGGTGATCGCCGCCGCCCGTCACCTGATCAAGCACCCCAACGCTGATCTGGAGACCCTGATGCGCTTCGTGCCGGGTCCGGACCTGCCGACGGGCGGCCGGATCGTGGGCCTGGGCGGCGTACGGGACGCCTACGAGAAGGGCCGCGGCACGTTCAAGATCCGTGCAACGGTCACGGTGGAGAACGTCACGGCCCGCCGCAAGGGGCTGGTCGTCACCGAACTCCCCTTCACCGTCGGCCCGGAGAAGGTCATCTCCAAGATCAAGGACCTGGTGGGCTCGAAGAAGCTCCAGGGCATCGCGGACGTGAAGGACCTCACCGACCGCGAGCACGGCCTGCGGTTGGTGATCGAGGTCAAGAACGGCTTCAACCCGGAGGCCGTCCTGGAGCAGCTGTACAAGCTGACGCCGATGGAGGAGTCCTTCGGCATCAACAACGTCGCCCTGGTCGACGGCCAGCCGCTGACACTGGGCCTCAAGGAACTGCTGGAGGTCTACGTCGACCACCGCTTCAACGTGGTGCGCCGGCGCAGCGAGTTCCGGCGGACGAAGCGGCGCGACCGGCTCCACCTGGTCGAGGGCCTGCTGACCGCCCTGGTGGACATCGACGAGGTCATCCGCCTCATCCGCTCCAGCGAGAACAGCGCCCAGGCCAAGGAGCGCCTGATGGAGCGCTTCGGGCTGAGCGAGGTGCAGACCCAGTACATCCTCGACACCCCGCTGCGCCGGCTGACCAAGTTCGACCGGATCGAGCTGGAGGCGGAACGCGACCGGCTGGAGGCCGAGATCGCGGACCTGACCCGGATCCTGGAGTCGGACGCCGAACTGCGCAAGCTGGTCTCCGGGGAGCTGGCGGCGGTCGCCAAGAAGTACGGCACGCCGCGCCGCACGGTCCTGCAGGAGTCGGCGGGGGCCGCCGTCGCGGCGGTGCCGCTGGAGGTCTCCGACGACCCGTGCCGCGTGCTGCTGTCCTCCACGGGCCTGCTGGCGCGGACCACCACGGCGGAGACGTCGTTCGACGCCGACGCCAAGCGCGTCAAGCACGACGTGATCGTCTCGGCGGTGCCGGCGACCGCACGTGGCGAGGTGGGAGCGGTGACCTCCCAGGGGCGGCTGCTGCGGCTGTCGGTGATCGACCTGCCGCAGCTTCCGGACACCGTGGCGCCCAATCTCGCCGGTGGTGCGGCGATCGCGGAGTTCCTGAGCCTCCAGGACGACGAGCAGCTGGTGTGCCTGACGACGCTGGACGAGTCCTCGCCAGGTCTCGCGATCGGTACGGAACAGGGCGTCGTGAAGCGCGTGGTGCCCGACTACCCGCCCAACAAGGACGAGTTGGAGGTCATCGCCCTCAAGGAGGGCGACCGCATCGTGGGTGCGGTGGAGCTGCGCACCGGTGAGGAGGACCTGGTCTTCATCACCGACGAGGCGCAGTTGCTGCGCTATCCGGCGTCGCAGGTACGGCCGCAGGGCCGGCCGGCGGGCGGCATGGCGGGCGTCAAGCTGGGAGAGGGCTCGAAGGTGATCGCCTTCGCAGCCGTGGATCCGGCCGTGGACGCCATGGTGTTCACGGTCGCCGGGTCGCACGGGACGCTGGACGACTCGGTGGCGACGGCCAAGCTCACTCCGTTCGACCAGTATCCGCGCAAGGGCCGGGCCACCGGCGGCGTCCGCTGCCAGCGGTTCCTGAAGGGGGAGGACTGCCTGACGATGGCCTGGGCCGGCCCGGCGCCCGTACGGGCCGCTGACGCCAAGGGCGCGCCGGTTCCGCTGCCCGAGCCGGACCCCCGCCGGGACGGCTCCGGTGTGGCCCTGGCCAAGCCGGTGACGACGCTGGCCGGCCCCGTGTAACCACAAGAGCCCGAGAACGGACGACGCCGCCGGGGTGGCGAACAACCACCCCGGCGGCGTCGTCCGTTGCGTCGCCGGCTGTACGCACCGGAGGTCGACATATCGAGTCAAGCGGTGCTGCACAGGCGGCAGCCCACAGCATCAACTCCATGCCCTACGGCGCTACTTCCTCGCACCAGGCCGCGGTGTACCGCGGAGCACGGACGGCTCGCCGCCCGACCGCTCTCATTCCTCCTGCGAGGGCACGTAGCGCAACACGCCCCACATGCTGTTCTCATCGGCCTCAGCCGCCACATCCTGCCGGCAGTTCTCCAGCTCCTTGCGCAGCGCGGGCACATCGATGCCGCTGCCGATCATCACCAGCTGGGTGCACCGCTCCTCTCCCTTCGGCCACGGCTCGGGGTAGAAGCGCAGGAAGTCGCCGACCGCGTGCAGCGTGAACCTCTGGCGGTTCTCCGGCACGTCGAAGTGGACGAATCCCTTGATGCGGTAGAGGCCGGCGGGGCGGCTGTCGAGGAACTCCATCAGCCGACGCGGATCCATCGGCTCGACGGAGGTGAACTCCACGCTCTCGTACGCAGCGTGGAGGTGCCCGGAGTGGTGATGATCGCAGCCGTGGCAGTTCTCGTGGTCGTGCTCGGGAACACCGTCGAGTCCCTGCCCCGGGGTCCCCTGCGCCGAGGCCTCACGCAGCAGGTCTTCGAAGGACAGCTGGCGGACGGCCGCGTCACGGTCCTCCCCCTGCCCGCGGTCGAAGAACATCTCCGGATCGATCCGCCCGTACGCCGTGCAGATCACCGGCCGGCCCGGAGCAAGCTCCGCAAGCGTGCCGATGAGTTCCTGACGCGCCGCGTCCGCGATCCGGTCCGCCTTGTTGAGCACCACGAGGTCGGCGATCCCGACATGCCTGTCCAGCTCGGGGTGCCGGGCACGAGTGTCCGCGAACTCTGCCGCATCGATGACCTCGATCAACCCGCCGTAGACGATCCGCTCGTTGTCGCTCGCGAGGATCATCCGGATGAGTTCCTGCGGCTCGGCCAATCCACTGGCCTCGATGACGATCACGTCGATGCGGGCGGAGGGGCGGGCCAGCCGCTCAAGGTAGGTGTCCAGCTCGCTGGTATCGACGGCGCAGCACAGGCACCCGTTGCCGAGCGACACCATGGAGTCCACCTGCCCGGCGACCGTCATGGCATCGATCTCGATGCTGCCGAAGTCATTGACGATCGCACCGATCCGGGTGCCGTCGCCGGCACGCAGCAGGTGGTTCAGGAGGGTCGTCTTGCCCGACCCCAGGAAGCCCGCGAGCACGACGACCGGGATCTGTTGGGTGGCCAAGGGGGCGCCTCCATGGTGCGGGTGGCGGGCCGCGCGGCCCGGCGGCGGACGAGCTGTCGATCGTAACGGACCGCCCGCAACCAGGCCCCGGCCCGCCTACGGCTCCGCTCGTGCAGCCCCGGGGAACGGACCACGCCCCTGGACGGCAGTCATGAGCGGAGCACACCGCCAACGGTCCGCCACGCAGCAGATCACCGCCCTCTTGGCCCCCTGCAAGTCGAAACCACCTCACCGATCGCCCGAGAGCCCGCCACGTCAGCACCAGCCATCCCGGGCCGACAACGCCAATGCACCCGCATCATGGCTTCGCCCCCATCCCGAACGCCACCGGCCCGCCCCTCCGCTCGACGCCACCCGGCTACCGCGCCGCGGCCACTGCCCCACCTTCGACCCCGACGTACCGGAGGCAGCACAGACCACCACCTCCTGCCATCGAGCCTCGGCGTCCTCCCGGCAAACCGGGCATCACGGTCCGGGTTAGGCTCACCTTCGTGAGCACATGCGCTACCGCTTCCCTCGAAGCGGCCGAACCTCTCGCCGGCACGGCAGCCACGGCCCGGACCTGGCTACTGATCGAGCAGACCGGACCGTGGGGAGCAAAGGCGCTGACGGACAGCCACCTCGACGCGCACATCGGCCGGGCCCTGGAAGCCGCGGCAGACGGTACGGGCGTACGCGTCGCCCTCATCCGCCGCCCGGGGCGCCACGCCGACCTCCACGGCGCTCCCTGCCGCCGCATGTTCCTCGCTCACACCTCGCCCGGCCGCTCCTGGATCCGCACCACCACCGTCACCGACCCTCGCACCGCGCTCGGGCTGGACTTCGCCTCCGTGGGAGCCGGGGACCACCAGGGCCTTTGGGAGCCGTACACCGGCGAACCTGTGGTGCTTGTGTGCACCAACGGCAAAAGGGACCGCTGTTGTGCACTCCTCGGCCGCCCACTGGCCGCCCAGCTTGCCGCCGACGGCTGTGCGGCCTGGGAGGTGACGCACATCGGTGGCCACCGCTTCTCCCCCACCCTCTTCGTCCTCCCCTACGGCTACGCCTACGGACGCGCCTCGGCTCAGCTGGTCAAGGATGTCGTGGAAGCGGCTCGCGGTGGCCGCGTCGCGCTCGACCAGTGCCGGGGCCGATCGACGTGGGACCGGCCCGGCCAGGCTGCCGATCTCGCCGTCCGGGAGTTGATCCGGGAGTGGCGCGCGGACGCACTCGACGTCGTACGGACCGACTCGGTGCGGCCCGAACCGGCCGATGCCCACGGACGGACGCCTGGTGGCGGGCCGATGACGGACGCCGTTCGCAGCTGGGCCGTTGCCGTTGCGCACTCCGACGGGCGTGCCTGGCGCGTGGTGGTCGATGAGCGGGCCGATGGTGCTCCGGCGCCCGCCAGCTGTGGTGCGCCGCTCGGTCCACCGGCGCGTATGGCGATCACGTCCATCAGCGCGCTCACGGACGGTGCCGTTGTGGTGCCGCACTTCCCGCCTGCTCTCCCGCGGCTCTGAAACCGGAGGCGGATCCGGCTCCGGCGTATTCTCCTCTCGCCCGGAGCGCCTCATCCCTCCGTCCGGCCCTCCACCTGCCCACACGGCGCAAGCAAGCGCGGCCCCCAACGCCAGCCCCAGCGTCGCGACCAGCCCGAGAGCAGCCGACGGCCCCACAGCTCGCAGTACGGCGGCCCGTCTCCCGTTGTCCCTCGGCACCGATCCCGACACGCCCGCACCGGTTCCCGCAGCCCACATACCTACTCCCCTCCGCACGCCGTCCCCCGCGCGCACCCAGACCGGTCCCTCGCGCTCGCCGCAACGCAGCGCTCGGCAGCAACCGTCACCGCCATGAGGCGCCGACCACCGGCCTTCGGACCTGACCCTGCGAGGCTACGCACGCACGATCCGCAGTCGCAGGGCCTGTGGATAACTCCACGCCGGCCCTGCCTCAGGCCGACGACGGAGCCTCGTCCGGCCGTGGCGTGAGTCCGCGCGGCAAGGCTCTGCTCCCGCCTCCGGCCACGGATAGTCCCCAGCACGCCACCTGCGCGAGACACCACACGCCACACGAACTGCCGGCAGCACCCTTCAACAGTGCCTCTGGCCGGACAGGCCCGTGGTGCGCCGCATCGCGCTACGGCTCCGCCGTGCCCGGAGGCTCCGCGAGGCCGTGCCGATAGGCGTAGTGAATGGCCTGCGCCCGGTCGCGCAGCCCGGCCTTGGCGAAGAGGTTGTTGATGTGGGTCTTCACCGTCGCCGTGGAGACGTGCAGCGTACGGGCGATCTCCGGATTGCTCTGCCCTGCCGCGACGAGACGCAGGACGTCCACCTCCCGTGCGGTGAGCCCGTCCGGCGGCTCGTCAGGAGGTTCGGGACGGCTTCGTGCGGGTTCGGCGAGGCGCTCCAGCAGACGACGTTGGATCTTCGGGGACAGCCCGGCCTCGCCTGAGAGCACGTCGTCGATGGCGCGGACGATCTCGTCGCCGTCCGCGTCCTTGGTGAGATAGCCGCGGGCGCCGGCCTGCAGAGCGGGAAACAGCGAGTCGTCGTCGGCGTAGGTGGTGAGCACCACGACCTGCGTACCGGGGTGTTCCGTACGGATGCGACGGGTCGCCTCGACTCCGTCGCAGCGCGGCATCCGCAGGTCCATAAGGACGACGTCCGGGGCGAGTTCGGCGACCAGGCGAACCGCCTCGTCGCCATCCGCGGCCGAACCCACGACCTCAATGCCCGGCAGCAGCCCCAGCAGCATCACGATTCCCTCGCGCACCACCGTCTGGTCATCGGCCACGACCACCCGCGCCGTTGTCCGCCCCGTCATGCAGGCACCCGCAACCGCACTACGAAACCCTCCTCGTCAGGGCCGGACTCCAGCGTTCCACCGAGGAGTTCGGCGCGCTCCCGCATCCCGAGGAGACCGTATCCGGAACCGCTTCGTTCGAGTTCACCCGGCGTACCGCGTCGCCCGAAGTCACGCACCACCAGCCGCACTTCGTCTTCCGCGTACTCCAGGCGCACGCTCACCTGGGCCCCCGGTGCATGCTTGCGCACGTTGGTGAGCGCCTCCTGGGCGACACGTCGGACCGCGAGTCCCGCCTCCGCGGGCAGTGCGCGCGGCATGCCCGCAACATCCAGCCGCGCACCCTCAGCGGCCGTCAGGCGGCGCAGGAAGTCCTCGACCGGGACCATCTCCCCACGCAGGGCGGAGAGGGCCTCACGCGTACCGTCAAGCCCTTCTCGGGCCATTCCACGGCACGCCACCACCCGCTCCAACAGCTGTTCGCGATCGGCCTCCAGGTCGGTACTGCGCTGGATCAGCTGCCGAGCCGCCTCCAGGTGCACCAGCTGCGCACTGAGGCTGTGCGCGAGGACATCGTGGATCTCGCGTGCGATCCGACCCCGTTCGGCGAGCGCCGCGCTTTCGGTCTCGGCTTTGCGAGCCGCGCGCTCCTGGGCCAGCAGCCGCTGCGCGTTGCCGCGCGCCTCGGCGTCCAGGCGTACGACGTAGCCGGCGAGAACCAAGCCCGCGGCGGTCACGGTGGTGGTCAGCCAACTGCCTTTGTTGACCGCGGCGAACGCACCGAGCGCTGCGGCGCAGCACGGCACCGCAGCGCTGAGGGGCAGCCGCTCCATCGCCGTCACGGCACAGGCGCAGCAGAGGACGATCGCCGGCAGACGGGCGCCGACCAGGAGGAAGCCGAAGGCGGCCGCCCCCAGTACGGCGTACAGCCCCAGGGCGGGCCAGAGCCGCCGCGCCAGGGACATGCGGAACAGGCCCCAGAACGCCAGCATGGTGACGAGCAGCACGGCGCCCGCCGCGGCCAGTCCCCAGCCGGAGAAGGATCCGCCCGCGAAGGTGCTCCAGAGCAGACCCGCGACCACCGCGATGCGGATACCGCGGCCGAGCCAGAGACGGGACTCGCTGACGCCCGCACGGGAGAGCGACTCCCGCAGTGGCCATCTCGTCCAGGCATTCGGCGACACGTGAGGTCCTTTCAGTGCGCGGCGCAGGGGCTCAGCCCGCGACAGGGACACGGTACGTCCGCTGCATCCCCTGGACCCGCCAGGCGGTCACACCGGCGCGGGTGAGCAGCATCGCCGCCACGGACAGCAGGGTGGCCGGGCTGCCCTGGTGGACGCCCAGGAGGGCGGCAACTCCCATGAGGCCCAGGCGCAAGGCCAGCCCGCAGAGCCACACACCGGCCGCCGCCCAGGTTCCCTTGGTCCACACCACGCCGCTGTCGTCCGTCCAGATATGTGTGGTCCACGCCCACGCCGCACCGCCGGCCAGCCCTATGAGCAGCGTCGCGCCCAGGAGGACCGCGGAGGCGGCGCCATGGGCCGGGTCCAGGATGCCTGGCTCGCGCAGCGCCATGAAGAACAGGATGGCCGGCATCAGCCACCACTTCCGGCCTTCCGACGTGATGCGCTGCGCGGTGAACTGCCGCGCGAAGACGAACGCGACAACCGCGATGAGCACAGCGATGTTGAGCCAGCCGCTCATGGTCCGGGCCTCCGTGGGACGGTGAATCTCGATGTTCCCGACGCTACGGAGACAGCCGCGCCCCCGGATCGGAGCCAGGGTGGGACGCGGGTGGAAACGGCGACGGGCGCCTCTCCACCCATGGGTGGAGAGGCGCCCGTACCCAGGCGGCGGCCGGCTCAGGTGTCGATGCGCGAACGGTCCAGAGTGGCCGCGGAGTTGGTGATGAACTCCTTGCGCGGGGCGACCTCGTTACCCATCAGGAGGTCGAACGCCTTCTCCGCGGCTTCGAGATCGCCGATGTTGATCCGGCGCAGCGTACGGTGACGCGGGTCCATGGTCGTTTCGGCGAGCTGGTCGGCGTCCATCTCACCGAGGCCCTTGTAGCGCTGGATGCTGTCCTTGTAACGGACGTTCTTGCGCTGAAGCTCCAGGAGGGTCTGCCGCAGCTCGTTGTCCGAGTACGTGTAGATGTACTTGTCCTGGCCCTTCTTGGGGTTGATCAGCTCGACGCGGTGCAGCGGCGGGACGGCGGAGAAGACCCGGCCCTGCTCGACCATCGGCCGCATGTAGCGCTGGAAGAGGGTCAGCAGCAGCGTGCGGATGTGGGCGCCGTCGACATCGGCGTCGGCGAGGAAGATGACCTTGCCGTAGCGGGCGGCGTCGATGTCGAAGGTGCGGCCGGATCCAGCTCCTATGACCTGGATGATGGCCCCGCACTCGGCGTTCTTGAGCATGTCCGAAACGGACGCCTTCTGAACGTTGAGGATCTTGCCGCGGATCGGCAGCAGAGCCTGGAACTCCGAATTCCGCGCCAGCTTGGCGGTACCCAGCGCCGAGTCGCCCTCGACGATGAAGAGCTCGCTGCGATCGACGTCGTCGCTACGGCAGTCCGCCAGCTTGGCCGGCAGAGAGGAGGACTCCAGCGCCGTCTTCCGCCGCTGCGCCTCCTTGTGCTGCCGGGCGGCGATCCGCGTACGGGCCGCGGCGACGATCTTCTCCAGGACGGAGCGCGCCTGCTGCTTGGCGTCCCTCTTGGTGGAGGTCAGGAACGCCTTGAGTTCCTTGCTGACCACCTGGGCGACGATCCGGGACGCGGCGGAGGTGCCGAGCACCTCCTTGGTCTGGCCCTCGAACTGCGGCTCCGCGAGCCGCACCGTGACGACGGCGGTGAGGCCCTCCATGGCGTCGTCCTTGACGACGTCGTCCTCGGCGACGCGCAGCAGCTTGCTGGACCTGAGCACCTCGTTGACGGTCTTGGCCACCGAGCGCTCGAAGCCGGCGACGTGGGTACCGCCCTTGGGCGTGGCGATGATGTTGACGAACGACTTGATCGTGGAGTCGTAGCCGGTGCCCCAGCGGAGGGCGATGTCGACACCCAGCTCGCGGGTGACTTCGGTGGGCGTCATATGACCGCGCTCGTCCAGGACCGGCACGGTCTCCTTGAACGTGCCCTGGCCGGTCAGTCGCAGCACATCGCAGACGGCCTTGTCCTGCGCGAGGTACTCGCAGAACTCGCTGATGCCGCCGTCGTAGCGGAACGTCTCTTCCGTCTTCCCGGCGCCATCGATACCGCGCTCGTCGCGGACGACGATGGTCAGCCCCGGAACCAGGAAGGCGGTCTGGCGGGCACGCGCGTACAGCGTCTCCAGGGAGAGCTTGGCGTCCTTGAGGAAGATCTGCCGGTCGGCCCAGTAGCGGACCCGGGTGCCGGTCTTGGTCTTGGGGATGCGCTTGCCCTTGAGCAGCCCGTTGGCGGGCTCGAACGACGCGTCCGGGCCGGACCCGGTGAACGCACCGGGCACGCCGCGGCGGAAGCTGATCGCGTGCGTCTTGCTGCTGCGGTCGACCTCGACGTCCAGCCGCGCCGAGAGCGCGTTGACCACCGAAGCGCCGACGCCGTGCAGACCGCCGGAGGCGGCGTACGACCCGCCGCCGAACTTTCCACCTGCGTGCAGCTTGGTCATCACGACCTCGACACCACTGAGCCCCGTCTTGGGCTCGACGTCGACGGGAATGCCGCGGCCGTTGTCCTGGACCTCCACGGACCCGTCGTTGTGGAGGATCACCTCGATGTGGTCGCAGTAGCCGCCGAGCGCCTCGTCGACGGAATTGTCGATGATTTCCCACAGGCAGTGCATCAGGCCGCGACTGTCCGTCGAGCCGATGTACATGCCTGGGCGCTTCCGGACGGCTTCCAGACCCTCGAGGACGAGCAGATGCCGCGCGGTGTAGTTAGAACCGTCCCGGTCTGCCCCGGTCAGCACTGCGGTGGACGGCACGGACATCTCGGCGGTCACGCGGTTCGCTCCTCGCTGAATTTCTGGCAGTCCGCATTCCACGGACTCGGTTGTGGCGGTGTCGCCGGTCAGAGGGTACCGAGGCCTAGTAGAGCCGATGTGACGCCACCCATGAGCGTGACCATGGTAGTAGAATTTCGTTCGTACGTTCGATCGCTCGTTGGGGTGACGTCCGGGTGACGTGCACATCACGTTCCCTTCGAGGCATGAACCATTTAGGCTCCGGGCACGTCCTCATCAACAACCGGCAAGCCAGCCGGGAGGGCAGACTCCAACAACCAACGTGAATCAGACCACCACGCACTACGGCTCATTCGCCGCCACCCGGCAGCACCCGGCCCCTCGGAAGAATTTTTTCGGGGAAAAGGCACGAGCGGGAACGTTTTCGGCCTGGTTGGATGTTGACCCTGGTACGACAGCTCGTCGAGCTAGAGAAGAGGCGACGTGACTACTGTTCTGACACCCGCGAGCCCGCTGACGGCCGCTGACCGGTGCGACCGCTGCGGCGCCCAGGCATACCTGCGCGTCGTCCTGATGTCCGGCGGAGAACTGCTCTTCTGCGCCCACCACGGCCGCAAGTTCGAGCCAGAACTCAAGAAGATCGCCGCGGAAATACAGGACGAGACGGAGCGGCTCACCGCCACCCCGAGGTCCGCAACCGAAGAGGAACGCTGACACCTCGCAACCACGACGAGCGAGTAGCGGCTCACGCCGTGCGACGGGCGGTCTTCCCGGCATCATCCGGAAGACCGCCCGCACTCGTGCGCTCCCGCCCGCACCGGGCCCCGGGCACCGCTCAGCCGGCGCCGTGCGCCAGCACGGCCGGAAGCAGCGCGGACGCCCGCGTATAGACACCGGGGCTGCCCGGGCGCCCACAGCCGGTGCCCCACGACACCAGCCCCACCAGCCGCCCGTTCACCACCAGCGGCCCACCGCTGTCCCCCTGGCAGGCATCGCGCCCGCCCTTGGCCTCCCCCGCGCACACCATCGAGGCCGCCTTGTACGTCCCATCGGCGCTGCCCGGATAGGCCCGCGCGCACACCGCGTCACTCAGGACGTTCACTCTCGCCGACCGCAGCCGTGATGCGTAGCTGCCGTCACCCGTCATGTCGCCCCATCCGTAGACCGTGGCCACGCCGCCGGGGGCATAGGCGCCATCGTTCCGCCTCGCTATCGGGATCGGCTGGTTCGAGACCCGCTTCACCAGGGTGACAACGGCCATGTCATCCGCATTGGTCCAGGTGTTGTAGCGCGGATTGACCCACACCTTGGCGACCTTGACCTCCTGACCGCCCTTGCCGGAGAGGTTGCTGCGCCCCACGACGACCCTGAGGTCCTTCACACTCCGCCAGGGCAGCCCGAGGACCTCCCGCCCCAGGCAGTGCGCAGCCGTCACCACCGTCGCGTGCCCGACCAGCGCGCCACCGCAGAACTGTCCGGAGCGCTTGCTCCCGAACCGCTGATGCGAGGCCAGAGCCACCACCCAGGGGCTCTGTGCGGGACTGACGGGCTTTCCCCCGACCACCACCTCGTCCGCGACCGCCGGGGCCGGCACGGCGAGGATCAGCGCGAGGGCACCGAGGGCTGCTCGGACGGTCGGGCGCATGACGGACTCCTGACTCCAGGACAGTGGTCGCTCACCCAGGGTGACCCAAACGGGCGCGCCCCGCACCCGGACGGCCGCGAGCCCGGCCTTCCACCGGGGTGGAGGACCGGGCTCGCAGGGCGATCGGAGCCGTTGGGGCTAGTCGAGGTAGTCCCGCAGCACCTGGGACCGCGACGGGTGACGCAGCTTCGACATCGTCTTGGATTCGATCTGCCGGATCCGCTCGCGGGTGACGCCGTAGACCTTGCCGATCTCGTCGAGCGTCTTGGGCTGGCCGTCGGTGAGGCCGAAGCGCATGGAGACGACGCCGGCCTCGCGCTCGGAGAGGGTGTCCAGCACCGAGTGCAGCTGCTCCTGGAGGAGCGTGAAGCTGACAGCGTCGGCCGGGACGACCGCCTCGGAGTCCTCGATGAGGTCACCGAACTCGCTGTCGCCGTCCTCACCCAGAGGGGTGTGCAGGGAGATCGGCTCGCGGCCGTACTTCTGGACCTCGATGACCTTCTCGGGGGTCATGTCCAGTTCCTTGGCCAGCTCCTCCGGGGTGGGCTCGCGGCCCAGGTCCTGGAGCATCTGGCGCTGGACGCGCGCCAGCTTGTTGATGACCTCGACCATGTGGACGGGGATGCGGATCGTCCGGGCCTGGTCGGCCATGGCGCGGGTGATGGCCTGGCGGATCCACCACGTCGCGTAGGTCGAGAACTTGTAGCCCTTGGTGTAGTCGAACTTCTCGACCGCGCGGATCAGACCGAGGTTGCCCTCCTGGATCAGGTCCAGGAAGAGCATGCCGCGGCCGGTGTACCGCTTGGCCAGGGAGACGACCAGTCGGAGGTTGGCCTCCAGAAGGTGGTTCTTCGCCCGGCGGCCGTCCTCGGCGATGATCTCCAGCTCACGCTTGAGCTTCGGCGCGAGCTTGTCGCTGTTGGCGAGCTTGTCCTCGGCGAACAGACCGGCCTCGATGCGCTTGGCGAGCTCCACCTCCTGCTCGGCGTTGAGCAGCGGGACCTTGCCGATCTGCTTGAGGTAGTCCTTGACCGGGTCGGCGGTGGCGCCGGCCGCGGCGACCTGCTGGGCGGGGGCGTCGTCCTCGTCCTCGTCCGACAGCACGAAGCCGGCGTTCTCGGCACCCTCGGGCTCGGCGGCCTCACCCTTGCCGGGCGCCGGGGTCTCCTCGGTCAGGTCGTCGTCGAGCAGGTCGTCGACGTCCTTCTTGGACCCGGCCTTCTTGGCGGTGGCCTTCTTGGCCGTGGTCTTCTTCGCGACCGTCTTCTTGGCGGTCGTCTTCTTCGCCGCGACCTTCTTCGCAGGTGCGGCCTCGGACTCACCGGAGGCCGGGTCCGCCATGGAGGCGGCCGACGCGGTGGTGGTCTTCTTCACCGTGGCGGTCTTGGCCGCGACGGTCTTGGTGGCGGTGCGCTTCGCCGGACTCTTCGCTGCGACGCTCTTGCGGGTGCGCTTGGGCGCCTCTGCGGCACTGACCATCAGCGTCACACCCTCCTCGTCGAGGATCTGGTTGAGGCTGCGCAGAACGTTCTTCCACTGGGTTGGCGGAATCTGGTCAGCCTCGAAGGCCCGACGCACGTCATCGCCGGCGATCTGCCCATCTGCCTTTCCCCGCTCGATGAGCGCCATCACAGACTCGGACTCGGCGATCTCCGGCGGGAGCGTACGGGATGTGCTGGCCGACACGAACAACCTCTCGGAACGATGGAAACGGCTTCCGACCCCGTCCACTGTGGGTCGGAGCCGACGACCGCCGGTGGGGATGGACCGACGGCGCAGGGGCAACCGGGGAGTTGAACAGCGTCACGAACGCCGCTCGTATTCCCTCCTCGGCTATCACCTCTTACGTCATCGCGCTTCCCCGGAGAGCGTTACGGCCAATCTGCGTGGCCCGAGTCACACCCCATAACAGCCCCTTCCCCGTCATATGCGGTGCAATCCTCCCAAAGCATTCCGCCGGATCCGGTCGTCGTCCCGGATCCGGCGATCTTGCGCTCCTTCGGCGCGTACGGCGCGTCCTCGCCAGAGGCGTAGGGGCACGAGGCTGCACGGCGCTCACGGTCCGCACGTGCTCGGGTGCGAGCCCTCAGTGCTCGCGCGGCGCCGGGACGACGTGGTCCACGGGCGCCCCTGCGCCCTGGCCGCCGGCCTCGCCGTGGCCGGCGAGGAGCTGGCGCATCGCCGATTCGGCGGCGGTGGCGTCGCCGGAGCCGATGGCGTCGACGACCCTCATGTGCTGACCCACCGACGCCTCGACCGGCCGCTCGCAGCCGCCGGACCCGCCGGAGACGTGCAGGGCGGAGGTGACGATGCCCGCGAGGTGCTCCAGCATGCGGTTGCCGGCGAGCTGGAGAAGCAGGGTGTGGAACTCGGCGTCGGCGCGCGAGAAGGTCATGGTGTCGCCCTGCGCCGCGGAGTGGCCCATGATCTCGACCATGTCCGCGAGCCGCTGCTGGATGTCCTCACGACCGTGTCCGGCGGCGAGCCGGGCGGCGAGCGGCTCGATCGTCCAGCGCAGCTCGCACAGCTCACGGCGCTGGTCGTCGCGCTGCGGCCCGTAGGCGCGCCATTCGATGATGTCGGGGTCGAGGAGGTTCCAGTCGCTGACCGGGCGCACCCGGGTGCCCACGTTGGGGCGGGCGCTCACCAGGCCCTTGGCTTCGAGGACGCGCAGTGACTCGCGGACGACGGTGCGGGAGACCTCGAAGCGCTGGCCGATCTCCTCGGGGACGAGCGGGCGGTCGGCGCCGAGATCGCCGGAGACGATCATCTGGCCGAGCTGCTGGACGAGTTGGCCGTGGAGTCCGCGGCCGCGGTTACCCGCCGCGCGCCGGCCGACCCGGCCGATGTCTGCCTCGGTGCCTTCCCAGACCGACGAGACGCGCTCTGCGCGGTCCTGGCCGGTCGCGTTGGCTGCGTTGGCGTAGGGGTAGCGGTCAAGCTCGCCCGGGCCTGCGAGGCCGGTATCGCCGGGGCGAGCCGCGGTCATCATGGTGTGCGCAAGGGTACTCACGCATCCTTTGTCGGCGTCGCCTTGAACGGCCTTGAGGTCTTTGGTGAAAAGCACACGAAAGGGTGATCGCCCGTTATCTCGCAATTGACGCTTTATCGGAAAGAAACGCGCTTTCGGCGGCGAGTTGTGGGCAAGGGGTGCAACAACTGGGCCTGGAAACGGGCTTTTTGGCCGGCCGGCACCCCTTGCCCGTTAGCACGGTGAACACACAAGTACAGCCGAGGGCAGGGCGATCAACACCCTTGCACAGCCCAGGGGTTGGGGTGTCAGCGGTGTCATGGGCGTCGCGACCGGGCCGCTTCCGGAAGGCGAGGAGGGCTGCCTTCATGGGACGGATCAGTGCTGTGCGCTGCAACGCGCGGAGCAACGTTCGGCGGTCAGTGAATCCGGCGGGCAAGGGAGTTGGCGGGATGGGTGTTACGAGCCCGGTGGTGGTCGTGAGGATGCGCGGGAATTGATGCGTTGCGGCGAGGGCCGAAGTCGTCGGGGCATCGACGACGCCAAGTCACCGTGCGGATCGGGCCCGCGAGGTCGTCACCGGTGTCGTGTCTGCCTGTGAAGTCACCGGGGGCGGTGACTTCACAGGCGGCTCGCTGACGCCATGGGGGCTGCATGCCTGGCGTGGTGATGCGGGCGCGGGTGGTGGTCAGACCTCCGGTCGCAGCATCGGCGGGTTGAGCAGGGTCGCGCCGCCGGCGCTGAAGAGCTGGGCAGGGCGGCCGCCCTGACGGGTGGTGGTGCCGCCGGTGGGGACCAGGAAGCCGGGGGTGCCGGTCACCTTGCGGTGGAAGTTGCGGGGGTCGAGTGCGACGCCCCATACCGCCTCGTAGACGCGGCGCAGCTCGCCGACGGTGAACTCCTGCGGGCAGAAGGCCGTGGCGAGCGAGGAGTATTCGATCTTCGAGCGGGCGCGCTCCACTCCGTCGGCGAGGATGCGGCCGTGGTCGAAGGCCAGTGGGGCGGCCAGCTCGCCTTCGCGGGCGTGGGCGTTGCCGTCCTGGTCCAGGAGGGTTTCGACGGGGGCCCAGCGGGCGCTGTGGGCGTCGCCGCCGGCCCGGGGAGCGGGCAGATCGGGGGCGAGGACGAGATGCGCGACGCTGACCACACGCATGCGGGGGTCGCGCTTGGGGGCGCCGTAGGTGGCGAGCTGTTCGAGGTGCGCGCCGTACGCCGGCGGCGGGGTGCCCTCGGGCGGGCAGGCGTGCAGGCCGGTCTCCTCGACGAGCTCCCGAGCGGCCGCCTCCGCCAGGTCCTCGTCGGCCCGGACGAAACCGCCCGGCAGGGCCCAGCGGCCCTGGAACGGCGGCTCACCACGGCGAACGGCCAACGCACACAGGGCGTGGCGGCGCACGGTGAGCACGACCAGGTCGACGGTGACAGCAAAGGACGGGAAGGCCGACGGGTCGTAGGGAGGCATGTCGCGATCATAGTCGTCCGCCTGACGATAAACAGGCGTTGCGTCCTTCACGACCTCAGCTGCAGACCGTCCGCGGCCTCCTCGACCATCCCCATTCCGAGCCGGCTGACGCGTACCGCGAAGGGCTGCTCGGCGAGGGTGAGTCCGGTCAGTTGCATCGCGCCGAGCGGGGCGGTGCCGAGCGGGCGGACGGCGACCGTCCCGGCGGGGACATCAGGACGTAGCCCGGCGAGGGCGATGAGTATGTGCACCGCGCCGGCGGCGGCGACAGCCGCGGGACGGCAGGCCGCCGGGTGCGGAACCGGGACGCCGCCGGCGGTGCGTTGGTCGCCCGCGAACATCTCGGGGAGGCGGTGACCGAAGCTCTCAGCGGCGTCGAGGAGCCCCTTGGCCAGGGCGCCTGCGGCGGCGTCGCGACCGGCGGCGGCCAGTCCGGCGGCGGCGACGGCGGTTTCGTGGACGCGGACCGCTCCGCTGCGGTGGCCGAACGGGTTGTAGCCGCCCTCCTTGGCGCCGAGTCCGCGCAGGCCCCATCCGGAGTCCATGGCGGGGCCGCGGAGCAGGCTGGACAGTTGGTCGGTCTGGAGCGCGTTCAGCAGGCCGGGGGCGTAGGTTCCGCCGCCGACCAGGCCGGTGTCGAGGAGGTGGGCGGCGCCGGCGCCAAGGTGCGGTACGGGGCGGCCGTCGCTGGTGAGCAGGGCGGCGGGGCGGCCGCCGGTTCGGTCCTCCAGCCAGAAGTCCGTGCGGAAGCGGGCGCGCAACTCCGCCGCCCAGTCGCGGAGCCCGTCGGCACCAGGAGATCCGCAGGCGTCGAGGAGATCGGCGCCGAGGACCGCGGCGCGATGGGCGTGGGCCTGGGTCTCGCAGCGGTACGGGCCATCCGGTGCGGGGTCGGGGAGGTAGCCGCCGCGGTCACCGCCCCGGGGGTCGGTGGCGGTGCGGAGCCACTGGAGGCAGCGTTCGGCGGCGGGCAGCAGCCGTTCGGTCTCGTGGTCGGGCAGGCCCCAGCGGCGGGCCTCGGCGAGGACCGTCGGGAAGAGGAGCGTCGCCTCGATGCCGGTGCAGTCGGGCGGGGCGTGCGGCCCGGCGTCCCGGAGAGGGCCGGGAATACGGCCGAAATCCGCCCCTGGGGCGATCTGTTGGGTGCGGGCGAGGGTGCACAGGGTGCCGGCTGCGAGCCGGGTGCCGAGAGGAAGCAGCATCCGGGCCGCCCACAGGGCGTCCGCCGGGGCCAGGCCGCAGCGCCAGGGGAAGCCGCCGGCGACAAAGACGTCCGTGGGCAGAGCGGGATCGCGCATGAGCAGGCCGTGCAGGTCGTCGAGGCTGCCGGCCAGGAGGGCGTCGGCGCGGTGGTCGTCGCACTCCAGGCGGGCTGCGGACCAGGAGCGCGGCGGCCGTTCGCTGCGGGTACGGGACCGGGCGGGCCCGGTGCGCGGGACGGGGACGGAGGTGTCCCCGCCCGGACCGGCCGCGCAGTGTTCCAGGCGGGGACGGAGTTCGAGCGTGTGCCGGCCGCCGGGGGGCAGGTCCAGTTCCCAGCGGAGCAGACCCGCGGAGGCCAGGGCGTCCTGGGGCGTGGGGATGGCGGTCACCACCGCATGGGCTCCGCGGCCCGACCAGCGCAGACCGGATCCGTGGACGGCGGCGCGGAGTTCGGGACCAGGGAGCCCGACGGCGACGGCGCCGAGGTCTGCCAGGTCGGTGCCCAGGTGGATCTCGACCGGCAGCCGGATGGACCGGGTGGCGCTGCTGTGGAAGGTGATCCGTTCGGTGCCGTCGGCGCAGCGCAGCCGCTCCATCCGGATCTCCGGGTCCGGCCCCCGCTCGCCGGACCGGCGGATCACACCGGTGAACTGGGCACGGTCCGCGGCGATCAACCGCCCCTGGACCGGGAACAGTTCACCGCCGGCGGTCCGCACCTCGCAGCGGGAGAGGACCCGTCGGCCGTCGCGGTAGCAGCCGTCCAGGCCCTGACCGGTCAACTGTCCCGTACTGGACGACACGGTGAGCGACGGCAGGGCGATGCAGACCAGCGCCGCGTGGACGGGCTGGGGCTGGGGGATCCGGGCCGCCGGGGCGCGCCGGTCTCCGGTGGGCCGGTGGGCCGGCGGGGTGGTGGGAATCCCTGGCACGCTCTGCGCTCCCTGGTGAGGTCGGGCTCCGGACGGCCTGCGCCACCCAGGTGAACGGTGCGGCCGTCGCCCAGGTCACGCCGACCGCACCGTGCCCCGTGCCCTCACCGTCGACTTCGGTCACCGCCCTTCCCGGCCCGGCGGGCGCCCGAGGCTCCGGTCGTGCGGGAGCCGGGGCCCGTGCCACCCCGGGAGCCGCGGGGACGGACGGTGCTTCCCTGCCGCGACGGTGCCGGTCGCTGCACCGGCTGCCGCCGGGCCGGTGCGGCCGCCTCGGCCTCACCGGTGGTCTCGGCTTCACCGGTGGTCTCGGCATCGCCAGGGGTCTCGGCCTCCTCGCGCTGCTGGCGCAGGCAGCGGCGCAGCGGCTCGGGGTCCAGGCCCTCATTGAGGGCGCGGTGCAGCAGTTGGGCGAAGAGGCAGTCGGGATCGGTGGTCACGGCCCGGCTGAGGGCCACACGCGCGGAGGGGCCGTCCGCCATGGACCAGCAGACCCAGCCGGCGAGGGTCAGGGGCGCCGCGGCGTATTCGGCGTAGCCGCCGGCGCAGCGGCGGGCGAGGGCGCGCCAGACCCGGAGGGCCGCCGCGGCATCGGAGCCGTCCATCCATTCCGCGGCCCGGTCGCGGGTGGCGCGGTCCTGGAGGCCGAGGATGAGGGTGGCGGCCTCGGCGTCGGTGATCAGCGCGTCGTCGCAGGCGTCCCTCGCGCGGTTGCTGCCGGCGGGGGTGTCCTGGCGGAACCGGTGGATCATCGCGTCGGCCAGTTCGAGGGTGTCCCGTCGGACGCCGGCGGCGTGGTCCGGTCGGAGCATCCGCGGCAGGAGGGCGGCCGCCGCGTCGTCCAGTGCTTTCTCCTGGTCGGCGCCCCGCGGCCCGATGCGGGGCGCCAGGCGGGCTTCCATCTCCTTGAGCGAACCGCGCACCGGCATGCCGGCGTAGGCGGCGGCCGCTGCCATCACGGACGTGCCGGGAAGGAGCAAGGGGGTGCCGTCGGCGGGACAGCAGCGGTAGTCGGGGCAACAGTAGGACCAGAAGCGGCCGTTGGAGAGGCAGAGGGCTTCGAGGACCGGGACGTCCAGGGAGCCGCAGGCGGTGCGCAGTCGCTGGGCCAGGGGGCGGAGACGCTCCTTGACGTCCTGGCCACTCTCGCCCGGTGCCGGTTCCTGGCAGAGGAAGACGAGGATGCCGACGAGGCGGCCGGCGCGCTTGCGGGCACCGGAGATCAGACAGTCGGCGAGTTGGTCGCTGACATCGGGCCAATGGGACGGGTCGGTGGGAATGCCGAGTCGGAGGCGGCCGCCGAAGCGGGCACGCTCGCCGTGCAGGGCGACCATCACGAGGCTGTCGTCCGGATAGAAGCCGAGGAGGTAGGGCAGCGCGTCGGCGAGGTCTGCGGAGCCACGCAGAATGACCTGCGGCTCGGTGGACGGATCGGCGAGGCCGGGCGGGGCGGTGGTTGCCGTGGAGTCGTCGGGGACAGCCGAGTCGGTGGGTCGGTCGTCGGCGCTGCAGGAGAGGGCGGGGCCGGGCGGGTCGTACGGGGTGGGCGGGGTGTCGTCACGGCCGCCGGGCGGGCCCGTGTCCACCGTGGGCGCGGACGAGGAGGCGGGGTCGCCCGTGTCGGGAGCGCTCTGGTTGGGGGTGTCGGCGTACTCGGCAGTGCGGTGGTCGGCGGTGTGGTCGTGGAGGTGGGGGGCTTCGATGCCGGGCTGGTGCGGTTCGCTGTGCGGATTCATGGTGCGAAGATCCCGCGGCCGAGCGGCGTTCCGCGACCCCTGTGGATAACTCGCGGCGGTCGTTTTCCACAGCCTGCGGCGGGAGTTGGCGCGATGGCGGTGGCATCGGGTTGCCTGGCGACATGAGCGACAAGGCCAACAAGACCTGCGTGCCGGAGCGGCCGGCCCCGAGCATGGGACGGAGCGCCTATCGGCCGGTCTGCACCCTTCATAGAGAGAACAGCGCGCGGTGTCTTCCACCCCCGCCATCCGGCCTCCACCATGCGGACCGGCAGGCCTCGCGGAGCGTACGAGGACTCCTTGGACTCCTCGTACGCCTCGCGAGAGGAGTGGTCACCCGTGGGGTGTCCGGTCTCGGTTCGCGCCTCGCCCCGACCGGTCCTCTCAGCCCCTCGACGTCATCACGCTCAGCCCGCCGCGGCGAGGACCAGCGGAAGGACCTGTGCGCTGCCGGCCTGGCGGAGCAGGCGGGCGGCGACGGCAAGGGTCCAGCCGGAGTCCGTGTAGTCGTCCACGAGCAGGACGGGGCCCGGAGAGGCGGCCAGCGCACCGGCCAGTTCCTCCGAGACGGTGAAGGCGCCGGCCAAAGTCCTCAGGCGTTGCGCGGAGTTGCTCCGATGCGCCTTGTGCACATCGCTCAGCCCGGTGTACGTCAGTGCGCCCAGGAAGGGGAGGCGGCCGATCGTCGCGATCCCCTGGGCGAGGGAGCCGACCAGTTGCGGGCGCACCAGGGACGGCACCGCGACGACACCCACCGGGCGCGCGACGGCGTCCGGCGCGTTCGACGCCCAACCCCCGGCAGACCGCGCCCAGTCGGCGAGGACGTCCACCGCGGCCCGCAGGACGTCGTCGGGGACCGGCCCGTCGGGCGCGTTCTCCGCGAGCAGCGGGCGCAGGCGGTTGCCCCAGCCGATGTCCGAGAGCCGCCCCAGGGCACGCCCGGTGGCGCACTGCTCCGTGGCCGGGATGCGTCCCTTGAGGTCGATGCCCAGTGCCGACATCCCCGTCGGCCACATCCGACGCGGCTCGACCTCCACCCCCGGGCGGTCCAGTTCCTTCGCCGCCGCCGTCAGCGTCTCCGCGGAAACGGCCGAATCGGCCCAGGTGCCCGCGCAGTTGTCGCAACGGCCGCACGAGGTCGCCCCCTCGTCGTCCAGCTGCCGGCGCAGGAACTCCATCCGGCACCGGTCCGTGCTCACGTAGTCGCGCATGGCCTGCTGCTCGGCCGCCCGCTGCCGCGCCACCCAGGCATAGCGCTCCGCGTCGTACGTCCACGGCCGGCCGGTGCTCTCCCAGCCGCCCTTGACCCGTCGCACGGCGCCGTCCACGTCGAGGACCTTGAGCATCGTCTCCAGCCGGCTCCGCCGGAGGTCCACCGCGGCCTCCAGGGCCGGCGCGGACAGCGGCCGGCCCGCGTCGGCGAGGGCCGCGAGGGTCTGCCGCACCTGCGCCTCGGGCGGGAAGGCGGTGTCGGCGAAGTAGCGCCAGATGGCCTCGTCCTCCTTGCCCGGCAGCAGCAGCACATCGGCGTGCTCGACACCGCGCCCGGCGCGGCCGACCTGTTGGTAGTAGGCGATCGGCGAGGACGGCGAGCCGAGGTGGAGCACGAATCCCAGGTCCGGCTTGTCGAAGCCCATGCCCAGCGCGGACGTGGCGACCAGCGCCTTGACCCGGTTCTCCAGGAGGTCGGTCTCGGCCTGCAGGCGCTCGGCGTTCTCGGTGCGTCCCGTGTAGGAGGCCACCGGGAAGCCGCGCTGGCGGAGGTACGCGGTGGCCTCCTCGGCCGCGGCCACCGTCAGCGCGTAGATGATCCCGGAGCCCGGCAGCTCGTCCAGGTGCTCGGCGAGCCAGCCGAGCCGGTGGGCGGCGTCCGGCAACCGGACCACGCCCAGCCGCAGACTCTCCCGCTCCAGCGGGCCGCGCAGCACCAGGGCCTCGCCGGCGCCGGTGCCCAACTGCTCCGCGACATCCGCGGTGACCCGCGCGTTGGCCGTCGCGGTGGTGGCCAGCACCGGCACACCGGGCCGAAGATCGGCCAGCATCGCCCGCAGCCGACGGTAGTCGGGGCGGAAATCGTGGCCCCAGTCGGAGATGCAGTGCGCCTCGTCGACCACCAGCAGACCGGTCGTGGCCGCGAGCTTGGGCAGCATCCGGTCCCGGAAATCCACGGAATTCAGACGTTCCGGACTCACGAGAAGGACATCGGTCTCGCCGCGCTCGACCTCCTGGTGGATCGCGTCCCACTCCTCGGGGTTGGCCGAGTTGATGGTGCGCGCCCGGATACCGGCCCGCTCCGCCGCCTCGACCTGGTTCCGCATCAACGCCAGCAGCGGCGAGACGATCACCGTCGGGCCGGAGCCGCGCCGACGCAGCAGGGCGGTGGCGACGAAGTACACCGCCGACTTCCCCCAGCCCGTCCGCTGCACCACCAGGGCGCGCCGGCGCTCCTCCACCAGGGCCGACACCGCCTGCCACTGGTCCTCCCGCAGCCGCGCGGCGCCCCCAGGGGCACCGACGAGCTCGGCGAGGATGATGTCGGCTTCGGTGCGGAGCTCCAGGTTGTCCATACCCCCATGCAACCGGATGGCGGGGACGATGAGCCAGTTCACCCACCGTGGCAGTCGGCTCACAGGTGGTCCGCCGACCGCACACCGACGGGGTCGGCCGGACCGGAGCGCCCCACCGCACCGCTCCCCGATCGTCATGTCCGGAGCGCCCCACCGCGCCCCTCCCCGGTCGTCACGTTTTACGACGTGGGCCAGCGCCCCTTTCGACCTGGACCACCGCCGGCTGCCCGCGATGCCGGGGAACCGCGAAGGGTGAACCGGTCGCGGCCGGACGGGTGTTGGGGCGACCGCCGGCCATCAGCTGGGCAATCACCCACGACCGATGCCGATTTGGCAGGGCCCAGGCGGACCGGAGTCCGACGATGCGGCGGCCGCGGCAGTGGCAGTGCGGCGAGTGCGGAGGGCTGGGACGGCGGTGCCGCAGCGCGGATTTCCGGCCGGGCGTGGGGAATTGCTCGTTGCCGCATGCCTGTGCGAGCGGCGAGAATGGGAAGCGCTTCCCGGTATCCGGCCGTTCGCGGTCCGCCAGGGGCGTGCCGCGGTGCGCCGGCGCGACCGGCCGCGGCCCGTAGCGCGGACGCGCAGACGAAGGGAGGACGATTGGCCTTCGGATTCGCCCGGCCCCCGCAGGATCCACCGCCCGAGTCGGCCGGCCCCACCGCCCGAGGGGGGCGACTGCTGGAACCGGCGGAGTGGGCATCGGCCGGAATCCCGCTGCTGCGCGCGCCCCGCGCGGTCGTCACCGATCTGTACGCCCGCCATCTTCCCGGGCCGAGCACGGTGATCGTGGCGGTGCTGGATCCTCAGGAACGGGTCATCGCCAGCGCGTCGTTCAGCGGGCCGGCGACGGCTCCCGACGGCTGGGCGTACCGCAACGCGCTGTTGGCGCAGCTGCGCCGGATCATCCCGCACGATCTGCGGCTGCGCGTCCCGGTGCGGACGGCGGTGTTGCTCCACTGCCGGGACGGCGAGCCCCGGTGGACGGAGGCGGACGGGGCATGGATGTGGGGTCTGCGCGACGCCTGCACGCTGCACGGGCTCCGCTGCGGGGCGTTCATCGCGCTGACGCGGGACCGTTGGCAGGTGCTGGGCGAGGGGCGGGGCGGGCGACGGCCCAGGGGCCCCTCTCCTCGGAAGTCCGGGAGCGGCCCGGACGCGGTGCGCGGTGGCCGCCGGCGCGGCACGGCCGACGGGGCCGGAGCGACGCATGCCACCGGTCACGTTCCCGGCCCGGAGTGGGCAGCCCCCTGGGACGCGCCCCCACAGGCAGGCGGGCCGGCCGTCCCGGCCGGCCGGGACCCGGTGGCCCCGCAGTGCGCCCCGGAGGTGCGGACCGCGGCGCCGGGCGAGCAGCCGCGCACCGTCCGGAGCACGCCCCGGCGCGCCGGCGGCGGCGCGACCGAGACGCGCCGGCGCACGGTGCCGCGGTGACCACAGTGGAATGCCCGGGCGGGTGCCCGGTATCCGGGCGCGCGAACGAGCCCGACCGGCCATAAAGGGCCGGCGGGCCGTGTCGGGCTGGTGTTGGTCAGGCGTTCGCGCCGAGCACGGCGTTGATCTGCTGCGGGTCACCGCAGACGATCAGCAGCACGCCGGCACGGGCCATGGCGGCGGGCAGCACCCGCGCGGTGACCTCGTCGCTGTCGCCGTTGGCGGCGACGACCACGACGGGACGCCCGGTGATGCGTTCGGCGCCGGCGTCCGCGTAGAACACGTCGTCGGCCGCGTCGTGCTGCGCCCAGTAGGACGCCTCACCGAAGGACAGTTCGTGGGCCGCCCACGGGTGGTTCTCGCCGGTGGTCAGCACCAGGATCTCGCCCGGCGCGCGGCCGGAATCCAGGAGCAGGTCGACGGTTTCGTCGGCGGCGTCGATGGCTCCGCCGGCGGGCGCCGGGATCAGCTGGAGCTGGGCGCCGTCGGCGGTGCCGGTCGCGGCGGCGGGAGGCTGCGGGGAGCCCGTGCGCTGCGTCGGCGGGGCAGGGACCGGCCCTCGCGGCGGAGCGGCCGGTCCGGGCTTGCCGGGACGGGCACTGGACGCGGGTGCGCCTCGCGGCGGGGCGGGGCGGGGACCGGGGACAGGACGGGGGGTCGGCGCGGTGCGGCCGGCGGCCGGAGTTGCGCGGGGACCCGGGACACTCTCGTGAATCTGAGGCTCCTCGGGGATGAGAGGCATAAAAGGATGTCTATCAAACGTAGGTGCGGGGACATGACAGCGGGTACCGAATTCCCGCTCCGCTCCGCTCAGAAGTCGAAGCCGAGTTGGCCACCGGCCTCCAGAGCGGCTGCTTCGGGGGTGACACGCACCTTCTTGAGGTGCTGCCACCGGGGCAGGGCGTCCATGTAGGACCACGACACCCGGTGGTACGGCGTGGGACCGTACTGCTCCAGGGCGGTGCGGTGGGTCGGCGAGGGGTAGCCGGCGTTGGCTGCGAAGTCGAAGTCGGCGTACCCCAGGCCGAGTTCGGCCATCATGGCGTCCCGCCGCACTTTGGCGATCACGGACGCGGCGGCGACCGCGATGCAGGACTGGTCGCCCTTGATGACCGTCCGGACCCGCCACGGCGCGCCCAGGTAGTCGTGCTTGCCGTCGAGGATGACCGCGTCCGGTCGGACCGGGAGCGCCTCCAGGGCGCGTACGGCGGCGAGCCGGAGCGCAGCGGTCATTCCCAGGGCATCGATCTCCTCCGGGGAGGAGTGCCCCAGGGCGTACGAGGTGACCCAGTCGGCGAGCACCTTGCAGAGTTCGGTGCGGCGCTTGGGGGTCAGCAGCTTGGAATCGGTGAGTCCGTCCGGCGGCCGGCGCAGACCGGTGATGGCGGCGCAGACACTGACCGGACCGGCCCAGGCTCCGCGCCCGACCTCGTCGATCCCTACGACGATCTTGGCGCCCGTGGTGGCGCGCAGTGATCGCTCAACGGTGTGAGTGGGAGGCTCGTACGGCATGGCGCCAGCCAGATTACGCCTATTCGACGCGGCCGTCCGCACCGGATCCGGAGGCGGGGTCCGCGGACGCCGGCGGAGGCCCCGACGAGCCGGTCCGACGCACCCACCGACAGGCAGGAGGAGAGGTGCACGGGGGCACGTCACGGCGGCCTTCAGGGCATGAAGTGGCCGCTGGGGACGGCCCGTTGTGCGAGCTGGGAGCAGGGGTCAGAGGGTGGGCGCCCAGGAGGGGAGCGACTCGGCGCGGTCGAGCCATTCCCGGGGCGGGGCGCCGTTGGGGGACGCGGCCACGATGCCGCCGACGATGCCGCAGGTGGTGTCGACGTCGCCGCCTGCCCGGGCGGTGGTCCAGAACGCCTGCTCGTAGTCGCCGAGGTGGCGGGCGGCGGCCCAGAGGGCGAACGGGACGGTGTCGTGGGCACTGGTGCGGCGCCCGCAGCCGAGGACGGCGGCGACGGTGCCGGGGTCGCCGTAGTCGAGCATGTCGCGGGCCCGGCGCAGGCCGGCCTGGACGGCGCTGCGCGGGATGAGGGCCAGCACGCCGTCGATCAGTTCCTCGGGGCGGAGGGTGCGCGCCGGGTCGGCGACCAGCGCGGCGGCGGCGGCCACGGCCATGGCGCCGACGACGGCCTCGCGGTGCTGGTGGGTGGGGTAGGCGGAGATCTCCGCCTGGTGGGTGGCCTGCTCGGGGTCGTCGGCGTACCAGGCGCCGAGGGGGGCGATACGCATGGCGGCGCCGTTGCCCCAGGAGCCGTGGCCGTTGAAGAGCGCGGCGGCCAGTTCGTGCCAGTCGCCGCCCTCGCGGATCTGGCGGAGGAGGCGGTCGACGGCCGGGCCGTAGTCGCGGCCGGCGTCGTGGTGCTCGGCGAACGAGCGGGCCAGGGCGTCCTGGTCGACGCGGTAGTGCGTGGTGAGCACGGCCAGGACGGAGCAGGCCATCTCGGTGTCGTCGGTCCACCGCCAGGGGCCGGGCGGCAGTTCGCGGCGCTTGAGGACGGGGTAGTGGGCGGGGACGAAGAACTGCGATCCGAGGGCGTCGCCCACGGAGAGGCCGCGCAGGCTCGCCAGAGCCCGCGCACAGCGCTCCGCGTCACGGGGGTCAGGGGTCGTCATCGCTGTGCACTTTAACCGGTGACGCCGTAAGACTCGGGCTCACACCAGCGGTCGAAGGGGCGGTCGAGGCTGTAGCGGCCGTCGGGGCCCAGGAGCAGGGTGCGCCATTCGGCGTTGTCCGGGTTGGAGAGCGATTCGAACTCGGCGACCGTCCAGTGGAACCACCGCATGCAGAACAGCCGCATGGTGAGGCCGTGCGTGACGATCAGGACGTTGGGTGGGTGGTGGGGGTCCTCGAAGCTGCGCCAGAGGCTCTCCAGGAAGGCTCCGACCCGGTCGTAGACGTCGGCGCCCGACTCGCCCTGTGCGAAGCGGTAGAAGAAGTGACCATAGGCGTCGCGGTAGGCCTTCTGGCGCCGTACGTCGTCGCGGTCCTGCCAGTTGCCCCAGTCCTGTTCGCGGAGCCGGGGCTCCTCGCGGACCCGGACCTTCGCGGGGTCCAGGCCGAGGCTCTGGAAGGTCTGGTGGGTGCGGCGGTACGGCGACACATAGGCGGAGATCCGTTCGCCGTCGAACATCGCGCGCAGGGCACGGCCGGCGTCCTCCGCCTGGCTCCGCCCTTTCGCGGTCAGCGCGAGGGCGTGGTCGGGCTCGCGCTCGTAGACGGTGTCGTCGACGTTCCCCACGGACTCGCCGTGGCGGAGCAGGACGATGCGTCGGGGCCGTGCCATGCGGCCAGCGTAAAACGCCTGCCCTGTACATGCCGGGCGTGGGTGGCGGGGTGCCCACCGCCTGCGCCGCTGACCCCGACGGGACGCAAACGCAACTTGGGTTCCGTTACGGCGCGGACGACACACCGCCCGCACCGACACCACGGGAGCCGCAGTCGTCCGGCGACGCCGAGAAGACGCAGGTCAGGGGCGACGGCCCGGCGGGCGCACCGCCCGCTGGGGAGACCTGGAGGGACTGATCGCCGACGCCCCGGACCTGGCGGGGCGAGGAACGCCGACCGCCGCCCGACACCAGGTCCCTGGAGGGCGATCTGCGCGCCCTCGCCCATGAGGTCGTCACCTCGTTCACCCGCCCCGCGGCGGCCGCGTCCGGTCCCGCGATGATCGCGGCCGGCACCGCGGCCCGCTCCCCCGGGCGGCCGGACCGACCTCGGGGTTCACACCGTCCAGGAGGGTTCGAGCTGCACCACGTCGCCCGCGATCGCCTGGACGTCCGCGGCTATCTGGGCCCGCAGCGCCAGCCGTTCCACCCGCTCAGGGCGGTACTTGCCGCGCTCGGCCGCCGACTGCCACATGGACAGCACCAGGAACTCCTCACCGGGAGCCCGCCCGACCATCCCCCGGAGCATGCCGGGCGACCCGGCCATCGCCGGATTCCAGACCTTCTCCTGCATGAGCACGAAGTGGTCCACCCGGTCCTGGCGCACCTGGCAGTGCGCCAGCCGCAGCACGTCCGCATCGCCGAAGGCCGGCCGGAACCCCACCTTCACGTCGAATTCGTGCTCGAACAGCCGCACTTGGATGTCCTTGTAGGTGCCGGTCTGCGCGGCCGCCAACCGGTCGTGCGAGCGCGCCATGAAGGAGTCGTAGAACGACCGGCTCTCCCAGAAGCCGACCAGGTGGGCGACACCGGGCCGGGACCGGCTCCAGCCCCCGGCCTGCCCCCGGAAACCGGGCTCGCCCAGGAGCCCGGCCCATTTCCGCTGCCCCCGCTCGAAACCTTGACGGTCCACGACGGTGAGGCGAATCCACTTGACCAGCACCGCGCCATCGTACGGCCCGCGCACCGCAAGATCCGCTGCGCACGGGCTCCCCGCCGGCCCGAACTCCCCTACGTCCGCGGATCGATGGGCGTCAGCACCCCAAGACGCCGCTCCACCTCCTCAGCGGCCGTCAGGCACAGGTCCTCCCGATAGGCGCGCCCGATCAGCTGCACACCGTAGGGGAGCCCGTCCACCACTCCGGTCGGCACCGCCACAGCGGGCACCCCGACGAAGCTGGTCGCGGTGCACAGCCGCAGCGCCTTCTGCACCCGCCGATGGCTCTCCAGGTCCCGCGACTCGTCCCCCGGCACGAACGGCGGGTCGGTGAACACCGGCCCCAGAACCAGCGGATAGGCGTCCAGGAAGCCCGCCCAGTCACGCTGGATGCCCAGGCGCGCGCCGGTGAGCCGCAGGTACTCGGGCAGTTCGGCGGGGGCCGCCCCGTCCATGCTCAGCTCGATGTAGCGGTGCCCGCCCTCCCCCAGCAGCGGCTTGACCACCGGCCAGGTCGTGGCGAACTCGGCCCGGGTGAGCCTCTCGTAGACCTCCACGGCGTCGTCCAGCCGCGGCATGTCGAGCCCCTCGCACACCTCGTACCCGGCCTCCCGAAGCGCCTCAGCGGCGCGCTCGACCGCCGCGCGCACGGTCGGGTGGACACCGCGCCCGCCCGGGTCCGCCACCACCGCCACCTTGAGGGGGCGCGGCAGCGGCTCGCCGTACGGGGGCATCGGTACCGCTCTCGGGTCGCGCGGGTCGGCGCCGGCGAGCACCTCGTAGGCCAGGCGCAGATCGTCGACCGTACGGGCCAACGGGCCGTCCGAGACGAGGATTTGGGAGGCGAAGGAAGGATCGTCGGAGCCGATGCGGTGATCGGCGGCGAACCTCCCATAGGTCGGCTTCAGTGCCGCGACGCCGCAGAAGGACGCGGGAAGGCGCACCGATCCCCCGGAGTCGTTGCCCAGGCCGAGCGGGGCCATCCCGGTGGCCACCGCGGCACCGTCGCCGCCACTGGAGCCGCCCGGAGTGACCTTCGGGTCCCAGGGGTTGGCGGTGTCCCCGTAGAGGACGCTGCGGGCGTGCACACCGGCGAGGATCAGCGTCGGCATGTTGCTGTGCCCGATGGGGACGGCACCAGCCGCGCGCAACCGGGCCACCGGGGGCGCGTCGGCGCGCGCCACGCGGTCACGGAACTGCTCCACGCCGAAGGTCGTCGGCACGCCCTCGATGTCGGTGGTCTCCTTGACCGTGAACGGCACACCGGCCAGCGGGCCCAGCGCGGCGCCCGCGGCGCGCCGTCGGTCGGTCTCCGCGGCATCCGCCCGCGCCCGGTCGGCGAGCAGTTGGGTCACGGCGTTGACCGCCGGATTGACCTCGGCGATCCGCGTCAGGTGGTCCTCGACCAGTTCCGCCGCGGTCACCTCCCCGGCGCGCACCGCCGCCGCCTGGGCGCGGGCCGGCATCTTCCAGAGCGCATCACGCATGTCCGTGAGTCCTCACCGTTTCGTCGTCGTCGCATCGTCGTCGCATCGCCGTCGCGGGGCCGGCCGCCTCCACGGCAGCGCTCAGCGGGCAGCGGAGGCCACGGACGGCGTCACACGACGTTTCGATGCATGCGCATCACTACCTCGCCATCGTAACCTTGTTACCGATACGCACGCATCGAATAAAGACGGAGCACCGCATGCCCAGACAGGTGGACCACGAGAGCCGGCGCCGGCAGATCGCCGACGCCGTGTGCCAACTGGCCGACGAGAGCGGCCTGGAAGGAGTGACGCTCCGGGACGTGGCGGCCCGCGCGGAGGTGTCCATGGGCGCCGTCCAGCGCTGCTTCCGCACCAAGGAGGAGATGCTGGTCTTCGCACTCACCCACATCGGCGAGCGGATCACCACCCGGGTCACGGCACAACTGGTCGCCTCGCCCGCCCAGTCGGCCCGTACGACACTGGGGCACGCGGCGACCGAGATCGCGCTGCTGCGGGAGGAGCAGCGCGCCGAGGCACGCGTCTGGCTGGCCTTCGTCGCCCAGGCCGCGGTCACCCCGCGCCTGGCCGGCATCCTGCGCGCCAGTTACGCCGAACTCCAGGCGTTGTGCAGCCGGTTGATCGGCGAGGCCACCGGGACCGCCGCGCCAGAGCACGCCGCCCGCGCCCTCCTTGCCCTCGCCGACGGCCTCACCACCCACGTCCTCATCGGCCACCTCTCCCCCGAGGAGGCACGGGACGTCCTCGACGGCCATCTCACCCGCCTGTGGGGCGAGGCGGCGACGTGAGCGACGCGCGCGAGCAATCGGTGCGAGCGTCGTGAACAGCCGGGAGCCGGGGCGGGGCGACGCACCGAGGAAGACGGGCGGGCAGAGCGAACCACTCTGACCGCCCGCAGAGTTGTCTGCTGACGTCAGCACACTCGGAACAACAGCTCAGCACATTCCACTCGGCGCACTCGGCGCACTCGGTAGCAATCGGCGCGGCCCAGCGGAGGCAATGCCCCTCATTGCACCGAGACATGTGCCCCATTGCACCGAGGAGCACAGACGGATTGCACCGGTGCACCGAACACCCCTTGCCGGCCGCGCATTTGGTGGGCCGCCGCCGGCGGACGCGTGGGACGATGGGAGAACACGGCGAAATTCCCAGGCAGTTGTCCGCCGGGAACCCGGCGGGCCGAGCCACGGGAGCTGACGGAAAGGAGCCCGGTGAACACGTTCAACAAGGGCATCGAAAAGATCGTGGTGGCACTCGGATGGGACCCCAGCCCCATAGGCGAGCCGGACATCGACCTGGACATCATCGCCGCGACCTACCCGGCGGACGCACCCCACGGCGACCCCGCCTATCTGGTGCACTTCGACAGCCGCTCACCGGACGGGACCATCACCCTCAACCGGGACAGCCGGACCGGTCAGGGTTTCGGTGACGACGAGGTCATGACGCTGGAGCTGGGCCGGCTGTCCGAGCGCTACTCCCGCGTCATGGTGGGCGTGGTGATCCAACAGGCGCACGGCCGGAAGGTTTTCGGCGAGGTGGAGGGCACCCTCATCGAGGTGCGGGAGGGGTACGACAAGCTCGCGCGGGTCGACTTCTCCGAGGTCGAGGACGCGACGGCGTCGACGGTCGCCGAGTTCGTCCGGGACGCGGCCGGCGAATGGCGTTTCCAGCCCGCACTGCGCGGGTTCGACGCCGACCCCGAGACCTTCACCCGACTGATGGGCGCCTGACACATACGGATACGGGCAACGGGGCCGGGAGGCGGCAGCGTCCGCCTCTCCCCCCTTCCCTTCCCCGGCCTTCCACCACCCTTGCCGCTCCCGTCACTTACCCGCCTTCTTGCGGCGACGGTGGGCCGCGACCCGCTCCCGCGTGGCACAGGCCGACGAGCAGTAGCGGCGGGCGCTCCCTGGGCCCGTGCCCAGGTAGAGAGTGGTGCAGCCGGACGCCGCACACTCGCCCCAGGGGACGCGGCCGTGCTCGGTCAGGATCTGGGCCAACGCCAGCGCACTGGAGGCCAGGAACCAGTCGGCCCAACCCGCGTCATCCCCCCGGTCGACATGCAGGTGCCAGGGGTGGCCATCGTGCCGGGAGAGCCGCGGTCGGGCGCCGCAGGCGGCCAGCAGCGCATTGAGGGCGAGGGCGGCCCGATCGGTGTCGGCCTCGGTGAGGAGTTGGGCCATCTGGGCCGCGGCGCCGCGGAGTTCACCGGCATCGCGCTCCGAGAACGCCTGCTCGGTGAGCTCGTCGGGGCTCTCGCCGTGCCGGACGAGGAGTTCGACGAGGGCGGCGCGGGGCAGATCCGGCACCGCCCGGACGGCGTTGGCCAGGTCGATCAACCGCTCCGCGGGCCGGAAACCGTGCCGCGGGGCGGCATCCCCGGTACCGGCACTGACGCCCTCGCCGATGCCGTGCTCAGTGTTGGTCTGCATAGCGCCTTCCGTTCCGTTCTGTGCCGTGCCGTGCCGTGCCGTTGCCGCCGGGGTTCGTTGCCGGCCGCCCGAAGTCCACCCTCCGCACCCGGCCAGCACCATCGCCCCCTACTCCCCACCCATTTCACGCCACCCCGCCCCCGCGCCTTCCTCTCCTCTCACCGTAACGCCTTATATTCATAAGCCGTTACGGAACCGTCGGACGGGAGAGACTGGCCATGCACACCGCCCGCACTTCTACCGGGTTGCCGCGCTATCTGGCCGTCGCCCTGTTCGCGCGGCTGGCCGAGGAGGGCATGGCCGTGGCCGCGGTACTGCTGGCACTGGCCCGTACCGGCAGCGCCGCCCAGGGCGCGTTCGTCCTCACTGCCTGGATGGCACCGCATCTCCTCGCCGCTCCCCTGGTGGGCGCCCTCGCGGCACGCACCCGACGGCCCCGGCTGTTCCACCTGGTGGCCCTGGGCGGGTTCGCCGCGGCCATCGGCGCGCTGGCGCTGCTCACCGGGCGCGCCCCCGCGCCGGTGACGCTGGCCGTGGCGCTGCTCGGCGGCAGCTGTGGCCCGGTGGTCTCCGGTGGCCTGTCGGGGCTGATAGCGGTCCTGGTCCCCGCGGGGCCCGCACGCGATCGCGCCTACGCGCTGGACGCCGCGGTCTACAACGCCGCCTCGGTAGCCGGTCCGGCCGCTGTGAGCGTGATCGCCGGGCTGTGGTCACCGGGCCCGGCGATGGCGCTCCTCGCCGGGGCGGCGGCGGTCGCCGCCACGCTGTCCCCCGGGCTCTTCCGCGGACGTGACCGGCCCGGCGTCCAGCCGCCCGACGCCGGGCCCGCCCCGGACGCAGAGCGGTCCGGACCGATCGCGGGCCTGACCGCCGTGGTACGCGTCCGGGAACTGCGGGCGATCACCGCTGCCACCTGCCTGGCATTCGTCGGGATCGGCGGCCTGACCACCACCACGGTGCTGCTCGCCGCACACCGGGGCCACCCGGGCAGCGGCGGCACCTTGATGACCGCGTTCGCCGTGGGGGCGCTCGCCGGATCGTTGAGTGTGGCCCGGTGGCGGCCGCGCGTGTCGACCCAACTGATGGCCACTGCCGCCCTGTTGGGCACCGGCGTCGCCCTCGCTGCCGCCGCGCTGACCCCGTGGCCGGCGGCCGTCGTGGCACTGTTCGTCCTCGCCGGACTGTGCGACGGCCCCCTACTGACGGCAACGCTACGCATCCGTGCCGACCACGCCCCGGCAGCCGTACGGGCCCAGGTGTTCACCCTGGGAGCCGGCCTGAAGGTCACGGCGGCGGCCTGCGGCGCGGGCCTCACGGGACTGGCCGCAGCGCTCCCGCCGCCGGCCCTCCTCCTGACGATCGCCGCCCTGCAAGTCATCGCCGCGCTGCTCCACACACTCCTCCTGACCGGCGGCCGCCGCCCCAGCCCGGCCGCAGATACCCCCACACAGGACGAATCCCAGGAGAAAACACAGGGCAAAACCCCGGAGGAGACACAAAAGAAAGCACAGGAGGAAGCACAGGAGGAAGCCCCACACCCCCACCGAGGGACGGCCCTTTAACACCTCACCTCCCGTAAGCCCCACCTCCCAAAAGCCCTCACCCCTGAAGAGCCCTACCTCCTGAAGTCGCCCCGCCCCACACTCACCACGACCCGACCCGACCCGACCCGACCCGATCCGCCCCACCCGACCACACAAGGGGCCCGCACCGCCCCCCAACGGAACACCGCAACTACTCGATATCCACCGCCCCCTGCGACCTCTCACCGCGACCTCATGAGCCCCGGCATAACCACTTGCCGCACCATTCGCGTATGCCCAGGATTACTGCCATGCCTGCTTTCACCGCGCCCGACGGGACCACGCTCGCCTACCACCTCGTGGGGAAAGGCGAGCCGCTGCTCTGTCTTCCCGGCGGTCCCATGCGCGCTTCCGCCTACCTCGGCGATCTGGGCGGAATGGCGGAGCACCGCCAATTGATCCAGCTCGATCTGCGCGGCACCGGCGCCTCCGGCATTCCCACCGACCCGGCGACCTACCGCTGCGACCGGCAGGTGGACGACGTCGAGGCGTTCCGCGCGCACCTCGGTCTCGAACGCGTCGATCTTCTCGCGCACTCCGCGGCCGGCGATCTCGCCCTGCTCTACGCCGCCCGTTTTCCGGCACGAATCCGCAGCCTCACCCTGGTCACCGCCCGGGCCCGCGCCCTGGGCATCGACTTCACCGAGGCACACCGGCGGGAAGCGGCCGCCCTGCGCTCCGCCGAACCGTGGTTCCCCACCGCCCACCGCTCCTACGAGGCGGTCTGGTCCGGCACCCCCACGGACGCCGACTGGGACGCCATCGCCCCCTTCTTCTACGGGCGTTGGGACGCGGCAGCCCAGGAGCACGCCGCCACCGAGGTCCCGCAGAGCAACGAGGAGGCCGCGGAGCGGTATGCGTCCGCCGGGGCCTTCGATCCGGCCGCGGCCCGCTCGGCCCTGGCGGCGCTGACCGCGCAGGGCATACCGGTGCTGCTCCTGGTGGGCGAGTGGGACAGCGGCCCGCTGCCGCGCGTCGCCGCGGAGATCGCCGCACTGCTGCCCGGCGCCGAGGTGGCCGTCCAGCCGGGTGCCGGCCACTTCCCCTGGCTCGACGACCCGGAACACTTCACCCGGACCGTCACCGGCTTCCTCCCGTAGCGCTCGCGGAGTTCCCGCGTCACCCATCAGCGGGCCACCAGGCACTGACCGTACAAGACGCGCAAGCCGGCGCAAGGTACGTCCATACCGGGGCGGTGGAGTCCGGGGTCCATCGGTCTCCGCCGCCCCGGTCAGCTCATGCCCGGCGGCCGTTCACCGGCCGCCGCCCCGTTGAACAGAGGGTCGAAGCCCCCGCGGAACGGTCCCGACGCGACGCCACCACGGCCGGCACGCCAAGGGCGATCAACGCCCAGCCGCCCGAGAGCGGTTCCAGCGCCACCACCGGCATTCCCAGCGCCGGCAGGATCCATCCGGCCTCCCCGGGCAGCCGGCCCGTGGCGATCACGGACCTCCTGACGAGGAGCCCGAGACCGAAGAAGGCCATCCCGCCGATCATGAACCACAGGGCCGTCCTGCGGGCGAAAACGTCATGGCGGATCGCGTTCCACAGCCCGTCCGAGACGATGCCGCTCCACTGCGCGGACATGGCGACGGCGCCCACCACCATGTGCGCCGTAGCGACGACGAGCATCAGGCGGGGCACCCAGAAGCAGCGGCGCCAGGCCCCACACACGCCGCGAGGGGGTGCCGACTCATTGGTCGGCACCCCCTCTTGAGGCGCTACTCAGGCGGATCGGCTACCCCCGCCGCATGGTGCGGCCGGGGCGGCTCCGCCCGCTGTCAGCTGCAGCCGCTGGTCGAGCCGCAGCCCTCGCAGAGGTAGCAGCTGCCGGCCCGCTGCATCTTGGTGCCGCAGGAGAAGCAGAGCGGGGCGTCCGCGTTGATGCCCAGCTGCATCTCCACCAGTTCGGCGTTGGTGTGCGCCTGCTTGGGGGCCGGTGCGGCGGGCGCCTCGACGGCCTGGGCCGACGAGGTGGACTGCTTGGGCGTCTCCACCTTCGGGGCCGACTGGGCCAGGCCCTCCACGTCGACCTCGTCCTCGGGCAGCTCGTACGAGCCGGTCTCCAGGTGGCGCTGACGCTCCTCCACGGAGTGGATGCCCAGTGCCGAGCGGGTCTCGAACGGCAGGAAGTCCAGCGCCAGACGGCGGAAGATGTAGTCGACGATCGACTGCGCCATCCGCACGTCCGGGTCGTCGGTCATACCGGCCGGCTCGAAGCGCATGTTGACGAACTTCGAGACGTAGGTCTCCAGCGGCACGCCGTACTGGAGGCCGACCGACACCGCGATGGAGAAGGCGTCCATCATGCCCGCGAGGGTCGAACCCTGCTTGGACATCTTCAGGAAGACCTCACCAAGACCGTCGTCCGGGTAGGAGTTGGCGGTCATGTAGCCCTCGGCGCCGCCGACCGTGAAGGAAGTGGTGATCCCCGGGCGGCCCTTGGGCAGGCGCTTGCGGACCGGGCGGTACTCGACCACCTTCTTCTCCGCGGCCGGCTCGACCTCGGCCTTCTTCTCCTCTTCCTTCTTCTTGGCGGAGAGGGGCTGACCGACCTTGCAGTTGTCGCGGTAGATCGCGAGCGCCTTCAGGCCGAGCTTCCAGCCCTGGAAGTAGACGTCCTCGATCTCCTCGACGGTGGCCGTCTCCGGGACGTTGACCGTCTTGGAGATGGCGCCGGAGAGGAACGGCTGGGCCGCGGCCATCATGCGGACGTGGCCCATCGGGGAGATGGAGCGCTCGCCCATGGCGCAGTCGAAGACCTCGTAGTGCTCCGGCTTGAGGCCGGGGGCGTCGACGACGTTGCCGTGGTCGGCGATGTGCGCGACGATCGCCTCGACCTGCTCGGGCTGGTAGCCGAGCCGCTTGAGCGCCTTGGGGACCGTGTTGTTCACGATCTGCATGGAGCCGCCGCCGACCAGCTTCTTGAACTTGACCAGCGCCAGGTCCGGCTCGACACCGGTGGTGTCGCAGTCCATCATCAGGCCGATGGTGCCGGTGGGGGCCAGCACCGACGCCTGGGCGTTGCGGAAGCCGTTCTTCTCGCCGAGGCGCAGCACGTCCTGCCATGCCTCGGTCGCCGCGGCCCACACCGGGGTGTCCAGGTCGTCCATGCGCACCGCGACGCCGTTGGCGTCGGAGTGCTGCTTCATGACGCGCTTGTGGGCGTCGGCGTTGCGGGCGTAGCCGTCGTACGGGCCGACGACCGAGGCCAGCTCGGCGGAGCGCTTGTAGGAGGTGCCGGTCATCAGCGAGGTGATGGCACCGGCCAGCGCGCGGCCGCCGTCGGAGTCGTAGGCGTGACCGGTGGCCATCAGCAGCGCGCCGAGGTTGGCGTAGCCGATGCCCAGCTGGCGGAAGGCGCGGGTGGTCTCGCCGATCTTCTCGGTGGGGAAGTCCGCGAAGCAGATCGAGATGTCCATGGCCGTGATGACCAGCTCGACGACCTTGGCGAACCGCGCGGCGTCGAAGGACTGGTTGCCCTGGTCGTCGTCGCGGAGGAACTTCAGGAGGTTGAGCGAGGCGAGGTTGCACGAGGAGTTGTCCAGGTGCATGTACTCGCTGCACGGGTTGGACGCGGTGATCCGCCCGGACTCCGGCGAGGTGTGCCAGTGGTTGATGGTGTCGTCGTACTGGATGCCGGGGTCGGCGCAGGCCCAGGCGGCCTCGGCCATCTTGCGGAAGAGCGACTTGGCGTCGACCTCCTCGATGACCTCGCCGGACATCCGGCCGCGCAGGCCGAACTTGCCGCCGGACTCCACGGCCTTCATGAACTCGTCGTTCACGCGGACCGAGTTGTTGGCGTTCTGGTACTGGACGGACGTGATGTCGTCGCCGCCCAGGTCCATGTCGAAGCCCGCGTCGCGCAGCGCGCGGATCTTCTCCTCTTCCTTGACCTTGGTCTCGATGAACGCCTCGACGTCGGGGTGGTCGACGTCCAGGACGACCATCTTGGCCGCGCGGCGGGTGGCGCCACCGGACTTGATGGTGCCGGCGGAGGCGTCGGCGCCGCGCATGAAGGAGACCGGGCCGGAGGCGTTGCCACCGGAGGAGAGCAGTTCCTTGGAGGAGCGGATGCGGGAGAGGTTCAGGCCGGCACCGGAGCCGCCCTTGAAGATCATCCCCTCTTCCTTGTACCAGTCCAGGATCGACTCCATGGAGTCGTCCACGGAGAGGATGAAGCAGGCGCTGACCTGCTGCGGCTGCTGGGTGCCGACGTTGAACCACACCGGGGAGTTGAAGCTGAAGACCTGGTGGAGCAGGGCGTAGGCCAGCTCGTGCTCGAAGATCTCGGCGTCCGCCGGGGAGGCGAAGTAACCGTTCTCCTCACCGCTCTTGCGGTATGTCTTGACCACGCGGTCGATGAGCTGCTTGAGGCTCGACTCCCGGTTCGGGGAGCCCACCGCGCCGCGGAAGTACTTGCTCGTGACGATGTTGACCGCGTTCACCGACCAGAAGTCGGGGAACTCGACGCCGCGCTGCTCGAAGTTGACCGAGCCGTCGCGCCAGTTGGTCATGACGACGTCACGGCGCGCCCACTCGACCTCGTCGTACGGATGCACGCCGGGGGTGGTGTGGATGCGCTCGATGCGCAGACCCTTGCTCGCCTTGCTGCCCTTGGCGCGGGAGCCTCGTGCCGGGCCGCTCGTCGTCTCTGTCATTCCGCCTCCCTGTACGGGCAAACGCCCATATGTGCACACAAATTCCGTGGCACGGTGTATGTCTTACCGGAACCGGGGCGCCCTGCTCTCGCCCCGGCTCAGCTCTGGATGCTCGCCGAACTCAGTCGGCAGCGGTGGCGGGCACGGGAACGACCGGCTCGCCGGCCTCCTCGTCGGCCCCGCCATGCGCGGGCGGCCCCTGCTCGCGCTGCTCCCGCAGCTCGGCGATGGCCGCCTCGAAGTCCTCAAGTGAATCGAACGCCCGGTAGACGGACGCGAAGCGCAGGTACGCGACGAGGTCGAGTTCCTGCAACGGGCCCAGTATGGCGAGCCCGACGTCATGGGTGGTCAGCTCGGCGCTGCCGGTGGCGCGCACCGCCTCCTCGACCCGCTGGCCGAGCTTGGCGAGGGCGTCCTCGGTGACCGGGCGCCCCTGGCATGCCTTGCGCACGCCCGCGATGACCTTGGTGCGGCTGAAAGGCTCGGTGACCCCGCTCCGCTTGATCACCATCAGCGATGCCGTTTCCACGGTCGTGAAACGGCGGGAGCAGTCGGGGCACTGGCGCCGGCGGCGGATCGCCGTCCCGTCGTCCGTGGTGCGGCTGTCGACGACCCGGCTGTCCGGGTGCCTGCAGAAGGGGCAGTGCATGGCTCCACCCTCCTCAACCCTCGGAAACGGACGCACGCCAAAGACGACCGGCGTACGGCGACTGACACCTCCGGCCGGTCCCTGCGGGCCCTTCGGAGCAGCCACCAGCATAGGCGATCCCTGGGGCCCAACAGACCCGGCACCACAACTTGTAGGCAGCCGAACGCATCTAAGCACTACATGTGGTGTCGGGGCGCTCATATCCGCCTACCGCGTGTCGCGAAGGAGAGGGTGGCGCGGGCCGTCCACGAGGGTACGGGAAGCCACCCGGAGAGGGGACTGCAGGGGCGGGGATGACACAATCGGCGACGCCGCGGCGAGCCGTCGCCGCGGTGCCGTCGGCGGCTTTTCGGGACGGGTTCCGGGCGGTATTTCCGAAGCGGAATCCGGGCAGGAATCCGAGGCCGGGCGCCCCGGAGGTCCGAATTACCATTCGGCCATACACCGCGCTGCTTGATCAGGTCAGCCAATCGCGGAATTTTTCACTCGAACGTGTGTTTGGCGCAACCTTTCGAAAGCAACTACCGTTGGCTAACTAGGGAGAACATTTCGAGAGGGGCCGACGTGACCACCACCGCAGACAGCGCGACCATCACCGCACAAAGCCACTCCCAGAGCCGATTCGAGCAACCACAAAGGGCACCGCGGCCGATGGAAGAGACCACGTCGGACTCCGAAGAGCACAAGCCCACCCGCTCGCTGCCGGGGCGCCCCCCCGGTATTCGTGCCGACAGCTCCGGGCTCACCGACCGCCAGCGCCGGGTGATCGAAGTGATCCGGGATTCGGTGCAGCGGCGCGGTTATCCCCCGTCCATGCGGGAGATCGGCCAGGCCGTCGGGCTCTCCAGCACCTCCTCCGTCGCCCACCAGCTGATGGCCCTGGAGCGCAAGGGCTTCCTGCGGCGCGACCCGCACCGCCCGCGGGCGTACGAGGTCCGCGCCTCGGACCAGCCGACGAGCGCGGCGACGGAGACCGCCGGCAAGCCCGCCGCGTCCTACGTCCCGCTGGTCGGCCGGATCGCGGCCGGCGGCCCGATCCTGGCCGAGGAGTCCGTCGAGGATGTCTTCCCGCTCCCCCGCCAACTGGTCGGCGACGGCGAGCTGTTCGTGCTGAAGGTCGTGGGTGACTCCATGATCGAGGCCGCGATCTGCGACGGCGACTGGGTCACCGTCCGCCGCCAGCCGGTCGCCGAGAACGGCGACATCGTCGCCGCGATGCTCGACGGGGAAGCGACCGTCAAGCGCTTCAAGCGCGAGGACGGCCATGTGTGGCTGCTGCCGCACAACTCCGCGTACCAGCCCATCCCCGGCGACGAGGCGACCATCCTCGGCAAAGTGGTCGCGGTGCTGCGCCGGGTCTGACACCGCCCCGCCGCCCCCAAGACCGGGCCCCGGGACGGAACCACTGCGCCGGTTCCGTCCCGGGGCTCCGTGCTGTCCGGGCAGCCCTCCGGCGGGGCCCGCTCTCCCTGGGCCCCGCTCCCGCGCTACTCCCCCGCGCTCTCCGCCTCCTTGGCCGCCTTGTCGATGACGGCCAGGGAACGGCGGACCTGATTGCGGTCGGTGGTGAACCAGAAGTCCGGCATGGACTTGCGGAGGAAGGAGCCGTAGCGGGCCCGCTCCACCCGCGGGTCCAGCACCGCGACCACACCGCGGTCGCCGGTGGCCCGGACCAGACGGCCCGCCCCCTGCGCCATCAGCAGCGCGGCGTGGGTCGCCGCGACCGCCATGAAGCCGTTGCCGCCGCCTTCTTCCACCGCCTTCTGCCGGGCGCTCATCAGCGGATCGTCCGGCCGCGGGAAGGGCACCCGGTCCATGACCACCAGCTGGCAGCTCGGACCCGGCACATCCACGCCCTGCCACAGCGACAACGTGCCGAACAGGCACGTCCGGGCGTCCGCGGCGAACGTCCGGATCAGCTCGCCGAGGGTCTCCTCGCCCTGCAACAGCACCGGCATGTCCAGCCGACCGCGCATCGCCTCCGCCGCGGCCTGGGCGCCCCGCATCGAGGAGAACAGCCCCAGCGTCCGACCGCCGGCCGCCTCGATCAGCTCCGCCAGCTCATCGAGCATGTCCTCGCGGTTGCCCTCCCGGCCGGGCTGGGCGAGATGCTTGGCGACGTAGAGGATGCCCTGCTTGCGGTAGTCGAAGGGCGAGCCGACGTCCAGGCCCTTCCAGACCGGCTCGTCCTCGCCCGCGGTGCCCTCCGGGCCCAGGCCCAGCGAGGCCGCCACACCGTTGAAATCGCCGCCCAGCTTGAGGGTGGCGGAGGTCAGCACCACCGACCGGTCGGTGAACAGCTTCTCCCGCAGCAGCCCCGAGACCGACAGCGGCGCCACCCGCAGCGAGGCACCGAAGCGGTCATGGCGCTCGTACCAGACCACGTCGTACTCGGAGCCGTTCGCGATGCGCTCGGCGACGTCGTGGACGTTCTCCACCGCGGCGAGGGCCTGCTTGCGGACGGCGTCCTCGTCCTGGACGGACTTGTCGCGCGTCGAACCGAGCGCGCCGATCACCGTGCGGGCCGCGTCCCGCAGCGCCATCAGGCAGTACCCCAGCTCCTCGGGGATCTCCTCCAGGCGCCCGGGCAGCGCCAGCTCCATCAACCGCTCGAAGGTCTCGGAGGCGGTCTGGAGCTGATCGGCGGCCTTCTCGTCGACCAGCTTGGCGGCGCGCCGCACCGCGCGGTTGACCTGCCCGGGAGTGAGCTCCCCGGTGGCCACGCCGGTGACCCGGGAGACCAGCTCATGGGCCTCGTCGATGATCAGGACCTCGTGCTGCGGCAGGACCGGGGCGCCCTCGATGGCGTCGATCGCCAGCAGCGCATGGTTGGTGATCACCACATCGGCGAGCTTGGCGCGCTCCCGGGCGGCCTCCGCGAAGCACTCCGCGCCGTAGGCGCACTTCGACGCGCCCAGGCACTCCCGGGAGGAGACCGACACCTGGCCCCAGGCACGGTCGGAGACGCCCGGGGTCAGATCGTCGCGATCACCGGTCTCGGTCTCGTCCGCCCAGTCGCGCATCCGGAGGAGGTCCTGGCCGAGCTTGCTGGTGGGCGCCGCCTGCTCGAAGACGTCGAAGAGGCCGTCCTCCTCGTCCTGCGGGGCGCCCTCGTGGAGGCGGTGCAGGCAGAGGTAGTTGGAGCGGCCCTTGAGCATCGCGAAATTCGGCCGGCGACGCAGCTGCGGATGCAGCGCCTCGACCGTCCGTGGCAGATCGCGCTCGACGAGCTGGCGCTGGAGGGCGAGGGTGGCCGTGGCGACCACGACCCGCTCGCCATGGGCCAGCGCCGGCACCAGATAGCCGAGGGACTTTCCGGTGCCGGTGCCGGCCTGCACCAGCAGATGGGCCTGGTCGTCCACGGCCTCGGCGACGGCCTCGGCCATGGCCACCTGGCCGGGCCGCTCGCTGCCGCCGACGGCGGTGACGGCGGCATGGAGCAGATCGGGGAGAGAGGGCTTCGTCATAGCGTCTGCAAGCCTACGCGGGACCACTGACAGCACGTACGGTCACGGAGCGTGCAGAGGGTTGGGGACGGTGCCGCGGACGGCGGCGTGCGGGCGGTCGCGACGATCGCGGTAGCCGTCCACATGCAGCCGGTTGCGGTTCAGACACAGCCGCTCGATCTCCGGCGTGAGCAGGTCGAAGGTCTCCTGCCGCACCTTGAGGTCCGGGAAGCGCTCGTGGTGGCGCAGGATCTCCGCCCGCACCAGCGACCAGAACTCCCCCTCCGGAACGCCCAGTTGCTCCTCGCACAGCGGCGCGAGATAGCGGAAGACGCCGATGAACAGGCCGGAGTGGATGAACTGGGTGAGAAATGCGGGGGGTTCGGTGAGCAGCACCGCCCGGACGTCGTCCGGCATGGTGTCGTGCTCCGGGAGCGGCTGGGCGCTGGTGTTGACGTCGTCGACGAAGTCCTTCATCGCCAGGCGGGTGGGCACGTCGTTCTCGTCGAAGACGACGATGGCGTTCTCGCCGTGCGGGGAGAAGACCGTGCCGTACTGGTAGAGGAAGTGCAGCAGGGGCGGCAGGAGGGCGGCGAAGAGCCGGGCCAGCCAGGTGCGCGGGGGCAGTCCGGAGCGGTGCACCAGTTCCGCGGTGAGCGCGCGGCCGGAGGGGTCGGTCTGGAGCAGCGCGGCCAGGGTGCGGGCGCGCTCCCCCGGGTCGAGGTAGCCGGCGAGCGGCTCCCGCCAGATGCAGCCGAGCAACTCCTTGTACTGGTAGGGGACTTGGGGCAACCGGTCGTAGAGGGGGTGCTCGACGGTGACGGAGGCGGTCTCGCCGAGCAGGATCACCCGCGTCTCGTCGCGCAGATACGTATCGCCGTCGCGCAGGCCGTGCACCCAGCCGGTGACGGCGGGGGCGGCGAGGGTCCGCTCGGTGGGAAGGCCGCGCCAGACCAGGGTGTTGAGGATGGACAGCGGGAGTTTGACGGTGCGCGCCCGGGGGCGGGTGAGGTTGAGGAAGGTGCGGATCGACTGCTGCGGAAGGCGGAGGTCGTTGTCAGTGGGCAGCGCGATGATGGACCCGTCGGCGAGTTGCGGGGCGAAGAGCGGGGCGATGGTCTCGTCCCACTGCCAGGGGTGGACGGGGAGGTAGAGGTAGTCGGCCGGGTCACGGCCCGCGTCGGTGAGGGTGGCGGCGAAGGCGTGCGCGGTGGCGGGGTCGAGTTCCTCGCCGTAGAGGCGATCGGGGGTGGCCAGTGCGGGGACGCCGCGATAGTGGGCGATACGGCGGTGGGCGGCGAGCCAGGGCAGCCGCTGCGGGGAGCGGGCCTCGGGGGCCCAGGTCTCCGCGTCGGTGGTGGAGAAGCCGAGCCGGCCCTTGTTGGCGACCAGCCAGGGGTGGCCGGTCTGGTGGCCTTCGAGTGCGGCGTAGTCCAGGTCGGCGAGTTCCGCGGCGGTGAGCGCGGTGGCGTCCAGGCGGGTGTCGGCGGCGAGGGTGGCGGTGAGTTCGCGGATGAGGTGGCCGGTGGTGTCGCCGGACAGGTCCAGGACGGTGTCGTGGGCCCGGGTGAGGAAGTGGAGGGGGTCGGCGTGCGGGGTGATCGAGTGGGGATCGACGCGCCAGTGCCCGTAGGAGCCTCTGCGGGCGGTGAAGCGGTAGGTGAGGTCGGCGGCGACGGGCAGACGGTAGCGGGGGCTGCCGTCGGGGGCGGTGCCGTCGGGTTCGGGCGTGAGGATCTCCTCGTAGGCGAATTCCGCGAGGGTCTTGGCGAAGAGCCGGCGGGCGGCGCGCTGCCAGGCGTCGTGCGACGGGCACGGCCCGGGCGCGGTGGACGCGGCGGCCGGGCCGGGCCGGGCGGCGGGAGCGGAGGGGCGGGACACGGTGGGCAAGGTGGGACTCCTCGGTACGGGACCGGCCGGGCGCATGCGGGGGACAGACCAGGCCGACGGGATGGACGGCGGACGGGACCGGGGCGTCGACGGACGGCCCCGGAGTCAGAGCAGGTGGCGGTGGCCGCGGTCGCGGATCATCAACGCCGCGCGCTTCTCGGGCAGTTGGATCTCCTCGTCATAGCGGAAGCCGGCGCTCAGGAAGGCCGCGACGGAAGGGCTGTTGCGCAGGTCGGGTTCGGCGATGACGCGTCCGCACCGCGGGCGGCGGTCCAGGACGAGGTCGGCGGTGGCGCGCAGCAGCGCGGTGCCCAGGCCGCGGCCGCGGTCCGCGCCGGCTCCGAGCAGCAGATGGATACCGGTGTCGTGGGGCCGCGCGGGGTAGTAGCGGGCGACGCGGTCCAGGTCGGCGCGGTAGATCTCCCAGTAGCTCATCGGGACGCCGTCCAGGACGCCCAGGCAGGGGACACTGCGGCCGTCGCCGCCCAGTTGGGCGCGCAGATGGGCGGCGGTGGTCTCCGGGGGGCCGGCCAGCTCCCAGAAGGCGGCGACGGCGGGATCGTTCATCCAGCCGGTGATCCGGTCCAGATCGCGGTCCAGCTCCACGGGGACGAGCGCGAACGGCCCGGCGGGGGTGTCCGCCGGCGGCCAGCCGGCCAGGTCGTCCAGCAGCGGGCCCGCCGCCGGGCTGGGCGCAACGGGCGGTGCCGCGCCGGGACGGGCCGCGGGCGGGTCGCCGAGAGGGGCGTCCGGCACGGTGGCGGGGCCGGGTTCGGTCGGTGGCACGTGGCGCTCTCCTCTGGGGCTGGGGACGACGGGACGGAGGGCGTGCCCGCAACGGCCCTAGGGCATGAGCGGGTTGGGCAGCGTGACGTAGACGGACTGGGTGTCCACCGGGCCGACGAGTTCGTCCAGGCCGTGCAGTCGGGTCGCGAGGTTGGCCTTGCAGCGCAGGGTGCGGGCGGTCAGCAGCCGCTCCGGCAGGGTCGAGCGGTGCGCGGCCGGGACCGTCGCGGCGTCGGCGAGGAACCGCCGGAGGGCGGCGAGCAGGATCTCCTCGCGCACCAGGCGGCCCGCGCCGAACGCCCCGATCAGGCCGAGGACGTTGTTGATGCCGAGGTAGTAGGCGAAGCGCTCGTCGGTGACGTCGTCGGTGACGAAGGTGTCGCTGGCGGTGCCGATACCGGGCAGCCGCCGCTCCAGTTCCGCGCGGCGGGAGGTGCGGAAGTAGTAGCCCTGGTTGTCGCGGTAGCGGCCGCCGACGGGCCAGCCGTCGGCGTCCAGCAGCACGAGGGTGTTCTGCTGGTGGGCCTCCAGGGCGACGCCGGCGGTCCCGTCGAGCCAGAGGACGGGCCGGACGACCGCTTCGAGGTAGCGCAGGAACCACTCCGTGGCCACCGCGCCGACCGGCTGCCCGGTGCGGGCGCTGAGCGCGCCGACCACGCTCTGCAGGCGCGAGCGCATCGCGCCGTGGTCGGGCCAGGGGCGCGGCGCGGTGAGACCGGCGAGGCAGACGGCGTCGTCCGCGGCGCCGAAGGGCTGGTGGCGGATGACGACGTCCAGGCCCTGGACGGGGGTGCCGTCCGGTCCGTCGACGGCGAGGTAGGCGGGGTCGCGGACGATGTCGAAGCCGGGGGTGCCGGGGAAGGCGGCCCGCCACTGGGCGGCCAGGCCGGTGCGCAGCAGCCGGTGCACCTCGACGCCGCGCAGCAGCTCCTTGCGGAGGTTCTCCCGGCGGGAGTTGGTGATGCGCACGCCCAGGGAGAGCTTGAGCATCGCGGGCGCCCCGGGGCGGCAGACGGTGCGGACGGAGGAGGTGGGGTGCCAGTGGGGGCCGTGCGGGCCGAGGTCGTGCAGCAGTCCGGCCTCGCGCAGGGCGGCGGTCTCCGGACGGGTGGCGAGGTCCCGGGCCTGCCAGGGGTGCAGCGGCAGCGGCACGGTGCCGTCGGGCAACGGCAGCCCGTCACCGGCCAGTTGGGCGGCGAGTCGCGCGGCCGGCACGGTGCGGCCGCGCTCGGTCCAGGCGGAGTCGGCGGCGACCACGGAGGGATGGACGGCCATCCAGTGGAGCGGGAAGGCGCCGCGGAGTTCGGGCGAGTAGGCGCGGACCTCGGCGTCGGTCAGGCCCTCGCGGCTCTTGGGCGTGGGGTGCAGGGGGTGGCCCAGCAGGAGCGACTGCTCGGCGTCGAGGAAGCGGGAGCCCGGGTCCTGGGCGGGGTGGGCGCGCCGGTCGGCGATGAACAGGGCGGTGGTGCGCACGGAGCCTGCGACCCGGCCGACGAGTTCGGCGCCGTCGCCGTCCGGGGCCTGCGGGGCGTGGGCGGCGGGCGGTTCGTCGCCGTCGGCGACCCGGTGTTCGCCGCCGTCCGAGGCCCGCCGGTCGCCGCCGTACGCGGCCTCCCGGCGCAGCAGGGCGGCGAGGGTGACGGCGTCCAGCGGGGCGGAGCCGGGCGGGGTGCCGTCGAGGGTGGGGGCGCCCAGGCGGTGCCAGCCGGTGGGTGACCAGTAGCGGACGGGGATGTGCAGGGCGGTGGCGCTGGCGTGCAGCGGCAGGCGGAGCAGGCCGCCGGCCGGGCGGGGGGTGCCGTGCTCGCGGAGCCAGCAGCGCAGGAGGTTCTCGATGCCGGCGGCGTCGGCGGCGACGGCCGGGTCCGAGTGGTCGAGCGGGTCGGTGTCGGGGTGGCGCACGGGGCCGTGGGGGCCCTGCGGGTCGGTCGCCGGGGTCTGCTGATGGCAGGCGTCGTCACCGGGGCGGCGCTGCTGGCGGGGGACGGCCGCTTCGACGGGGCCGGCGCCCGGGTGGGGGGCGAGGAGCCGTTCGGCGGCCTGGGTGCCGTGGGGGCCTGGGCGTTCGTTCATGGGGTGCCTCGCAAGGGGATGGGGGACGAGCCCATGGGCCCGGGGGTGGTGCGGACGGCCGCCGCGATGGCGTCGGCGAGGCGGTCGAGGACCGCGTCCGCCTGTTCGTCGGTCAGGGTCAGCGGCGGCAGCAGCCGGACGACGGCGGAGTGCCGGCCGCCGAGTTCGACGATCAGACCGCGGTCCAGGCACGCCTGTTGGACGGCGGCGGCGAGCTCCGGGTCGGCGGGGCGGGCGCCGAGCGGGTCGGCTTCGGCGTCGCGGTCGACGAGTTCGACGCCGAGCATCAGGCCGCGGCCGCGGACGTCGCCGATGCAGTCGTGGGCGGCGGCGAGCTCCCGGAGCCGGGCGAGCATCGCGGCGCCGAGCTCGGCGGCGCGGGCGGCGAGGCCGTTGCGGCGGACGTAGGCGAGGGTGGCGGTGCCGGCGGCCATGGCGAGTTGGTTGCCGCGGAAGGTGCCGGCGTGCGCCCCGGGCCGCCAGGTGTCCAGCTCCTCGCGGTAGACGATGACCGCGAGCGGCAGGCTGCCGCCGATCGCCTTGGACAGGACGAGCACGTCGGGCACGATGCCGCTCTGTTCGACGGCCCAGAAGGTGCCGGTGCGGCCGACGCCGGTCTGCACCTCGTCGACGATGAGGGGGATGTCGCGGGCGGCGGTGATCTCCCGCATCCGGCGCAGCCAGCCGGCCGGGGCGGGGATCACGCCGCCCTCGCCCTGGACCGGTTCGAGGATCATCCCGGCGGGCCGGGGCACCCCGCCCTTGGGGTCGTCGAGGAGGTGCTCGGTCCAGCGGGCGGCGAGGTCGGCGCCGCGCTCGCCGCCGACGCCGAAGGGGCAGCGGTAGGCGTGCGGGTAGGGCAGCCGGGTCACACCGGGGTGCCGGGCCCCTCCGGAGGCGGCCAGGGCATCGGCGGTCATGCCGTGGTAGGCGCCGGAGAAGGCGGCGAGCCCCTGGCGTCCGGTGGCGGTGCGGACGAGGGTGAAGGCGGCCTCGACGGCGTCGGTGCCGGCGGGGCCGCAGAACTGGATGCGCCCCCTTTCGGCCAATTCCCCGGGCAGGGTGGCGAACAGCTCGGTGGTGAAGGCGTCCTTGACCGGGGTGGCCAGGTCGAGGACGTGCAGCGGTGCGCCGGAGTCGAGGACGGTGCGGATGGCCTCCAGGACGACGGGGTGGTTGTGGCCCAGCGCCAACGTGCCTGCTCCGGAGAGGCAGTCGAGGTAGCGCCGGCCGTCGGCGCCTTCGATGGTCAGCCCGCGGGCGCGCACCGGGACGATCGGCAGCGAGCGCGCGTACGTACGGGCCGCGGACTCACGCAGGGCCTGGCGGCGCAGGATCCCCTCGTGGGCCGGCGGTACGGCCGCCGGCACGGTTTCGGTCAACGCCACGGGAGTTGTGTCCTCCTTTGGTGAACTGCTGGATACCGCGCGAGCCCGGCGGGCAGCCCGGCTGTCCCCCGTACGTACCAACGACGGCACACGCGTGGGAACACGGCCGGCCGTCAAGATCCTTGTCGGCCGGGAACCAGGGACCCGAGTACCGCCGTCCCTCCGGTCACCGGCATAGTGGGGGGCTGCACCCGGGTCTTGCGGTTCATGACAAGGCCGCTCCGGGGCGCCGCTCGTGAGCCGGCCCGGCTCAGTCCGTTTGACACAGGGGGAGATTCCACCCATGCGATCAATACGTCGGCCAGTCCTGGCTGCCGCCGCCCTCACCGCCGTCGTGGCGCTGACCGCGACCGGTTGCGGGCCGTCGGGCGACACCGCGGACGCCAAGCCGACCCAGTCGGCCGAGGACACCGCGGGCGGGGGTGCGATCAAGATCCCCAAGGACCTCCAGGACAAGCTCAAGGAGCACGGCGTCGACCTGGACAAGTGGAAGAACGGGGAGTGGAAGAACTGGGACAAGGACAAGTGGCTCCGGGAAGCCGGCGAGTTCGTCAACCCGATCATCAAGAACTTCTGGAACCCGGACAAGATCGGTAAGGTCAAGCCGCCCCAGGACCCGAGCAAGCCCTCGGACATCACCGAGGACCAGGGCAAGACCGACCCGGAGCCGGCGGCGGTCGCCGCGCAGCCGGTGAAGACTCCGTACACCTCCACCGCGCCGGGCGTGGGCGTGCTGCTGTTCAGCACCCCCGAAGGCGAGTCCCGCTGCTCCGCCACCGTCGTCAAGGACCCGGCGCACCCGGGCAAGTCCAACCTCGTGTGGACCGCCGCGCACTGCGTGCACGCCGGCAAGAACGGCGGCTGGTACCGGAACATGATGTTCGTCCCGAACTTCAACCGGAACGGCGTCTCCCAGGCCCAGATGAAGACCGCCCCGTTCGAGGACCGCGTCCCGTCGGGCAAGTGGTGGGCCGACGACCTGTCGACGTCCAAGGAGTGGATCGCCGCCGGCGGTGCCGTGCCCGGCGTCCCGATGGCCCCGTACGACTTCGCGCTGATGCACGTCAAGCCGGAGGACGGCAACGGCGGCAAGTCGCTGGAGGAGGTGGCCGGTGGCGCCTACGCCATCGACTTCAACGCCCCGGCGATGTCGAAGATCCCGAGCCTGACGGCGCAGGGCTACCCGGCCGAGGCCCCGTTCGACGGTGCGGTGCAGGAGTCCTGCACCGACAAGCCGACCCGGCTGACGCAGGACGCCAAGAAGCCGACCATGTACCGCATCGGCTGCACCATGACCGGCGGTTCCTCCGGTGGCCCCTGGTTCGCCCAGGGCCCGGACGGCAAGCCCGTGCTGGTCTCCAACATGTCGATGGGGCCGCGTCCGGCCCGCTGGGCGGCCGGCCCGCACCTGGGCGCCGAGGCCAAGTCGCTCTTCGACGCGATGAGCAAGAAGTGGGCGAACCAGTAGCAGGGACACCAACGGGCGGCGTCGGCAGCGGCGCCGCCCGCCCGTGAGACCCGTCCACAAGGGCGAGGGCCCGCCCCCGGGAAACCGGGGACGGGCCCTCGCCCTTGTGCGTCGTGGCCGTCAGGCGGCCGGGACGAACGGCCGGAACTCGGCGGCCAGTTCCTCGTGCACCCGGGCCTTGAGCAGGGTGCCGTCGGCGGTGTGCTCCTCGGAGATGACCTCGCCCTCGGCGTGCACCCGCGAGACCAGGGCGCCCTGGGTGTAGGGCACCAGCACCTCGATCTCGACCTGCGGACGCGGGAGTTCCACATCGATCAGCTCACGCAGCTCCGCGATGCCCTCGCCCGTGCGGGCGGAGACCACCAGGGCGCGCTTCTCCTGGCGCAGCAGCCGCTGGAGCGTCAACGGGTCGGCCGCGTCGGCCTTGTTGACGATCACGATCTCGGGCACCTCCGTGGCGCCCACGTCGCGGATCACCTCGCGGACCGCGGCCAGCTGCTCCTCCGGCACCGGATGCGAGCCGTCGACCACGTGCAGGATGAGATCGGCGTCGGCGACCTCCTCCATCGTGGAGCGGAACGCCTCGACGAGATGGTGCGGCAGGTGCCGGACGAAGCCGACGGTGTCAGCGAGGGTGTAGAGCCGCCCGCTGGGGGTCTCGGCCCGCCGGACGGTCGGGTCCAGGGTGGCGAACAGGGCGTTCTCCACCAGGACGCCGGCGCCGGTGAGGCGGTTGAGCAGCGAGGACTTGCCGGCGTTGGTGTAGCCGGCGATGGCGACCGAGGGGACCTTGTTGCGCCGGCGCTCCTGGCGCTTGACGTCCCGGCCGGTCTTCATCTCCGCGATCTCCCGGCGCATCTTCGCCATCTTCTCGCGGATCCGCCGCCGGTCCGTCTCGATCTTGGTCTCACCGGGACCACGGGTGGCCATGCCGCCGCCCGCCGAACCGGAACCACCGCCACCCATCTGCCGGGACAGCGACTGACCCCAGCCGCGGAGCCTGGGCAGCATGTACTGCATCTGTGCCAGCGAGACCTGCGCCTTGCCCTCCCGGGACTTGGCGTGCTGGGCGAAGATGTCGAGGATCAGGGCGGTCCGGTCGACCACCTTGACCTTGACGACGTCCTCCAGGTGGATCAGCTGGCCCGGGGAGAGCTCACCGTCGCAGACCACGGTGTCGGCCCCGGACTCCAGCACGATGTCGCGCAGCTCCAGGGCCTTGCCGGAGCCGATGTAGGTGGCCGGGTCGGGCTTGTCGCGGCGCTGGACGACGCCGTCGAGCACCAGGGCGCCGGCGGTCTCGGCCAGCGCGGCCAGCTCGGCGAGGGAGTTCTCCGCGTCCTGCACCGTCCCGGACGTCCAGACACCGACGAGCACCACGCGCTCCAGGCGCAGCTGGCGGTACTCGACCTCGGTGACGTCCTCGAGCTCGGTGGAAAGCCCGGCGACACGGCGCAGCGCCGCGCGCTCGGAACGGTCGTACTGGTCGCCGTCGCGCTCCCCGTCGATCTCGTGGCTCCAGGCGACGTCCTCTTCCATCAGGGCGTCGGCCCGAAGGCTCTCGGGGAGGCGCTGCCGGTCCTGCGGAAGGGAAGAAGAGGAGGTCATTTGATCCTTTGCGTCGTAGGGCGCCCCCGGGGACCGGTCGGTCCTGCCGGGACTGTCGGTGGCTGTGCCGTTCGGTTTTCTCAACGTCCGGGCCCTCCCGGAGATTCCCGGGGCCGGCCGTTGCCGACCCGTCGATGGTCCCACGGCCGGGAGACGGGCGTCACGCGGGTTTCCCCGGCGACGCCCGCAGGGACGGGGCACGGCACCGGCCGCGGGCCGCCCGCTCCCGGCCCCCTGGTCACGCCGTGTGGAGATGCGATCCACCGCGTGTGCCCGGCGCCCGGCGCGCCCGGGTGTGCCCGTTCTTCCCGTTCGCCGGGGTCTCCTTGACCGCCTGGGACTTCCACTCGGCGTGGCCGGGCATCGCCGGGGTCTTGGTGCCGTAGAGCCACTCCCAGAAGAAGCCGGAGAGGTTGTGGCCGTAGATGTGGGAGGCGAGCGTGATGAAGTCGGCGGTGCCGGCCACCCCGTCCCGGTGCTGGGTCACCCACTCGCGTTCCAGGCGGTCGAAGCCGTCCCGGCCCATCTTGTCCCGCAGGGCGTACAGGACCAGCGCGCTGCCGTCGTAGAGCACCGGCCGGAAGATGCCGATCTTCCGGCCCTTCTCGGGGACCTTGGGCAGGGCCGGCGGGCCGCCCTCCGCGCGCCAGCCGTCGGACATCTCGTAGGCGTGGCGCATCCGGGCCTCCAGCGAGGCCCGGGCGCCGCCCTTCTCCTGCGCGTAGAGGGCCTCGTACCAGGTGGCGTGGGCCTCGTTGAGCCAGACGTCGGACCAGCGGCGGGGGCTGACGCTGTCGCCGAACCACTGGTGGGCCAGCTCGTGCACCATCACCGACTCCACGTACCAGTCGGGCAGTTGGCCGTTGACGAACAGCCGCTTCTCGAAGAGCGAGAGGGTCTGGGTCTCCAGCTCGAAGCCGGTGGCCGCGTCGCCGATCAGCACCCCGTACGTCTCGAACGGGTACCGCCCGACCTTCCGCTCCATCCAGGCCATCTGCTGCGGCGTCTTGGCGAGCCAGTGGGCCAGTTCGGCCCGGTGGGCGGTCGGGACGACGTCGCGCAGCGGCAGCCCGTGCGGGCCGCGCTGCGGCAGCACGCTGGAGCGCCCGATGGAGACCTGCGCGAGTTCGGTGGCCATGGGGTGGGCGGTGCGGTACGTCCAGGTGCGGCGCGGGCCGCGGGTGCCCTGGCCCACGGGCAGCCCGTTGGCGACCGCCGTCAGCCCCTGCGGGGCGGTGATGCGGAAGGTGAACAACGCCTTCTCGGAGGGGTGGTCGTTGCACGGGAAGACCCGGTGCGCGGCGTCGGCCTGATTGGCCATCGCCAGCCCGTCCTTGGTGCGGATCCAGCCGCCGTTGCCCTTGCCGCGCGGCTCGCTGGTGTGGTGGACGACGATCCTCAGCGGCTGCCCGGGGTAGACGTGCACGGCGGGGGTGAGCACCAGGTCCTCGCCGGCCTGCTGGTGCTCGGCGGGCAGCCCGTCGACCAGGACGGAGCGCACCGAACCGGCGGCGAAGTCGAGGTTGAACCGGTCGAGGTTGGCGGTGGCCCGGGCGTTGATCACGGTGACCGCGTCCAGCGGCCGGTCGTTGCGGCCCGAGTAGTCCAGGGAGATGTCGTACGAGGTGACGTGGTAGCCGGTGTTGCCGAGCGTCGGGAAGAGGCGGTCGCCGATGCCCTCCGGCTCGGGCGGCGGTGCGGCCGCGGCGAGCGTGGCGGCGATCGCCAGGCCCAGGGCGGCGGCCCGGCGGGGGATCCGGCCGCGGCGCGGGCGGACCCGGTCGGGCGCGCGGCGGACGGCGGTGCGGTCGGGGGCGGGCCCGGCGGGCTCGCGGGACGGACGGCGCAAGGGAAGGGACATGGGCTACCGCTATCAGCGCGGCCCGCCCGCGAGGTGACGGCACGGCAGCACGGCACCCGAACGAGCGGCGCCGGTGCCATCCGGCTTGCGCCCGCCCGGTCTGACCTCGACCGCGCGGCCTCGTCGGGCAGCCCCTCGGCAGGACTTGGGCCCTGTCGGACGGCAGAGGGGAGTGTGGCCCTAGGAACGCACGGTCGTCGCGGCCCGGATCACGTCGAAGACGCCGGGCACCTGACGCATCGCGCGCATCAGGGAGGGCAGTCCGGCGGCGTTGGGCAGATGGAGGGTGTAGGTGTGCCGGACCAGTTGCTCGTGCGGGGGTTCCACGGCCGCGGAGACCACCGCGGCGCCCTGGGCGGCGATCGCCTCGGTGAGATCGGGCAGCAGATGCGGCCGGCTGAACGCCTCGGCCAGCAGCGTCACCCGGTAGCCGGGGCCGCCCGTGCCCACGCCCCGCCAGTGCACCCCGACCGGCTGCCGGCCCATCGCCGCCATCCTGGCCACCGCGGGGCACAGCACGCGGTGCACGGTGACCGTGCCGCCGCGGACCGCGAAGCCGGTGACGGTGTCCGGCGGCACCGGGGTGCAGCAGCCGGCCAGCCGGACGGTGGCACCGGGCAGATCGGCCACCGCCAGGCCGGAGGCGGCCGGTGCGCGGTCCGGGCCGGCGGGGCGGTGGGCCGGCGTCCGGCGGCGTTCGCTGCGGCGGCCGGCGGGCGCGGCGGCCGGCTCACCGGGGCCCTGGGGCCGGGCCAGCCACCGGGAGATGGCGAGCCGGGCGGCCGGTGTCCGGGCCCGGTCCAGCCACTCCGGCGAGGGGCCGGCGGAGTCCTGGGCCATCAGCAGGTGGAGGCGGTCGCCGTCGTGCAGGACCGTGCCGAGGGTGGCGAGGCGGCCGTTGACCCGGGCGCCGATGCAGCCGTGCGCGGCCTCGCCGTGCCGGGCGTAGGCGGCGTCCACACAACTCGCCCCGGCGGGCAGCCCGATGGGGGTGCCGGGGCCGTCCGCGGTGACGTCGGTACAGAAGACGGTGATCTCCCCCTCCTGGGCGAGGTCGTCGCGCAGCGAGGTCCAGAAGGTGTCCGGGTCGGGGGTGGTGCGCTGCCACTCCAGCAGCCGGTCGAGCCATCCGGGGCGGGTCGGGTCGGCCCGCTCGCCCTCGGGGGCGTCCGCGCCGTCGGTGGGGGCGTACGGGTTGCCCAGGGCGATCACTCCGGCCTCGGCGACCCGGTGCATCCGGTGGGTGCGGATCAGCACCTCGGCGATCTCGCCGCCCGTACCGGTGATGGCGGTGTGCAGCGACTGGTAGAGGTTGAACTTGGGGGTCGCGATGAAGTCCTTGAACTCCGAGACCACCGGGGTGAAGCAGGTGTGCAGCTCCCCCAGGACGGCGTAGCAGTCGGCGTCCTCGCCCACCAGGACCAGCAGCCGGCCGAGGTCCGCGCCGGTGAGCCGACCGCGCGCCAGCAGGACCCGGTGCACGGAGACGAAGTGCCGTGACCGGACCAGGACTTGGGCGTCGACACCGGCATCCGCCAGCAGCGCCCGGGCCCGCTCGGCGATCGCGGCGAGCGGATCGGGCCGGCCGGTGTACGACGCCACCAACTCCCGGGTCTCGGCGTACTCCTCGGGGTGCAGGACCGCGAAGACCAGGTCCTCCAGCTCGGTCTTGAGCGCCTGCACGCCGAGGCGTTCGGCGAGCGGGATGAGGACGTCGCGGGTGACCGAGGCGATCCGGGCCTGCTTGTCCGGACGCATCACGCCGAGGGTGCGCATGTTGTGCAGCCGGTCGGCGAGCTTGATGGACATCACCCGCACGTCGCTGCCGGTGGCGACCAGCATCTTGCGGAAGGTCTCCGGCTCGGCGGCCGCGCCGTAGTCGACCTTCTCCAACTTGGTGACGCCGTCGACCAGATAGCAGACCTCGGCGCCGAACTCCGCCCGGACCTGATCAAGCGTCACCTCGGTGTCCTCGACGGTGTCGTGGAGCAGCGAGGCGGTCAACGCCGTGGTCTCCGCGCCCAGTTCGGCCAGGATCAGGGTGACCGCGAGCGGGTGGGTGATGTACGGCTCACCGCTCTTGCGCAGCTGGCCGCGGTGCGAGGACTCGGCGAGCTGGTACGCCTTGCTGAGGATGTCCAGGTCGGCGGCGGGATGGTGGCGGCGGTGCACCTTGGCGACGTGTTCCAGGGCGTCCGGGAGGCCGTCGCGGGGGGCCGGGCCGAGCAGTGCCGCGCGGCCGATGCGGCGCAACCCCCGCAGCGCCGGCCGGGGGCCGGCACGCCGGCGGCCGGCTGCTTGGGGGTTACCAGGGTTCGTGGCCTCTGCGCTCATGGGCACCTCCGGCGGCGTCGACCGGCGGTGCGGCGCCGTCAGTTCGGGCGCCCGGGCCGGTGCTTGATGCTACCGAGCCCATCACGCAGAGCTGTCTGCCTCTCGCCCAGCGTGAATCGGACCACCCATTAGAGGGAGGTTTCTGGCCGGAATCGTTTCTTCTCTCCGAAACCGCTTCCCCTGGGCGAGGGGCGTGCTCCGGCGCCTTCCGCCGGAGCCCGTCAGCCGGCGAGCGCGCCGGCCAGCCACTCCGGCGCGAGGACGCCCTCGGCGACGATCACGGCCGGACCGGTCATCTCGACCGTGCCGTCCGGCAGCTCGGTGATGGCCAGGCTGCCGCCGAGCACGTCGACGGTGTAGGTCACCGGGGTGCCGGTCATGGCCGGGTCCAGGCCGTCCCGGCGGGCGGTGGCGACGGCCACCGCGCAGGCGCCGGTGCCGCAGGACCGGGTCTCGCCGGAGCCGCGCTCGTGCACCCGCATCGCCACATGGCGCGGGCCGCGGTCCACGACGAACTCGACGTTGACGCCCTCCGGATACACCGCGGCCGGGCTGAACTGCGGCTGCGTGCGCAGCTCACCGGCGTGCGCGAGGTCCTCGACGAACGCGACGGCGTGCGGATTGCCCATGTTGACGTTGCGGGCCGGCCAGCTGCGCCCGCCGACCTCGACCACCACGCCCTCCTCGGGGAGCGCGGCGCGCCCCATGGAGACCGTGACGTCACCGGTCTTGGCGAGGTGGACCCGGCGCACCCCGGCGCGGGTGGCGATCACCAGATCGCCGGCCTCGACCAGTCCGGCGTGCAGGAGGTACCGGGCGAAGACCCGGACGCCGTTGCCGCACATCTCCGCGATCGAACCGTCGCTGTTGCGGTAGTCCATGAACCACTCGGCCTCGTCGGCCATCGCCCGGGCCTCCGGGTGCGCGGCCGACCGGACCACGCGCAGCAGGCCGTCGCCGCCCACGCCGGCGCGGCGGTCGCAGATCCGGGCGACGGACGCCGCGGGAAGGTCGAGCCGGCCGTCCGGATCCGGGACGATCACGAAGTCGTTCTCGGTGCCGTGGCCCTTGAGGAAGGCGAGGTGCTGCGTGCTGGTCACTCCTGAATCCTACGGGGACCTCGGAGCGGCCGCCGGACGGGGCGGGGCCGGTGAGCAGCGCCTCAGCGGAGGCGGGCCACCCGCCAGATGGCCAGGGCGGCGAGGACGGCGAGAACCGCCGCGTACAGCAGCACCACCCGCCAGCTGGCGCGGCGCCCGGAACCGCGGACCGGCAGGCCGGGCCAGGTGTAGCCGACCCGGCGGGCCGCCATCATGCCGGCGCCGGCCGCACAGCAGCACAGCAGCAGACCGAGCATCGCGATCACCGCACCGCCGTCGCCGCCGAACTCGAAGGCCAGCGGGAAGGCGAACATCAGCGAGCCGAGGGCGGCCAGCGCCACGATCGGCGCGAGCTGCCACAACCGCAGCCGCCGGGGCGGGCGCAGGTCGCGGAAGGACTCCCCGCCCCCGGGGGCCGGGGACGGCTCCGCATCGGGGCCGTCCGAGGCGTCGAGGGTGGCCGGGTGGCCGCTCGGGATGCCGTCGTCGGGTGCGTGGACGCGGTCGTGCGGCTCGTGGTGGGTGTCGTGGACCGCCCGGCCGTCCGGGGCCGGCGGTACCGTCCCGGTGCCGTCCCGGTCCGGTTGCTGGGCTCTGTTGCGAGGGCCGGCCTCCATTGCCACGCGCCCTCCCCACTGCCAGATTGCACGCCTCGATCGATGGTCGATGATGACACGCTCTCAGGAGCCCGGATGACGGCCGGAGCGTCCCGATGCCATGACGTGATCAGGCTGTGACCGGTCGTTCGAGCAACGCCAGCGCCTGGGCGGGGAGCTCGGCCCGGCACTCCGCGGCGCCGCTGAGCCAATGGACCCGCGGGTCGCGGCGGAACCACGAGTCCTGGCGGCGCGCGAAGCGCTTGGTGGCGCGCACCGTCTCGTCCCGCGCCTGCTGCTCGGTGCACTCCCCCGCCAGGTGGGCGAGCACCTGCTGGTAGCCCAGCGCCCGCGAGGCGGTGAGGCCCTCGCGCAGCCCCTCGCCCTCCAGCCGGCGCACCTCGTCGACCAGGCCGGCCTCCCACATCCGGTCGACCCGGGTCGCGATCCGCTCGTCGAGCTCGGGGCGCTCGACGTCCACGCCGATCTGGAGGGTGTCGTAGACCGCTTCGTGGTTGGGGAGGTTGGCGGTGAACGGGCGGCCGGTGATCTCGATGACCTCCAGGGCGCGCACGATCCGGCGGCCGTTGCCGGCCAGGATGGCGCGGGCGGCCTCGGGGTCGGCGGCGGCGAGCCGGGCGTGCAGGGCGCCGCTGCCCAGCTCGGCGAGCTCGGCCTCCAGGCGGGCTCGGACGGCGGGGTCGGTGCCGGGGAACTCCAGGGCGTCCAGGGCACCGCGGACGTAGAGGCCGGAGCCGCCGACCAGGACCGGGGTGCGGCCCTGGGCCAGCAGCCGGTCGATCTCGGCACGGGCCAGCCGCTGGTACTCGGCGACGTTGGCCTTGCGGGTGACGTCCCAGACGTCGAGGAGGTGGTGCGGGACGCCCTGCCGCTCCTCGGGGGTGAGTTTGGCGGTGCCGATGTCCATGCCCCGGTAGAGCTGCATCGAGTCGGCGTTGATGACCTCGCCGCCCAGGTGCTGGGCGAGCGCGACGCCCAGGTCGGACTTTCCGGCCGCGGTGGGGCCGACGACGGCGATGACCCGCGGAGCGGGGGCGACGGTGTTCACCCCGCCAGTCTCGCAAACCCCACGGCGTCCTCTCGAACCAGTGGCGTGACGGGGCACCGACGGCGCCGCCGGGCCTCCGCCGCGCACCGGCTACGACCAGGCCGCCACGACGTACCCGACCCCGTACGGGGCTTCCTCGCGCAGCAGTTGGCCACGCAGGCCGGCGTCCTCGGCGGCGCCCGCCAGGACCTGCCAGCAGGACCGTCCGGAGGCCAGGAGGTCGGCGGCGAGGGCCTCGTCCAGGGCGGCCAGCGCCTCGGTGTCGGCGGCGCCCAGGGCGCGGGCCGCGCCCGCGTCGAACGCCTCGGCCCGGTCGTCGAAGTAGCCGGGCGCCTTGACCGAGCGACGGGCGCTGCCGTCGCCGAGCACCAGCAGCGCCACCCTGGACGCGGAACCGCCCAGCTCCCGGCCCAGCGACAGGCAGCGGTCGCGGGGCAGCGCCTCGGCCACGCCCACCGCCTCCACGGGCGCATCGGCCCACGCCGTACGGGACAGCAGCCAGGCGCCGACGGCGAGCGAGGGCGGGAGCTGCGGTCCGGACGCCGACTGCTGCGGCCCCGCGGGCCCCAGCGTCACGTCGAGGTCGACGCCGAAGCCGCGGAACGAGCCGGGGGCGCCCTGCGGATACCGTGCCGCGTCGGCCCCGTCGGCGACCGGGCCGAGCACCACCAGCCGGTCCGGGCGGGCCGCGGCGAGCACTCCGACCGCGTCGAGGCAGGCGGCCCGCACCGGTTCGAGCTCCGGTGCGGCACCGGCGGCGACCTCGGGGACGAGCAACGGCGGACAGGGGCAGAGAGCGGCGGCTACGAGCATGCGCGCAGCGTAACGCCCGGGCCGCCGCCCTGGTGGGCGGGCGGCCGGGTCAGTCGCTGCCGCAGCCGGTCGTGGCGGCCGGCAGCGGCGCGGGGACGCCGACCTTCGGCAGGCCGAGCAGCACCCCGGCCGGCTTGGCGGCCTCCGCCGCGGTCCGCTTCTCCCAGGCGTCGCCCGCGCGAGTGCGGCGCACGCCCAGGACGGGGCCCTCGGCGAGGAGGTGGTGCGGGGCGGCGTAGGTGACCTCGACGGTGACCACGTCGCCGGGGCGCACCGGCTCGTCCGGCTTGGTGAAGTGGACCAGGCGGTTGTCGGCGCCGCGGCCGGAGAGCCGGTGGGTGGCGTCGTCCTTGCGGCCCTCGCCCTCCGCGACCATCAGCTCCAGGGTGCGGCCGACCTGCTTCTTGTTCTCCTCCCAGGAGATCTCCTCCTGGAGGGCGACCAGGCGCTCGTAGCGGGCCTGCACGACCTCCTTGGGGATCTGGTCGGCCATCTCGGCGGCCGGGGTGCCGGGCCGCTTGGAGTACTGGAAGGTGAATGCCTGGGCGAAGCGGGCCTCGCGGACGACGTGCAGGGTCTGCTCGAAGTCCTCCTCGGTCTCGCCGGGGAAGCCGACGATGATGTCGGTGGTGATCGCCGCGTGCGGGATGGCGGCGCGCACCTTCTCGATGATGCCGAGGTAGCGCTCCTGGCGGTACGAGCGGCGCATCGCCTTCAGAACGGTGTCCGAACCCGACTGCAGCGGCATGTGGAGCTGCGGCATCACGTTGGGCGTCTCGGCCATCGCCGCGATCACGTCGTCGGTGAAGTCGCGCGGGTGCGGGGAGGTGAAGCGCACGCGCTCCAGCCCCTCGATCGCGCCGCAGGCCCGCAGCAGCTTGCTGAACGCCTCGCGGTCGCCCATGTCGGAGCCGTAGGCGTTGACGTTCTGGCCGAGCAGGGTGATCTCGGAGACGCCCTCGGCGACCAGCGCCTCGACCTCGGCGAGGATCTCGCCGGGGCGGCGGTCCTTCTCCTTGCCGCGCAGGGCCGGGACGATGCAGAAGGTGCAGGTGTTGTTGCAGCCGACGGAGATGGAGACCCAGGCCGCGTAGGCGCTCTCGCGGCGGGTCGGCAGCGTGGAGGGGAACGCCTCCAGCGATTCGGCGATCTCGACCTGCGCCTCCTCCTGGACGCGGGCGCGCTCCAGGAGAACCGGCAGCTTGCCGATGTTGTGCGTGCCGAAGACGACGTCCACCCAGGGCGCCTTCTTGACGATGGTGTCGCGGTCCTTCTGGGCCAGGCAGCCGCCGACCGCGATCTGCATACCGGGGCGCCGGGCCTTCATCGGCGCGAGCCGGCCGAGGTTGCCGTACAGCCGGTTGTCGGCGTTCTCCCGCACCGCACAGGTGTTGAAGACGACGACATCCGCCTCGCCCTCGCCGGTGCCCTCGGGGGCCCGTACGTAGCCCGCGTCCTCCAAGAGGCCCGAGAGCCGCTCGGAATCATGGACGTTCATCTGGCACCCGTAGGTGCGCACCTCGTACGTTTTCACTTCCGCCACTGCTCCGCCGGCCACGTCGTTACCGCTCACCCGTCCAGGGTACGGGCTCCCGGCGGGGCGCTTCGCGGCCGACCGCTCGGGACGGTGCCGCCGGGGGCGGACCGGGCGTCACGCCGCGGCGAAGCGGGCCTGCGGTGCGCCGTGCAGGCGGCCCGGCGGGAGCTTCCGTCCGAAGGCGACCAGGAGGAGGTCCTGGGCGGTGCCGCGGAGCGGGGTCCCGGTGCCGAAGGACCAGTCGAGGTCGTCGGCGTGCAGGGCCACGCCGTCGAGGTCGACGCCGAAGAACCGCATGCCGCGCGGGGTGAGGCCGTCGAGCAGTACGCGCAGCCGGTCCTCGGGGACGCGGCGGTCCAGGCCGAGCGGGACGGCGATGTCGAGGCCGTGGACCACGTCATGGCCCAGGGCCGCCGCGAAGCCGCCGACCGGCGGGGTCCAGGGGTGGTGCGCGTGCTCCCTCAGGGCCGCGGCGAGGGCGGCCGGCGGGAGGGCGGCGGCGTCCTTGCGGGCCAGCCGGTCGGTCATCCGGTGCAGGCCGCGGGCCTTGAGCAGCTCGGCGGCGACCCGGGGGAAGGAGTGGCGGAATCCCAGGGACATATGGGCGGCGACCTCCCGCACCCGCCAGCCCGTGCACAGGGAGGGCGCGTCCCACTGCTCGGGCGTGAGGGTGTCCAACAGGTCGGCCAGTTCGCGGCGTTCGGCGGCGATCGCGGCCCGGATGTCCATCGTTCCTCCCCGTGTGCGGTCCGGCCCCGTGGGCCGGCGGGCCGTGCGACCTCCAGGATCTTGGCCGGCACCGCCATAAGTCCAAGAGTTTGGCCTTCTCGTACCTAGAATTCGCGGTTATGGAGCTTCGGCAGTTGCAGTACTTCGTCGCGGTGGCGGAGGAGGCCAACTTCACCCGGGCCGCGGCCCGTTTGCACCTGGCGCAGCCGGGGGTCAGCGCGCAGGTCCGGCACCTCGAACGGGAGCTGGGGCAGCCGCTGCTGGACCGCTCGGGACGGTCGGTGACGCTGACCGAGGTGGGCGCGGCGGTACTGCCGTACGCCCGGGCCGCGCTGGCCGCCGTGGAGGGCGCCCGGCAGACGGTGGCGGAGTTCACCGGGCTGCTGCGCGGCCAGGTCACCCTCGGGCTGGTGTCGGGGGCCGCCCCGGAGCGGGAGAACGAGGTGGTGTCCCTGCTGGCGGACTTCCACGACGCGCATCCCCGGGTGGACGTCGCGCTCGCCGCGGACAGTTCGGAGCGGTTGCTCGCCGCGCTCCAGTGCGGCGAGTTGGACATGGCGCTGCTGGGGACCGCCGACACCGAGCCGCCGGCGGGGCTGGCGTTCCAGATCGTGGTCGACGAGCCGCTGGTGGCGGCGGTCGCCCCGGACAGCGAGCTGCTGGCGTCCGCGGACGGCGGGCGGATCCCGCTGGCCGCGCTGCGCGACCGCCCTCTGATCAGTCTGCCGCGCGGCACCGGGACCCGCGGGGCGCTGGAACGGGCCTGCGCGGCGGCCGGTTTCCGGCCGCGGATCGCGTTCGAGGCGGCCGCGCCGCAGCTGCTCGCCGGGCTCGCGGCCCGCGGTCTCGGCGTGGCGGTGATCCCGCTGCCCGCCGCGGCGGCCGGTGCCGGACTGCGGACGCTGGCCTTCAGCGGGGCGCGGCCGCGTGGCCGAATTGCATTGGCCTGGCGGGCGGAAGGACCGGCCGGACCGGCGGCCAGAGCGCTGCTGGACAGACTGCGGTCGGCCTTGGGAACAGCGGGCGGGCCCGGTGTCCGGACGGCGGCGAAGCCGTAACCTCCCACCCCCTCCCGCCGGCGCGTCCGGGGTGGCAGGATCCCGCCCATGGCAACGCTCCCTGGACCCGGCCGCCGCCGGGCGCTGACCGCCGCGGCCGCGGCCCTGGCCCTCCTCGGGCTGGTGCTGTGGTTCGTGCAGCCGGGCGCGCCCCCCGTGCCCCGGGGACGGGTGACGATGGCGACCGGCCTGCCGACCGGGGTGTACGCGCGCTACGGGGAACTGCTCAAGGACGATCTCGCGCGGGACCTGCCGAAGGTGGATCTGCGGCTGCAACGCAGCGAGGGCTCCCTGGACAATCTGCGCCGACTGGTCTCCGGGCGGGCGGCGTTCACCATCGCCACGGCGGACGCGGTGGCCGACTACCAGGACCGGAACCAGCCCGGCGCGGACCGGCTGCGGGCCTGCGCCCGGCTCTACGACGACTACATGCAGCTGGTGGTGCCCCGGGGCTCGCCGGTGCGCTCGGTCCGCGACCTGAAGGGGCTGCGGGTGGGCGTCGGCGCCGACGGCTCGGGCGTCCAGCTGATCACCCGGCGGCTGATGCTGGCGGCCGGGCTGGACTTCGAGCAGGACATCGTCCCGGTACGGGTGGGCATCGACCGGATGCCGGACATGCTGGAGCGGCACGACCTGGACGCCTTCTTCTGGTCGGGCGGGCTGCCGACGACGGCGTTGCAGCGGCTGGCCCAGCGGTACCCGGTGCGGCTGGTGCAGCTGGGGGACCTCATTCCGGCGCTGCACCGGCAGGGCGCGCCGACCCGCTACTACCGGGCGGCGGTGATGCCCGCCGACGCCTACCCGCACGTCCAGAACGGGCAGCCGGTGAAGACCATCGCGGTGGCCAATCTGCTGGTGACCACGGACCGGGAGGACGCGGAGCTGACGTTCGGGATCACCAAGACCGTCATCGACAGCCGGGACGCGATCGGGCACGTGGTGCACGCGGCGCAGAACGTGGATCTGCGGACGGCGGTGTTCACCGATCCGCTGCCGCTGCACGCGGGTGCCCGGAGGTACTACGTCTCCGTGAAGCAGTGACGCCCGGTGCAATCCACCGGACCCGCTCCGCGCATTGCACCGCCGCGCGCTCGGTGCAATGTCGGGGCAATGCGGCCGCGCGGCGCGCTCATTGAACCGGGTTGCGTCGAGGTGAGTCGCGTCGCCTCGAGCTGACGAGGCGAATTGAGCCGCGGTGAGCCGAGGCAGACACGGAGCACTCAGGGCGCGCTGCGCGGCACCGCGACGGTGACCTCCAGGCCGTGCGGCGGATGCGGCGCATAGCCGATGGTGGCACCGCCCGCGGCGAGCAGCGCGCGGGTGATCGACAGGCCGAGCCCGGAACCGGAGACGTTCTGATGGCGGCTGCTGCGCCAGAACCGGTCGCCCACCCGCGCCAGTTCGTCCTCGGTCAGCCCCGGCCCGCGGTCCGCGACGGTGACGGTGACGCGTGCGCCGTCGGGGGCCACCGCCACCGTGACCGGCTCCCCGGCCGGGGTGAACTTCAGGGCGTTGTCGACGACCGCGTCCAGGGCGCTGGAGAGCGCGACCGGGTCGGCCCACCCGGTGACCGCGGGCCGCCCCTCGTACGTGAGGCGGACCCCCTTGTCCTCGGCGAGCGGGCGCCAGGCGTCGACACGTTCGGCGGCCAGCGCCGCGACGTCGAGGAGCTTCAGATCGGCCGCGGAGTGCTCGGCGAGCGCCAGGTCCAGCAGGTCGTCCAGGACCCGGGCCAGCCGCTTGCCCTCGGTGCGGACCGAGGCGATCTCCTCGTTGCCCTCGGGGAGTTCGAGGGCCAGCAGCTCGATCCGCAGCAGCAACGCCGAGAGCGGGTTGCGCAGTTGGTGGGAGGCGTCGGCGACGAAGGCGCGCTGCTGCTCCAGGACATCCTCGACATGGTTGGCCATCTCGTTGAACGAGCGGGCTAGCCGGCGGAGTTCGCGCGGCCCGGCCGTGGCGGCGACCCGGGCGTTCAGCCGGCCGGTGGCGATCTCGTGGCTGGCCGCGTCGAGCACCCGGACCGGCCGCAGCACCCAGCCGGTGAGCCGGACCGCCGCGACGACCGCGACCAGCATGGCCGCGCACTCCCCCGCCGCGATCAGCGCCCAACTGCGCAGGATGCGCGCCCGCATCTGCCCGGTGGGCGAGTCGGTGACGACCACCGCGACCACGTCCCCGTCCCGGATCACGGGCGAGGAGACCGGTATCCGGCCGGTGTCGTCCCAGGGCCAGACCTGGTGCGGGTCGTGGCTGCGGCGGCCGGCCAGCGCCTCGCTGAACGCCTGGGCGCCCTCACCGGACGTCGGCACCGCCAGGTCCCGCGGGGCCCTGGCCATCGGGGTGCGGTCGCGGTAGTAGACACCGGCGCGGATGCCGTAGAGCTCGTGGTAGCGGGCGAGTTCGGCCCGGAGGGCGGCCAGCCGCTCGTCCTCCTCGGGGGTCTTGCTGCCGGCGGTGCCGGGGCGGGTGGTGACGAACTGGGCGAGGGAGGCGAACCGGGCCGCGTCGTCGATCCGGTCGACCACCGCCTTCTGCTGCTCCACACCGGCGGTGATCACGGCGAGCGGGACGCCGAGCGCCAGCAGCACACCGGCCATCAGGACGATGAGGAGCGGAAGAAGTCGGGTGCGCACGGGCCCGCAGCAGCCGTCAGGAGGCCGGTGGCCGGCTGCCCGCGCCCGGCACGACCAGGCGGTAGCCGACGCCCCGCACCGTCTCGATCAGCGCCGGCAGGCGCAGCTTGGCGCGCAGCGAGGCGATGTGCACCTCCAGGGTGCGGCCGGTGCCCTCCCAACTCGTCCGCCAGACCTCGCTGATGATCTGCTCCCGGCGGAAGACCACCCCGGGGCGCTGTGCGAGCAGGGCCAGCAGGTCGAACTCCTTGCGGGTGAGCGGGACGACCGCGTCGCCCACCGACACCTGGCGGGTGGAGAGTTCGACGGTGACCGTGCCGAGCCGCAGCGGCTCGGCGGGGGCGCCGTCCTCGACGGGCTGGTCGCCGCCGCCCCCCGTGGCGCCGTTGCGCCGGCTCACCGCGTGGATACGGGCCAGCAGCTCACCGGTGTCGTAGGGCTTGACGACGTAGTCGTCGGCGCCGAGGTTGAGGCCGTGTATCCGGGAGCGGACGTCGGAGCGCGCGGTGACCATGATGACCGGGGTCGAGCAGATCCGGCGGATCCGGCCGCACACCTCGAAGCCGTCCTGGTCGGGGAGCCCGAGGTCGAGCAGCACCACGGCGAACGGCTCGGCGTCGTCGGGCAGCAGCGCCTGGAGCGCCTCCTCGCCGCTGCGGGCGTGCACGACGGTCAGGCCGTGCCGGGACAGCACCGCGGACAGGGCCGCGGCGACGTGGTCGTCGTCCTCGACGAGCAGCAGTCTCATTCGGCCCCTCCTCCCGGTACACGTGGGCCACAGGGCATCTACAGGGATGGGCGGCCCGCCCGTCAAGAGGTGGCCGCCTCCAGGACGCCATCCGTTACCCAGCCGGTACCCCCGGCGGCATACCGTCGGCCGGCGTGCCCGAGCCGCGCCCCCGACTCTTACCGAAAGTTATTGTGCGCGGCCGGATCGTTATGCTCAATTCTCCCTCAGATGTAATGACGCTGGTCGCGGGCCGTCATTAGGGTCCTCCCAACCGAGGAGGACGGAGCTGTACGCCGATGAGCGAAGTACCGGTGACCGAGAACGCCGGGGGTCCCGCGCCCACGGGAGACCCGCTGGTCGTCCTGGACAACGTCAACAAGCACTTCGGCGCTCTGCACGTGCTCCAGGACATCGACCTGACGATCCGGCGCGGCGAGGTCGTCGTGGTGATCGGGCCCTCCGGGTCCGGCAAGTCCACGCTCTGCCGCACCATCAACCGCCTGGAGACCGTGGACACCGGCAGTGTCAGCATCGACGGCAGGCCGCTGCCGCAGGAGGGCCGTGAACTGGCCCGGCTGCGCGCGGATGTGGGCATGGTGTTCCAGTCCTTCAACCTCTTCGCACACAAGACGGTGCTGGAGAACGTGATGCTGGGCCAGACCAAGGTCCGCAGGACGGACAAGGCGACCGCGGAGAAGAAGGCCCGGGCGCTGCTCGACCGGGTCGGCGTCGGCGCCCAGGCGGAGAAGTACCCGGCACAGCTCTCCGGCGGCCAGCAGCAGCGGGTGGCGATCGCCCGCGCCCTGGCGATGGACCCGAAGGTGATGCTCTTCGACGAGCCGACCTCGGCGCTGGACCCGGAGATGATCAACGAGGTGCTGGAGGTCATGCAGCAACTCGCCCGGGACGGCATGACGATGGTCGTGGTCACCCACGAGATGGGGTTCGCGCGCTCCGCGGCGAACCGGGTGGTCTTCATGGCGGACGGCAAGATCATCGAAGAGGCCGAGCCGAACCAGTTCTTCAACAACCCGCGCAGCGACCGGGCGAAGGACTTCCTGTCGAAGATCCTCCACCACTGAACGGCCCCACCCAAGGCCGTGTGATGGCCCCACCCAAGGCCGCCATTGGGCACCCTGACCGCCAATACCCGCCGAACCAAAGGATGTTCACCATGAGGATGCGCAAGACGGCTACCACGGCTGCGGTGGTGCTCGCCCTGGCGGCGACGGCGACCGCGTGCGGCGGCGAGTCCGGCACGGCGGGCGACAAGCAGGCCGGCGCCGACGTCTACAGCGGCACCTACACGGTCGCCAAGGGCGTCAGCATCGACTCGCCGGCGCTCAAGCGGGCCCAGAAGGCCGGCCACATCACCATCGGCGTCAAGGCCGACCAGCCGTTCCTCGGCTTCAAGGACCCGGCGACCAACAAGTACTCCGGCTTCGACATCGAGATCGCCAAGATGATCGCCGCCGACCTGGGCTTCTCCGAGAAGCAGATCAAGTTCGACACCATCGACTCCAACGTCCGTGAGACCACCATCTCCAAGGGCCAGGTCGACTACTACGTCGGTACGTACACCATCAACGAGGAGCGCAAGAAGCAGGTCAGCTTCGCGGGCCCGTACTACACCGCCGGCGCCGACCTCCTGGTGCGCAAGGACGACAAGGACATCACCGGGCCGGACGCTCTCAAGGGCAAGAAGGTCTGCTCGATCGCCGGCTCCACCCCGCTCCAGGAGATCAAGAAGCCGCAGTACGGCGCGGTCACCAGCGAGATGTCGAAGTACTCGGACTGCGTGAAGAACCTGCTGGACGGCTCCGTCGACGCGGTCACCACCGACGACGCGATCCTCAAGGGCTACGCCGCCCAGCGCCCCGAGAAGCTCAAGGTCGTCGGGCAGCCCTTCACCAAGGAGCCCTACGGCGTCGGCCTGAACAAGGACGACAAGGCCCTGCGCGACGCCATCACCACCGCGCTGGAGAACCACATCAAGAACGGCGACTACAAGAAGGCGTACGTCGGCACCCTCGGCAAGTCCGGGTCGCCCTACGTCGCCCCGGAGACGCCGCTGCCGCGCTACTGAGCCGGTTGCCTCACACCGGATCCGCGCCGCCCCGTACGCCCGCCGCGACGGGTGTACGGGGCGCGCTGTCTTCCCGCACCCGCACCCCCGCGGGCGGTGTCGCGCAGCTCCCCCAGCCCCCGCCGTTCCCCGCCGCCGACCCGACCGCTACCGCGGAGACCCCATGAACGTACTCCTCGATTATCTGCCCGAGTTCCGGGCCGGGTTCCTCGGAACCCTGGCGATCACCGTGTCCGCCGCGCTGCTCGCGCTGGTGCTCGGCGTGCTCATAGCCGGTTTCCGGGTCTCTCCGGTCCCGCCGCTGCGCGCCTTCGGCACGGCCTGGGTGACGGTGCTGCGCAACACGCCGCTGACGCTGCTCTTCCTGGTCGCCTTCTTCGTCGTCCCGCAGATCCTCTTCCAGGGGGCCAGCCCGTACATCCTGGCCACGTTGGCGCTCGGCTTCTACACCTCCTCGTTCGTGTGCGAGGCGGTGCGGTCCGGTATCGGCACCGTGCCGCTGGGCCAGGCGGAGGCGGCCCGCAGCCTGGGCATGACCTTCGCCCAGACACTGCGCCTGGTCGTGCTGCCGCAGGCGACCCGCACCGTGATCCCGCCGCTGAGCAGCATCATCATCGCGCTCACCAAGAACTCCGCGATCGCCGGCGCGTTCGGCTACGGCGAGCTGTTCAACGTCTCCAAGCTGCTCAACGACCGGGGCTACCCGATCGCCTGGATCTTCCTGTGGACCGCGCTCGCCTACCTCGTCATCACCTTCGCGATCAGCGGCCTGTTCCGGCTGCTGGAGCGCCGGCTGGAGGTGGCCCGGTGAGCGGACTCGACGGCCGGAACACCAGGAACGACACGACGCGGACGCCGCACACCGGCGGGGCGGGACGAAGCGAGGTAAGGGCATGAGTGGCGCGAGCGTTCTCTACGACGTGCCGGGGCCGAAGGCGAGGGCCCGCAACCGCGTCTACAGCGTCATCGGCGCGCTGGCGGTGGCGGGACTGCTGACCTTCGCGGTCCTCCGGCTGAACGCCAAGGGGCAGCTGGACCCGGCGGTCTGGCGGATCTTCAACTACGCCGGGGTGCGGACCGGCATCCGCGACGGCGTGCTGACGACCCTTGAGGTCTTCGCGGTGGCGGCGGTGCTGTCGCTGCTGCTGGGAGTGCTGCTGGCGGTGGCCCGGCTCTCGGATCACAAGCCGGTCCGCTGGCTGGCCACCGGCTTCGTCGAGCTGTTCCGCGCGGTACCGCTGCTGATCACGATCTACGCGCTGTGGGTCATCCTGCTCACCAACCGTGAGGCGCTGGGGCTCACCGGCAGCCAGCCGCAGTTCTGGGCGCTGGTCGCGGGGCTGACGGTCTACAACGGCTCGGTGCAGGCCGAGATGTTGCGGTCCGGCATCAACGCCGTGCCCAAGGGCCAGCGGGAGGCCGCCTACGCGCTCGGCATGAGCAAGACGCAGGTCATGACGACCGTGCTCATCCCGCAGGCGGTCCGGGCGATGCTGCCGACCATCATCAGCCAGCTGGTGGTGACCCTGAAGGACACCTCGCTCGGCTACATCATCACCTTCGAGGAACTCCTCTACACCGCCCGGCTGATGAGCACCAACATCATCGTCAACGGGAACGACACCTACATCCCGGTGATCATCGTCATCGGCAGCATCTACGTGACGATGTGCCTGGCGCTGTCCGCCCTGGCCCAATGGATCGAGCGGCGCGGGCGCCGGGCCCGGACCGGCATCACGGTGGCCGCGGCCGCCGAGCCGGTGGCGGCCGCCGACGCCGCGGAGACCGCGGGTCCGGCCCCGGAGGCGCCGGCGGGCACAAAGGACTGACGGGAGGTCACGGTCGCACGCCGGCCCACGACGGACCGTCCGGAGGCGGTGGCAACGGCGCCACCGCCTCCGTCACTTGACGCCGACGGCCGCAGTGGGTTGCATACGCTGTGTGATCACGCACCGGGCCCCCGCCGCCAGTTCCCGCACCCTCCCTACGCACCACCGGCCCCAGGGAGCCGCCCCGTGGAACCGGTGATCGTCGTCGGGGCCGGGCCGGTCGGTCTCGCCCTCGCCGTCGCGCTGACCCGCCACCGGGTGCCCGTCGTCGTCCTCGACGAGACCGACGGCCAGGAGACGCCCCGGCCCGCCCGCACCGTCGTGCTCCGCCCGGACACCGCGGCGTTCGCCGCCCGGCTCGGCTGCGCGGACGCCCTGGCGGACGCCGGCGCCCGCTGGTCGGCCTGGCGCACCATGCGCCGCCGCCGACTGCTGGAACGGATCGTCCTCACCACCGACGGCACCGACAGAACGGAGCGTGACGAGACCGCCTGCGCGCCCCCGGTGCACCTCCCCCAGCACGCGCTGACCCGCGCGCTGCGCGCCGCGCTGGCCGGCGAGCCCCTCGCCCAGGTCGTCACCGGCAGCCGGCTGGCCGCCGTCGAACAGGACGGGAAGGGCGTCAGCGCACAGACCCGAGGTGCCAGCGGGACCTGGTGGCGCGGGAGTTACCTGGTCGGCTGCGACGGCCCGCGGTCCACCGTCCGCAAACTGCTGGACGTCCGCTTCCCGGGCCGCACCGCCGTCGAACGGCACGCGGTGGCCACGCTGCGCACCGAACTCCCCTGGCCCGGTGAGGCGTTGCTGCACCGCTCACCGGTCCGGCACGGCGGCGGGCAGGTCAGCGAGGTCTCCGCCCGCCCGCTGCCCGGCGGGATCTGGCGGCTGGACTGGCTGCTGCCCCCGGGCCGCGATCTGGTGACCCCGGACGTGCTGGTGACCCGGATCCGCGACTCCCTGGCCGGCTGGGCGGCGGACGCCCCGGACACGGCCGGCGACGAGCCGGGCGGGCGCGGGCGCGGCGGCCTCGTCCCGCCCTACGAGCTCCTCGACACCGGCGTGCACACCGTCCACCACCGGCTGGCCCGCACCTGGCGGCAGGGCCGCGCCTTCCTCGCCGGCGACGCCGCCCACCTGCTGGGCGCGCTGGGCACCCAGGGCCTGGACGAGGGGCTGCGGGACGCCGAGAACCTCGCCTGGAAACTGGGCCTGGCCTGGCACCACGGCGCCACCGACGCCCTGTTGGACAGCTATCAGGCCGAGCGCCGGGACGCGGTCGCCGCCCGGTTGCGGGCCACGGACTCGGCGCTGCCGCTGCTGCGGGACGGCGGCGCGGTGCACTGGCGGACGGTGCTGCCGGGCACGGCGCGCGGCCGCAGCACCCTGCTGACCGACGGCCACCTGGGCCGCGGCCCGCTCGGCGCGGCCCCGAGCTATCCGCGCACCCCGTTGGCGGCACCGGCGGACCTGCCCGGCGAGGCGGCGGTCGGCACCCTCCCGGGGGCGCCGGTGGTCGATGTGCCGGTGACCGCCTCCGACGGTGCGTCGGTGGGGCTGCGCGACCGGCTCGGGCAGGGGCTGCTGCTGGTGCTGGTGGCGCCCGGCACCGGTGTCTGGGACCGGCGGCACTGGCAGTCGGCGGGGCTGATGCCCCGTCTGTCGGACGCCGTCGCCGCCCTGCCGATGCGCGCCGAGATCCTGGTCACCGAGGCGTATCCGGGCGCCGCCGCGCACACCGTGCTGGTGGTGCGGCCCGACGGCCATCTGGTGACCGCGCTGTCCGGGGTCCGCCCGGACGAACTGGCCGCCTGCGCGGAGGCGGTGCGCGGCGGGGCGTCGGCGCCGCCGCACACCGCGACGGCCGCCGAGGAGGCCGAGGTGCCCGCCGGGGAGCCCGGTGACGGCACCGTCCCCCGGCCCGGGAGCGGAGTGGACGACCGCGACGGCGCGGGCGGTTCCAACGGCCCCGCCCCCGCTGGCGGTTCCGCGACGGGCGCGGCGGTGGCGGAGCCGGTGGCCGGGCCCGTGGCGGCCTCGGCGGCAGAGCCCGAGGGCGCGCCCGGCGCCGCGCACCGCGGCGAGGACCTCGCCGGTTGACCCTCCGGGAAGCCCCGTGCTTCACTCCGGAGGTGACTGATCACGGCTCGCGATTCTGGCGGAGGGTCCATCTGGACCTGGTCCGCTACGCGGGCTGCATGTGTCGTCCGTCCTGTTGATCCCGCCCGCCGCGCGTCGTCGCGGCGGTGTTCCCCGCGCGGCAGCGCCCCGGTAGCCGGCGCCCGCGCCCCGCACGATCACTCAGGACGGTCTCCGTGCCCGATGTACAGCTCCCCGCACGCCCGCATGCCCGCCCCCACGACGGCGGTCCCGGCGCCGCCGAACTCCTCGCCTTCGCCCGCCGCACCGCCGCCGACCGCGCACTGGTCGCCTCGCTGCCGCTCGATCCGGAAGGCCGCACCTGGATCCGCCTGGACGGGCCGGGCGGCAGCGAGGGCTGGCTGATCGGCTGGCCGCCGGGCACCGGTACCGGCTGGCACGACCACGGCGGCTCGCGCGGCGCCTTCGCCGCGGCCGCCGGGGAGTTGACCGAGCAGTCCCTCGCCGCCGCGATCCCCACCGAGGGCTGGAAGACCCTGGAACTGGCCGACGGTGTCGACCGCGAGCGCCGGCTCAGCGCCGGCCGCGGCCGGGCGTTCGGCCCGCACCATGTGCACCAGGTGCTGAACCTCTCCCCCGACACCCCTGCGGTGTCGGTGCACGCCTACTACCCGCCGCTGCCGCTGATGCGGCGGTACAGCCGCAACGGACCGGTGCTGCGGCTGGAAGAGGTCGAGCGCCCGGAGGAATGGCGATGAGCGCCGTGGACGAACTGCTGGCCCGGGCCCGGAGCCGGCTGACCCGGGTGGACCCCGCACGGGCCGCGGCGCTCCAGGAGGCCGGCGGGCTGCTCGTGGACATCCGCTACGCCCTGCTGCGCGAACGGGACGGCACCATCCCCGGGGCGCTGGTCGTCGAGCGCAACGAACTGGAGTGGCGGCTCGACCCGACGGGCGCGCACCGTGCCCCCGAGGCGACCCACCACGCTCTCCCGGTCGTGGTGATCTGCAACGAGGGCTACGCCTCCAGCCTCGCGGCGGTCTCCCTGCACGACCTGGGCCTGCACCGCGCCACGGACCTGATCGGCGGCTTCCAGGCCTGGCGCGCCGCGGGCCTGCCGGTCGAGCGGTAGCAGGCAACGGCCGCCCACCGGTGCGGCGTTGAGGCGGATTCTCCGGGCGGGCGGGCCCGGTCAGCTGTCCGGGAGGTGGTGCTCCAGGAGCTCCGGGTCCTCGCCCTCCTCCTCCAGGGCCTGGCGGACGACGCGCAGGGCGAGGCCCTCCGGATAGCCCTTGCGGGCCAGCATCCCGGCGAGCCGGCGCAGCCGCTTGTCGCGGTCCAGCCCGCGGCTGGCGCGCAGCTTGCGGTCGACCAGCTCGCGGGCGGTGGCCTCCTCCTGCTCCACGTCGAGGCGGCCGACGGCCTGGTCGATCAGGGCGGAGTCCACCCCTTTGGTGCGCAGCTCCCGGGCCAGGGCCCGGCGGGCCAGGCCCCGGCCGTGGTGCCGGGACTCCACCCACGCGTCGGCGAACGCCGCGTCGTCGATCAGCCCGACGTCCTCGAACCGGGCGAGCACCTCCTCCGCGGCCTCCTCGGGGATGCCCCGCTCCCGCAGGGCGTCCGCCAACTGCCTGCGGGTGCGCGGACGCCCCGTGAGCAGGCGCAGGCAGATCGCCCGCGCCTGCTCCTCGGGCGTGCGCGGCGGTTCCGCCCCGGCCCTCGACGAGAGGGAACCACCGCTGTCCCTGGATGCGGCGCCGTCCTGCCGGGCGGCGCCCCTTTCGCCACTACGGTTCTCGGTGTCGCCGGCAGCGCTGCCGAAGCCGGCACTGTCCGGCCATTCCGTTCGCCGTGTCATGGCGCGTCAGCTCTTGGCCGCCGCGGCCTTGGAGCCCTTGGCGCTCTTGGTCGCCGGTGCGGCCTTGGCCGGGGACTCCGTCGGGCCGGCGGCGTCCGCGCCGGGCTCCGCCGCGACGTCCTCCGCCTTCACGCCGATGCCCAGCTTCTCCTTGATCTTCTTCTCGACCTCGTTGGCGAGATCGGGGTTGTCCTTGAGGAAGTTGCGGGCGTTCTCCTTGCCCTGGCCGAGCTGGTCGCCCTCGTAGGTGTACCAGGCGCCGGACTTGCGGATGAAGCCGTGCTCGACGCCCATGTCGATCAGGCCGCCCTCGCGGCTGATGCCCTGGCCGTAGAGGATGTCGAACTCGGCCTGCTTGAAGGGGGGCGCGACCTTGTTCTTGACGACCTTGCAGCGGGTGCGGTTGCCGACCGCCTCGGTGCCGTCCTTGAGGGTCTCGATCCGGCGGATGTCGATCCGGACGGAGGCGTAGAACTTCAGCGCCCGGCCACCGGTCGTGGTCTCCGGGGAGCCGAACATCACGCCGATCTTCTCGCGGAGCTGGTTGATGAAGATCGCGGTGGTCTTGGACTGGTTGAGCGCGCTGGTGATCTTCCGCAGCGCCTGGCTCATCAGTCGGGCCTGGAGGCCGACGTGGGAGTCGCCCATCTCGCCCTCGATCTCGGCCCGCGGCACCAGGGCGGCCACGGAGTCGATCACGATGAGGTCCAGGGCGCCGGAGCGGACCAGCATGTCGACGATCTCCAGCGCCTGCTCGCCGTTGTCCGGCTGGGACAGGATGAGGTTGTCGATGTCGACGCCGAGCTTCTGCGCGTACTCGGGGTCGAGGGCGTGCTCGGCGTCCACGAACGCGACCTGGCCGCCGGCCTTCTGGGCGTTCGCCACCGCGTGCAGGGTGAGGGTGGTCTTACCGGAGGACTCCGGTCCGTAGATCTCCACGACCCGGCCGCGCGGCAGGCCGCCGACGCCGAGTGCGACGTCGAGGGCGGTCGAGCCGGTCGAGATGACCTCGATGGGCTCCCTCGACCGCTCGCCCATGCGCATGACCGCGCCCTTGCCGAATTGCCGTTCAATCTGTGCGAGCGCGGCGTCCAGCGCCTTCTCGCGGTCGGTGCCTGCCATGGGTTCCACCCGGTTTGCTTGAGTCGATCGCTTCACGTCCATGACGCTAACCCCTGCCACTGACAATGCGCCCGGACCCGGCTCTGACCTGTGGATAACTCTGCGGACGGCCCGCGGGATCCGCGGGCCGGAGCCACGTTCAGGCGGCCGGAACCCCCATAAGAATGGATGTTCGATTTTGGTGTCAAGCGTGCCACTCGGCGTGCCGGCGCACCCTCGGCATCACTCCGCGCCGGTCCGCGCCCCGCTCGGCACACCGTCCCGCTCACCGGCCGGCACGGCGCCGCCGCACTCCCGGGCCGGCCCCGGTCCGGCGTCCGTACCGCCCTCCGCACCGCCGTCCGGCGCCCCGGCCCGCCCCCGCACCCGGAGGCCGATCCGCGGATCGATCGTGACGTCGTACCGCTTGATGTACGCGCCCAGGAACGCCTGGAGCGTCGCGGTCGCCGGGATCGCGATCAGTGCGCCGACCGCTCCCATCAGGGCCGTGCCCGCGACCACCGAGCCGAAGGCGACGGCGGGGTGGATGTCCACGGTCTTGGCGGTGATCCGGGGCTGGAGGAGGTAGTTCTCGAACTGCTGGTAGACCACGACGAAGCCGAAGACCCACAGCGCGTACCAGGGGTCGACGGTGAACGCGATCAGGATGGGCAGCGCCCCCGCCAGGTACGTGCCGATCGTGGGGATGAACTGCGAGATCAGGCCGACCCAGATGCCGAGCGCCGGGGCGTAGGGCACCCCCAGGATCTCCAGCAGGACGTAGTGCGCGACCCCGGAGATCAGCGCCATCAGGCCGCGGGAGTAGAGGTAACCGCCGGTCTTGGCGACCGCGATCTCCCAGGCGCGCAGCACCTCGGCCTGGCGCCGCGGCGGCAGCACCGAGCACAGCGCCCGCCGCAGCCGGGGGCCGTCGGCCGCGAAGTAGAAGGAGAACAGCGCGATCGTGAGGAGGTTGAACAGCCCGCCGAGCACCTGCGCGGAGACCGCCAGGACGTTGTTGGCGCTGTCCTGGACGTACTTCTGCAGCCAGTCGGAGTTCAGCAGGTTGTTCTGGACCTGGACCCGGGAGAGGTGGGTGTGGAAGGTGCCGTTGGTCCAGCTGATGACGGAGTCCAGGTACTGCGGGAACTCCTCGACCATGGTCGCGATCTGGCCGGCCACCATGGACCCGAGCAGTGTGACGAACCCGACCGCGCCGATGAGGATCGCGAGGAACACCAGACCGGTGGCGAGCCCGCGCCGCATACCGCGGCCGGCCATCCAGTCGACGGCCGGCTCGACGGCCAGCGCCAGGAAGAACGCGATCAGCACGTTCAGCAACAGACCGATCAGCTGGTGGAAGCCCCAGGTGGCGAGCTGGAAACAGGCCACCAGGGCGAGCGCGAGCACCATGGCGCGCGGCAGCCACCGCGGCATCCGCGCCTCGCGCCGGTCGGCGGAGCGCTCCTGCGCCGCATCGTCGGGTCTGGGGCCGTCGGAACTGCTGATCTCATCTTTCACGGGCACGCAGCCAAGTGTCGCGCACGTCGCCGACAACCCGTTTCGGCCCGCTCACCGCTTGTCCTGCGGAACCTCCATCACGGCGCAGACCACCCGCCACACGTCTTTGGCGCTCCACCCCGCCGCCAGCGCCTCGTTCACGGTGCGGCCGCCGAGCTCCGTCATCACGTGATCGCGGGCAAACGAGTCGGCGTAGGCCGCGCCGAAGTGGTCCGCCATCCGCTCCCAGAACACCGTCAACCGCATGATTCCCGCCTCGCACCCACGTCGACCTGCACGTTTCCCGGCTTCCCGCCACCGCGCGCATGCGCCCGGGAGACGTCCAAAGCCCAGCTCCTTCATACCGTCGGCGCCGCACGGAAAGCCAGCGAAGACCGGCACGGGCCGGCGGCCCGGGGCGTCGCAATGCACGGGACCGACGCCTCCCGCCCGGGCCTCCTCCACCCCCGCCACCTGCGGCACACCCCGGGTGGCCGGTCCCAACCACCCTCTGACACTTGCTAGATTGCGCAATCAAGCAGTCAAATGTGAAACCGGCTCGGCGCAACCGTCGTCTTCCTGGCCGGAACCACCCTCTCCTGCCCGCGCGCAGGATGCTCCCGCGACCGCCACGCCGGTCCGGCCGTCCGAAGGATGCGAATGACAGGTCAGCGCACCGAAGCCCCGAACGGGTACGACGACCTGGCGCGGGACCCGGCACAGGCGTCACGCCGGGTGCCGGGCCCCCGACGCCGGGGAGGCCGGCGACCGGCCGCCGACGGCGCCGGGCCGGCCCCCGGACGGGCCGGGTCGCGCTCACGGGCGGGCGGCGGACGCCGGGCGGTACGGGCCGCCCTGGTGGCGCTGGTGGTGGCGGCCGCGGGCGCCGCGGTGGAAACGGCACTGGCCGGGCGACCGGGCTGGGGGTTCGCGGTCGCCGCGGCGCTCGGCGCGGCGCTGGCGGCGCGGACCTGCACCCGGGCGGGCGCCATGTGGCTGATATCCGCGCCGCCACTGGCGGCGGCGGCGATCACCGTGGTGTGCGAGCAGGTGGCGGGTACCGCGACCGTCCAGGGCAAGGGCCTGACGACGGCGGCGGTGCGGTGGGCCGTGGACGGTTTCCCGGCCATGGCGGCGGCCGAGGCGGTGCTGATCGTGGTACTGACGGTCCGGGGCGTACGGGCCGGCCGGCGCGGCGGCCGGAAGCGGAGCGGGAGGAACAGCGGTGCATGACGAGCGGAGCCCACAGGGGCGCGGTCCGTACGGAGCGGACCCGGACGGGCGGGACGGGCGGGACGGCCGGGAGCCCGGCGGCAAGGGCGGCCGGGCCGCGCGCCGCCGCCCGGTGAACGGGCGCGGCGGTCGGCGGCGCTCCCCCCTGGTCGTCGTGGGACGGACCGCGCTGGCCCTCTCCTCGGCCATGGTCCTCCTGGCCAGCGGGGTGTCCTGGGCGGCGTACAACTGGGTGAGCAGCGGGCTGAACACCTCCGACGCGCTCAACGCGATCGGCGGCAAGAACGCGCCCAAGCACCTGGACAACTCCGTCAACCTGCTGCTGATCGGCCTGGATTCGCGCAAGGACATGAACGGCAACGACCTGCCGCGGGAGTTCGTCCAGAAGCAACTGCACGCCGGTTCCAGCGACATCGGCTACTACAACACCAACACCCTGATCCTGATGCACATTCCGGCGGACGGCGGGAAGGTCACCGCGTTCTCCATCCCGCGCGACGACTACGTGCAGACGTTCAACGGGGACGGCACCTCCCAGGGGCACTTCAAGGTCAAGGAGGCGTACGGCAACGCCTACACGGTCGCCCACGACAAGTTCTCCGCCCAGGGGATCAAGGGCGCCGACCTGGAGAGCCGGAGCCGGGAAGCCGGCCGGGAGGCGACGCTGGCCACCGTGCAGAACTTCCTCCAGGTGCCGATCGACCACTTCGCCGAGGTCAACCTGCTGGGCTTCTACGACATCGCCAAGGTGCTCCAGCCGATCGAGGTCTGCCTCAAGCACCCGGTGAAGGACCGCTACTCGGGTGCCGACTTCCCGGCGGGCCATCAGCAGCTCGACCCCAAGCAGGCGCTCGCCTTCGTCCGGCAGCGGCACGGCCTGGAGGGCGGTGACCTGGACCGGACCCACCGGCAGCAGGCGTTCATCTCCTCGGTGACCCACAAGCTCAAGAACGACGGCGTCTTCGGCGACCTGGGCAAGCTCCAGGGGCTGTTCGACGTGGTGAAGAAGGACCTGGTCATCGACAGCAAGTTCGACGTCCTGGACTTCGCGCAGCAGGCCACCAACCTGACCGGCGGGAACGTGGTGTTCCACACCCTGCCCATCGCCGGTTTCGCCACCCGCAACCGGGAGTCCGTCAACCTCGTCGACGAGGCCAAGATCCGGTCCCTCGTGCAGTCGCTGATCGGTGAGAAGTCCGGGTCCTCGGGCGGCTCGGGCGGGTCGGGCCGCGGCGCGCCGTCGCCGTCCACGAAGGCCGCCCCGGCGACCGTGGACGTCCTCAACGGCGCGGGGACGACGAAGCCGGGGGCCGCGGCCGTCGAGCTCAAGGCACTGACCGACCTCGGTTACACCGCGGGCCGCGCGGGCAACACCGGGGCTCGGCAGCAGACCACCGTCCTCTACGGGGCCGGTGCCCAGGAGGCCGCCCAGCAGATCGCCGACCGCCTGCACACCGGCGGGGCGGTCTCCTCGTCCTCGGTGCCCGCCGGGCGCGTCCAGGTCCTCCTCGGTGCCGACTTCACCGCCCCGCCCGCCGGCGAGGCGAGCACCCCGCAGGGCAAGCCCTCGGAGTCGCCCGCCTCGGACGACTCGTCCTCGTCCGCGCCGTCCGACAACGCCTTCGCCGGCGACTCCGTCAAGGAGGGCGGCATCCCCTGCGTCAACTGACGCCCGCGGGGCCGCCGGCGGAACCGGCGGCCCCGCACGCCCCGTCCGTTATCCGGGGCACCGCCCGCACCGGCGGCCGTACGGGCCGGGCGCGCGCCGCCTAAACTGGGCCTTCCGGGGCCAGGAACGGGGAGAGCCGCAGTGGTGAAGAGCGTCGAGAGCGCGGGCAAGGGGACGGGCGCGATGACCGACCCGCCCGCCGAGGTGCTGGCCGAGGCGGCCGGGGTGTTCGGGCTGCTGGCCTCGCCTCCCCGGCTGCACATCGTCTGGGCGCTGGCCCAGGGCGAGAGCGACGTCAGCGGACTGGCCGAGCGGGTGGGCGGAGCGCTGCCCGCCGTCAGCCAGCACCTGTCCAAGCTCAAACTGGCCGGCCTGGTCCGCTCCCGCCGCGAGGGCCGACGGGTGGTCTACTTCGTCGACGACCCCGAGACCGTCGCGGTGATGCGCACCCTCGTCCTCCAACGCGCCGCCCGCAGCGCACACCCGGCACCGTCCCGGCTCCGCCGGCTGGGCGGCACCGGCGCCTGACCGGAGCTCCGGCGGCCCGTCAGGTCGCGTCGGCGTCGAACGGCGGGCGCTCCCCCGAGGGGCCGTCGGCCGCGGGCCGCTTCCGGAGGTCGACCGGGGCACGGGGCTCCTGAGGGGCCGCCGGCTCCGAGGCCGGGTCCAGTGCGGACCGGATCTCGTCGATGCCGTCGCGGAGTTCCCCGATCCCCAGGTCGTCGTTGTCCAGCAGCCGTTTGCGGACGAAGGTCCGCGGGTGCAGGTCCTCGAACTCGAAATCCTTGAATTCCGGGCCGAGTTCGGCGCGCACCTCCTCTTTCGCCTGCTCGGAGAAGTCCCGTACCTTGCGCAGGAACGCGGTGGTGTTCCTGATGAACTCGGGCAGTTTGTCCGGCCCGAAGAGCAGCGCGGCGAGCACCACGATGACCAGGAGATCGGGGGTACTCATACCGAAGAACATCCCGCCACTCCCTATGGGTCGCCGGTGCGCCGCCCTGTGTCCGCGGGCACGTCCGCAGACATTTTAGATATTGCGCAATCATGGAACCATGTGGGGGCGCGCCGCGTTGTCCAGGACGACGGCACAGACAGACTTCAGGACAACTGGAGGGTTTTTCATGGGTGTGACCCTGTCCAAGGGCGGCAACGTCTCGCTCAGCAAGGAGGCCCCGGGCCTCAGCACGGTGACCATCGGCCTGGGATGGGCCGTGCGCACCACCACCGGTGCCGACTACGACCTGGACGCCTCCGCCCTGATGTGCGCGCAGTCCGGAAAGGTCGTCTCCGACCAGCACTTCGTCTTCTTCAACAACCTCACCAGCCCCGACGGCTCCGTGGTCCACTCCGGCGACAACCTCACCGGCGGCAGCCACGGCGACGACGAGCAGATCCAGATCGACCTGACCGCGGTCCCGCCCCAGGTCGCCAAGGTCGTCTTCCCGGTCTCCATCTACGAGGCGGAGGAGCGCGGCCAGAGCTTCGGCCAGGTCCGCGACGCCTTCATCCGGGTGGTCAACCAGGCCGACGGCCGGGAGATCGCCCGCTACGACCTCACCGAGGACGCCTCCACCGAGACCGCCATGGTCTTCGGCGAGGTCTACCGGCACGGCGCGGAGTGGAAGTTCCGCGCCATCGGCCAGGGATACGCCTCCGGACTGCGCGGTATCGCCCAGGACTTCGGGGTCAACGTCGGCTGAGCGGCGCGGCGGCCGACGGGCCGGGCGGGGCGCCCGTCCGGCACCGGGACGGCGCGTGCCAGAGGGAGCGGAGCATGGCTGAATCCCGGGTGCGGTGGCGGTGGCTGGTGCTGCCGGGCGCCGCCCTGGCCCTGTGGGCCGTGGCGCACACGGGCCATACCCCGGCTCCGGATGCCGCGGCGCGTCCGTCCGCCACCCCGGACGCGGCCCCGTCCGCGTCGTCCGGTGGCGGCCCCACGACCGCGCGGCCCGACGGGGCGTACGAGCCGGCCGACTGCGCCGCCGCGGTGCGCAGGTACGCGGCGGCGGCCGGCGTCCACCCGCGGTTGCTCATGGCGATCCTCTACAACGAGGCGTACAAACCGCACGATCCGGCGCTGGAGCGGGCCTGGCAGCACTACAAGCCCGATGCCGCGTTCGGGGTCGCCAACATGCACCGGGCCACCTTCGACGAGGTCAAGCGGGGCCGGGACTTCGCCTCCCGCACATGGGAGGAACTGCCCGACGACCGGAACCTCGCCGTCGAGGCGGCCGCCTGGTACCTCCACGACCTGGACCGCCGACTGCCCGCGCGGTGGCCCGCCGGGCACTCGCGCGACGAGCTGCTGGCGCTGGGCTACAACGCCGGAGGCGGCAACATGCTCGCCTTCGCCCGCGGCGCCACGCTCGGCAGCCAGGCCCGGTCCTACCTGGACCGGCTGCACGAGAACTGGCCGGCGGCCGGGCGGGCCGTCGCCCGGTGACGCACCGCCACCCGGCCCTCGAACGGCGCCAGGATGGCGTCAGGACGCGGTGGCGGCGCCGTCCTGACAGCATTTCAGCCGCATACTTCAGACATTGCGCAATGCAGGGAACCTTGCCGTTTTCCGTGGCGTTGTAGCCGACGAACGCCGGAAGCCGGGAACGTTTTGGAGGAAAGCTCATGGGCGTGGCCCTGACCAAGGGCGGCAACGTGTCGCTCAGCAAACAGGCCCCGGGTCTGACCGCCGTGCGGGTGGGGCTGGGCTGGCAGGTGGCAGGAGCCGCGGGGGCCGGCCACGACCTGGACGCCAGCGCGCTGCTGTGCGGCGAGTCCGGCACGGTCCTCTCCGACCAGCACTTCGTCTTCTTCAACAACCTCACCAGCCCCGACGGCTCCGTGCGGCACTCCGGCAATCGCCCCACCGGCGAGGACAACGAGCAGATCGAGGTGGATCTCGCCGCGGTCCCGCCCGAGGTCGCCAAGATCGTCTTCCCGGTCTCGCTCTACGAGGCCGAGCAGCGCGGCCAGAACTTCGGCCAGCTGAGCCGCGCCCACATCCGCGTGGTCGACCAGACCGGCGGCACCGAGCTGGCCCGCTTCGACCTCTCCGGCCAGGCCGCCACCGAGACCGCCATGGTCTTCGGCGAGCTGTACCGCCACGGCACGGACTGGAAGTTCCGCGCGATCGGCCAGGGTTACGCCTCCGGGCTCGCCGGGATCGCGCAGGACTACGGCGTCGACGTGCTGCGCCCGGAGCCGGCCCCCGCGGCCGCCCCGGCCCCGTCCGCACCGCCCGCGCCGTCCACCCCCACAGCACCCACCGGCCCCTCCACCCCACCGGCCTCACCGACGCCCACGGCGACGGCGCTGGCCACGGCAACCGCCGCCGGGGTCGAGCCGACCGCACCGGGTTATTCCCCCACCTCACCGCAATCGACGGGAAGTTCCGACATGACCTGCTTCTTCGACCCCAGCCACGGCCCCGGGATGACGCCCGTGACGTGGTCCCCGCAGTGGGGGGTGCCGCGCCAGGTCCAGACCTGCGGCGGCTGCGCGCAGCGGGTGCAGACCACCACCCCGCCCTTCTACACCCCGGCCCAGGGCGGCTACCCGCAGGCGGCCCAGCAGGGCTACCCGCAGCAGGCGCAGGGCGGTTACCCCCAGCAGGGCTACCCGCAGCAGCCGGAGCAGCAGGGCGGCGGCCGGCGCTTCGGCACCGGCGCGCTGATCGGCGCCGGCGCCGCGGGCCTGGTCGGCGGTGCGCTGCTGAACGAGGCGTTCAGCGACGACGAGCCCGAGGTGGTCGTCAACAACTACTACGAGGGCGAGGACTTCTGACCGTCCGCCGCGCGGGCTGACCCCGCGCGGTACGCCGCGCCGGCGCCCGGTCGGCCCCGTCGCGGGGCGGCCGGGCGCCGGCGCGCTCGGGCTCACGCGGGCGCGCTCCGCACGACGCCGCCCCCGCATCCGGCAGCGCCGACGGCCCGCCGCGAACTCGCAGGCCCCGTCCACCCGTTGGCGGCTCCCCCCGCTCCCCGGGGCGGAGGCGTCAACCGGATGCCTCCAAGATCCCGCCCTGGGAGGGCAGCGGGCCCCGAGCCCGTGCCGGCGCCGGGTTTGGCCCCTACGGTCAGGCCATGGCCGAAAACGTAAGCCCCCCAGCGACCCCTCTGGCGCGTGCCGAGCGCTTCGTCTGGCTGACCGCCCGGGTACTGGAGCAGCGGCTCTTCGCGTACCACTTCCTCGACGGCGGCGCGGACCCCGTCGAGACCGCGCTCACCGCGTACCGCAACGACGACGACGGCTACGGCCACGCCCTGGAACCCGATCTGCGCGGCCCGGTCAGCCAACCGCTGCACACCGCGCACGCGCTGAAGGTCCTGGACCACATCGGACGCTGCGACGGCCGCCGGGTGGAGCGGATCTGCCGCTATCTGACCCGGATCTCGACACCGGAGGGGGCACTGCCCGCGGTGCACCCCTCGTTGCGCGGCTATCCGGCCGCACCCTGGATCCCGGTGGTGGACGCCCCGCCGAGCTCGCTGCTGGCGACCGGCCCGGTGGTGGGGCGGCTGCACCGCAACCAGGTGTGGCACGCCTGGCTGTTCCGGGCCACCGACTACTGCTGGGCGACCGTGGAGTCCCTGGAGGAGACCCACCCCTACGAGGCCATCGCGGCGGTGGCGTTCCTGGACGGCGCCCCGGACCGGCCGCGGGCGGCCGCCGCGGCGCAGCGGCTGGGCCGCCTGGTGCGGGAGCAGGGCCTGGTCGTGCTGGATCCGGCGCGCGCGGCCGAGGCCCCGGTACCGCCGGGATACGCCCCCCAGGAGCACCACTTCGCCTACGACTTCGCCGCCGCGCCCGGGTCGCTGGCCCGCGGCTGGTTCACCGACCAGGAGATGGACCGGGCCCTGGGGCACCTCACCGCGCTCCAGGGGGAGGACGGCGGCTGGCCCGTCACCTGGCGGCTCTGGGCGCCCGGTACGGAGGTGGAGAGCCGCCCGATGGTGACGCTGGAGGCGCTGCGCACGCTCCGGGCCTACGGGCGGCCGCTGCGCTGAGGGGCCGGGCCGCCCGCCGGACCCGCGGCGCGGTCAGCCGCCCAGGGCCCGCACCCCCGCGGTGACGGCCACCGCGACCGCCACGATCAGCAGGAACGGGGCACGCAGCAGCAGCGCGACGACCGCGGCGGCGACCCCGGCGGCCTTGGCGTCGAGCAGCAGATGCCGGCCGTCGCCGAAGGTCTGCTGGGCGGTGAGCGCGGCCAGCAGCGCCACCGGGAGCAGCGCGGCCAGCCGTCTGACCAGGGGCCGCTCCAGGATGCCGGCAGGCGCCGACAAGCCGAGGAGCTTGACCAGGTAGCAGCCGACGGCGGTGGCGCCGATCGCGATCCAGACGGTCATGCCCGGTCCTCCCCGGTGGTGCAGTGGTCCTCACCGGCCCGCTCCTGCGGGGCCGGCGGCGCGAGAGGCATCCCCTCCGGGGCGCGTGTTCGCCGCCACGCCCCCTGGACGGCGAGGACGGCGGGCGCGGCGAGCGCCGCGAGCAGCACCGGCACACCGGCGGGCAGGACCGGCAGCGTCACCATGAGCAGCAGGACGGCGAGGCCGGCCGTGCACCGCTCCACGGCCGACCGCAGCATCGGCGCGAGCAGCGCCACGAAGACCGCGGGGCCGGCCGCGTCCAGCCCCCAGGCGGCGGTGTCGCCGAGCGCCCGGGCGCCCAGGGCCCCGCCGAGGGTGGTGAGGTTCCACAGGACGTACAGCGACAGTCCGGTGACGGTGAAGCCCAACCGGGCGCTGCGGCGGCCGGGTTGGGCCAGGGTGACGGCGGTGGTCTCGTCGATCACACAGTGGGCGGCCAACGGGCGGAGCGCGCCCCGGTAGCCGAGGACGGCGGAGAGCCGCAGCCCGTAGAAGGCGTTGCGGACACCGAGGAAGAACGCCCCGGCCGCGGCGGTGAACGGGTTGCCGCCCGCGGCGAGCGCGCCCACCAGGGCGAACTGCGAAGCGCCGGTGAAGACCAGGAGGCTCAGGGCACAGCTCTGCCAGACGCTGAGCCCGGCGCCGGCGGAGGTGACGCCGAAGGCGAAGCCGGAGAGCCCGACGGCGACGCCGACGCCCAGCGCGTCCCTGATGACGGCCGCGTCGGGCCGCTCCGGTGGGGACGACGGCCCGTGGTGCGCCCCGTCGTGCGCACCGGTGACCGGACGCCCCCGGGTGCGGGCCGGGGCGGGGGATATCCCGGTCGGTCCTGAGTCTGCCGCCTGCGAGCGGTCTGCCTGTTCTGCCACCCGCCGGACCCTAGGAGGCCGCCCGCCCCGCGGTCTTGTACGTTCTTGCGCCCCGGCCGGGCTACCGTGCCCCGCCGCCGCGGGCCCGGTCCCCCGCGGTCCGCCGGCTCGCGCCGTCCGCCGCGGCGCGCTCCCGGCGGTACGCGCCCGGCGGCACCCCGACGATCCGGGTGAAGTGCCGGTTCAGATGCGGCTGATCGGTGAACCCGACCGCCAGAGCCGTCTCGGCCGGCGGGGTGCCGGCCTCCAGCAGCCGGCGGGCGCGCCGCACCCGGGCGTCGGTGAGCCAGGTGTGCGGCGGCATGCCGTAGGCCGCCCGGAAGGCCCGCAGCAGCGCGAACGGACTGGTCCCCAGCTCGCCGGCGAGCTCCTCCAGGGTGGGCGGCGCCGCCATCCGCTCCTCCAGGGCGGCACGGGCGAGGGCGGCGGTACGGGCGCCCGCCGTATGGGGCGCCCGGGACGGCAGCGGGCCCCCGTGGCTGCGCAGCAACCGGGCCACGGCGACCCGCAGCAGGCTGTCGGCGGCCAGCGCGTTGCCCGCCTCGGCGGCCCGGTGGATGCCGGCGATCAGCCGGCCGACGGCGGGCTCGTCGGCGACGGTCCGGACGAAGCCGACGGTGCCCCGCAGCCCGGTGGTCTCCCGGGCGATCCCGGTGACCAGCTCCGCCGACGGGTAGAGCGTGGCGTAGGTCCAGCCCTCGGGAGCGCCGGCCCGTGCGGAGTGCGGCACCTCGGGGTTGATCATCACGATGCCGCCGCGCCCGGCCCGGACGACGCCGTTCCGCAGCCCGACCGCCTCGATCCCGGAGGTGACCGCGCAGAGCACATAGCCGTCGTGGGCGTGGCGGGGAAAGGCGTGGCGCACATAGCGGGCACGCAGCAGGTCCAGGCCGGGCAGGTCGGGGCAGTGCCAGTGGCGCGCCCACTCGCCGCGGGCCCGCGGCGCGGTCTGCGCCCCACCCTCACTGATCATGACCATGGCTGCATTGTGCGTCCGCCGGGGGCCGGAAGGCGGGGCGTTTCGCACCGTGGACGGGCGGCGGGCCGGCCCGCGGCGGCGGCCGCGGACCGGATTGTCAGTGGTCCGGTGCACGATGGGGAGCATGACCCAGGCAGCGCTCGCATCGTTCTCACCCGCGACCCGCGGCTGGTTCGCCGGGGCGTTCGACGCGCCCACCGCCGCGCAGGAGGGCGCCTGGCGGGCCATCGGCGAGGGCTCCGACGTCCTGGTGGTGGCGCCGACGGGCTCCGGCAAGACGCTGGCCGCGTTCCTGGCGTCGCTGGACGCGCTGGCGAGCGCCCCGCCGCCCGCCGAGCCGAAGAAGCGCTGCCGGGTGCTGTACGTCTCGCCGCTGAAGGCCCTCGCCGTCGACGTGGAGCGGAATCTGCGCAGCCCGCTGACCGGCATCCGGCAGGAGTCGATCCGCCGGGGGCTGCCGGAGCCGGACGTCCAGGTCGGCATCCGCTCCGGTGACACCCCGGCCGCCGAGCGCCGCGCGCTGGCCACCCGCCCGCCGGACATCTTGATCACCACCCCCGAGTCGCTGTTCCTGATGCTGACGTCCGCGGCCCGGGAGGCACTGGCCGGCGTCGAGACGGTCATCCTGGACGAGGTGCACGCGGTCGCCGGCACCAAGCGCGGCGCCCACCTGGCGCTGTCCCTGGAGCGGCTGGACGAGCTCCTGGATCGCCCGGCACGCCGCATCGGGCTGTCCGCGACGGTCCGCCCGGTGGAGGAGGTGGCCCGCTATCTGTCGCCGCGGCGCCGGGTCGAGATCGTCCAGCCGCCGTCGGGCAAGCGGTTCGACCTCTCGGTGGTCGTGCCGGTCGAGGACATGGGCGAGTTGGGCGGCGCGCCCGTCCAGGAGGGCGAGACCGGCGAGAAGCCGTCCATCTGGCCGCAGGTCGAGGAGAAGATCGCCGATCTCGTCCAGGCCCACCGCTCCACGATCGTCTTCGCCAACTCCCGCCGCCTCGCGGAGCGGCTGTGCAACCGCCTCAACGAGATCGCCTACGAGCGCACGGTCGGGGAGCCGCTGCCCGAGCACCACTCCCCCGCCGAGCTGATGGCCGAGTCCGGCGCCGCCAAGGGCGCACCGCCGCTGCTGGCCCGCGCCCACCACGGCTCGGTCTCCAAGGAGCAGCGCGCCCTGGTGGAGGAGGACCTCAAGGCCGGGCGGCTGCCGGCCGTGGTCGCCACGTCCAGTCTGGAGCTGGGCATCGACATGGGCGCGGTCGATCTGGTCGTCCAGGTGGAGTCGCCGCCGTCGGTGGCCTCCGGCCTCCAGCGGGTGGGCCGGGCCGGCCACCAGGTCGGCGCGGTGTCCAAGGGCATCGTCTTCCCCAAGTACCGCGGCGATCTGGTGCAGGCGGCGGTGGTCACCGAGCGGATGCGGTCCGGCGCCATCGAGGCGCTGCGGGTGCCGGCCAATCCGCTGGACGTACTGGCCCAGCAGGTGGTCGCGATGGCCGCGATGGACACCTGGGACGTCCAGGAGCTGCTGGCCGTGGTCCGCCGGGCGGCCCCCTTCGCCGCGCTCCCGGAGTCCGCGTTCACCGCCGTGCTGGACATGCTCGCCGGCCGCTATCCGTCCGACGCCTTCGCCGAGCTGCGCCCGCGCCTGGTGTGGGACCGCGTCGCGCAGACCGTCACCGGCCGCCCCGGTGCCCAGCGGCTGGCCGTCACCTCCGGCGGCACGATCCCCGACCGCGGCCTGTTCGGCGTCTTCCTGGCCGGCGAGAGCTCCGGCAAGGGCGGTGGGCGCCGGGTGGGCGAGCTGGACGAGGAGATGGTCTACGAGTCCCGCGTCGGCGACGTCTTCACGCTCGGCACGACATCCTGGCGGATCGAGGACATCACCCGCGACCGGGTCCTGGTCACCCCCGCCCCCGGGGTGCCCGGCCGGCTGCCGTTCTGGAAGGGCGACCAACTCGGCCGCCCGCTCGAACTGGGCCGTGCGCTGGGCGCGTTCCTCCGGGAGATCGGCTCGCTGCCCCCAGAGGACGCCACGGCCCGCCTCTCCGCCGCCGGGCTGGACGACTGGGCGGTCGCCAACGTCCTGGGCTATCTCACCGAGCAGCGCCAGTCCTGCGGCCACGTCCCGGACGACCGCACCATCGTCGTCGAGCGCTTCCGGGACGAGCTGGGCGACTGGCGGGTCGTCATCCACTCCCCCTTCGGCGCGCAGGTGCACGCCCCCTGGGCGCTGGCCCTGGGCGCCCGGCTCACCGAGCGCTACGGCCTGGACGCCCAGGTGATGCACGCCGACGACGGCATCGTGCTGCGGCTGCCGGACGCCGACCTGATGGGCCTGGATCTCCTCGACGACGGCGACGGCTTCGGCACCGCAGACGGCGCCGCGTTCGACCCCGAGCAGTCCCCGGTGGGCGCCGCCGACGTGGTGTTCGACCACGGCGACGTCGACCAGCTCGTCACCGACCAGGTCGGCGGCTCCGCGCTGTTCGCCTCCCGCTTCCGGGAGTGCGCGGCGCGCGCCCTGCTGCTGCCGCGCCGCAGCCCCGGCAAGCGCACCCCGCTGTGGCAGCAGCGTCAGCGCGCCGCCCAACTCCTCCAGGTGGCCAGCGAGTTCGGGTCGTTCCCGATCGTGCTGGAGGCGGTCCGCGAATGCCTCCAGGACGTCTTCGACGTCCCGGGCCTGACGGAGCTGATGGGCGACATCGAGGCGCGCCGGGTCCGCCTGGTGGAGGTCACCACCCCCGAGCCGTCCCCGTTCGCCCGCTCGCTGCTCTTCGGCTATGTCGCCCAGTTCCTCTACGAGGGCGACTCCCCGCTGGCCGAGCGCCGCGCCGCCGCACTGTCCCTGGATTCCCGGCTGCTGGCCGAGCTGCTGGGCCGGGCCGAGCTGCGCGAGCTGCTGGACGCCGAGGTGCTGGCGGAGCTGGAGCGCGAGCTCCAGTGGCGTACCGACGACCGCCGCGCCAAGGACGTCGAGGGCGTCGCCGACCTGCTGCGGCTGCTGGGGCCGCTGACCGACGCCGAGTTGGCCGAGCGCGGCGCGGAGCCGGCCTGGCCCATGGAGCTGGCCGCGGCCCGGCGCGCCATCCGGGTGCGGATCGCCGGCGCCGAGCACTGGGCCGCCGTCGAGGACGCCGGCCGGCTCCGGGACGCCCTGGGCACCGCGCTCCCGGTGGGCGTCCCCGAGTCGTTCACCGAGCCGGTCAAGGACCCGCTGGGCGATCTGCTCTCCCGTTTCGCCCGCACCCACGGCCCGTTCACGTCCGAGCAGGCGGCGGCCCGTTTCGGCCTGGGCACCGCCGTCACCGACGGCGCACTGCACCGCCTGGCCGCCACCGGCCGCCTGGTCCAGGGCGAGTTCCGCCCACCCGTCGCCCACCCCGCCCCTTCCCTGGAAGCGCAAAGCGCTGCCCCCCTCCACGGCATCGGCCAGGAATGGTGCGACGCCCAGGTGCTCCGCCGGCTGCGCCGCCGCTCGCTGGCCGCGCTGCGCGAGGAGTTGGAGCCGGTGCCGCCCGCCGCGCTGGCCGCCTTCCTCCCCCAGTGGCAGCACGTCGGCGCCCCCCGCCCGGCCCCCGCCTCCGGGGCGCCCGCACCGCCCACCTCGTCCGGACTGCGCGGCATCGACGGCCTGGTCCGCGCCGTCGAGCAGCTCCAGGGGGCGCCGGTGCCGGCCTCCGCCCTGGAGAAGCTGATCCTGCCGTCCCGGGTCAGCGGCTACACCCCCGCCCTGCTGGACGAACTCACCGCCACCGGCGAGGTGTTGTGGGCCGGAGCCGGCGCACTGCCCGGCAAGGACGGCTGGCTCTCCCTCCATCTCGCCGACACCGCGCCCCTGTTGCTCCCGCCCCCGCTGCCCCTGGAGCTGTCCGCGCTCCACGAGTCGGTGCTCACCGCCCTCGCCCCCGGTTACGGCCTGTTCTTCCGCCAGATCGCCGACCAGGTCCGCGCCACCACGCACCCCGACGCCACCGATCCGCAACTGGCCGACGCCCTGTGGGACCTGGCCTGGTCCGGGCGGCTCACCAACGACACCCTCGCCCCGCTGCGCGCCCTGCTCGGCTCGGGCCGCACGGCGGGCTCCACGGCCCATCGCGCCCGCCGCGCCGTCCCCCGCGGCCGCTACGGCTCGCTGACCGCGGCCGCGCGCCCCACCGCCTCCCGCTCCGGCCCGCCGACGGTCGGCGGCCGCTGGTCCCTGCTGCCCGCCCCCGAGCCGGATCCCACCCACCGCGCCCACGCCCTGGCCCGCACCCTCCTCGACCGGCACGGCATCGTCACCCGCGGCGCGGTCGCCGCCGAAGGGGTCGCCGGCGGCTTCTCCGCCGCGTACCGCGTCCTGTCCGCCTTCGAGGAATCCGGGCAGGCCCGCCGCGGCTATGTCGTCGAGGGCCTGGGCGCGGCCCAGTTCGCGATGGACGGCGCGGTCGACCGGCTGCGGGCGATCAGCACCCAGCGGGAGCGTGGCACCGACGCCCCGTTCCCGGACGGCGGCCCGGGGCAGCCCCGCCGCGGCGGCGGGCCGCGCGCCTTGGTCCTCGCCGCCGCCGACCCGGCCAACGCCTACGGCTCCGCCCTGCCCTGGCCGGAGCCGCCCGAGGGAGCCACCCACAAGCCGGGCCGCAAGGCCGGCTCCCTGGTCGTCCTGGTCGACGGCGAGCTGGCGCTCTATCTGGAGCGCGGCGGCAAGACCCTGCTGATGTGGCCGCTGAGCACCGACCCGGCCGAGGCCGCCAGCGACCCCCGCCTGCGCTCCGCCGTCGACGCCCTCACCGAAGCGGCCCGCGCCGGCGCCGTCGGCACCCTCACCACCGAGCGCATCAACGGCACCGCCGCCCTCACCTCCCCCTACGGCCCGGTTCTGGAGGCCGCGGGCTTCCACCCGACACCCCGGGGGCTGCGCCTGCGCGGCTGATCCCCCGGCGAGCGGCACCGGCCCGGAGGCGGGCCGCCGCGCCCGCCGCCCGGCGGTGCATGATGGCCCCATGCCCGAAGGCGACACCGTCTGGCAGCTGGCGCACCGCCTCCACCACGCGCTGGCCGGCAGCCCGCTGACCCGCTGCGACCTGCGCGTCCCCCGCCTCGCGACGGTGGACCTGACCGGCCGTGAGGTGCTGGCGGTGGTGCCCCGCGGCAAGCATCTGCTCACCCGCTTCGAAGGCGGCCTCACCCTCCACTCCCCTCTGCGGATGGACGGCACCTGGAAGCTCTACGCCCCGACCGAACGCTGGCGCGGCGGCCCCGCCCACCAGATCCGGGCGGTCCTGGGCACCGCCGCGCACACCGCCGTCGGCTACCGCCTCCCGGTCCTGGAACTGCTGCGCACCGCCGACGAGTCCCGGGTGGTCGGCCACCTCGGCCCCGACCCGCTCGGCCCGGACTGGGACCCGGCCGAGGCGCTGCGCCGGCTGCTCGCCGTCCCCGACCGCCCGCTCGGCGAGGCGCTGCTCGATCAGCGGAACCTCGCCGGCATCGGCAATGTCTACAAGTCCGAGCTGTGCTTCCTGCTCGGCGCCTCCCCCTGGCTCCCGGTCGACCGCCTCACCACCCCCGAGCGCGCCCCGGCCCTCGCCAGAAAGCTCCTGGAGGCCAACAGGCACCGCCCGACCCGGGTCACGACCTCCAGCGCCCGCAGCGACCGCAGGCTGTGGGTCTACGGCCGCGCCGGCCGCCCCTGCCTGCGCTGCGGCACGCCCGTCCGGACAGCCGACCAGGGCCCCACCGCCGAGGAACGCGTCACCTACTGGTGCCCCACCTGCCAGCCGTCCCCACCGCCCGCCGAACCACCGACCCCGCCCACGCGCTGACGCCCCGCTTCCCCCCGTCACTCCCGCCCGCCCGAACACCGCCGCCACCACGCCTCGGCCCACCGCCCCGCCCTGGTCCCCCGGCACGCTCGCCACACCCCGGAGACCCGCGCCTCGACGGCCGCCACCGCACCGCCGCACTCCGCCCCCTCCGGCACCTCGCGCCGCCCGGCCCACGGAACGCAGTGCACCGGCAGCAGGCTCAGCCCCCAGCCGCCCGCCGCGACCACCGCCTCCACCGGCCCCGCCGTCCCCGGCCACAGGGTCAGCCGGCACACCGCCCACCACCACAGCGCCCCGACGAGCGCCGCGGATATCCCTCGCACCGGCACGGTTCTCGCCCGCCTCGCCATGCCTGCCTCCTCGGGCCGACGCTAGACCGGGCCCGCCGCCCCGCGGCAGGGGCGCACCGGCGCACGCCCAGCGCGCAAGGCACACCCCACAGAACCCGGGTGACGGACCCCGGTCAGCGACCGGTCACCGGTCCGCAGAAAACGGTCCGCGGACACCGCGAGGCGATCAGTGGGCCTCGGCCTGGAACATCCAGTGTTCCTTCTCCAGGTCGGCGGTGAGACCGATGAGGATGTCCTGGCTGACCGGGTCCGGCTCGTCGGTGGCGGCGATCCGCTCCCGCATCCGTCCGATGACCGCGGCGAGCGCGTCCACCATCGTCCGGACGACGTCCCCGTCCTTGACCCAGCCGTCCGGGGCCTCGCGGATACCGCTGGTCTTGGCGACCGTCCCGGAGCGGCCGTCCGGCGTGACCCCGATCGCCGAGGCCCGCTCGGCCACCGTGTCGGCGTGCTGCCGCGCGACGGCGACGACCTCGTCGAGCTGGAGATGGACGGAGCGGAAGCGCGGACCGACGACGTTCCAGTGCACCTGCTTGGCGATCAGCGAGAGGTCCACCAAGTCGACCAGGGCGCCCTGGAGGGCGTTGCCGACGACGGAACGGGCTTCATCGGACAGCGGGCTCGTAACCACAGACATGCAGATACTCCCTCTCAGGCGCATTCCAGAACTTTCGGGCAATTACTACGATTCAGCCCCATGGTACGGGCCGGGACCCCGCTGCGAGCAGCCCAGCGGTCCGGCCGGGCACCGGCCCCGGCGCCGCACGGGAAACGGCGGAAGCCCCGGCGGGCTCCTGCCCGCCGGGGCTTCCGGCTCTGCCTGCGTACCGCGGTGTCAGGCCGCGACGACATCCACGACGTCGGCCGGGGACTTGATGGTCACGCGCTCCTCCGGCATACCGGCCAGGGACGCCACGGAGACCGAATTGAGCTTCGGCCGCACCGGTGCCGGCACCGTGTCGGTCGCGGCCGCGGACGCGGCCAGCTCCGCGAGCGCCAGCTCGTCGCTGACCTCCCGCATCAGTTCGGACATGCGCACATCCAGCGCGTCGCAGATCGCCGAGAGCAGCTCTGAGGACGCCTCCTTCTGGCCCCTCTCGACCTCGGACAAGTAGCCGAGCGACACCCGGGCGGAGGACGAGACCTCGCGCAGGGTGCGGCCTTGGCGCTGACGCTGTCGGCGCAGCACGTCACCCAGCAGGCGACGAAGCAGAATCATCGCTGGCTCCCTCCTCGGACCTCGGATGCGGATCCTTCTCGCCCCACCGTACCGCCTCGGGCCGTAGCCGTGCCGGGAGCGAGTACGTGTTCACTCAGGGCTGCAAACATCCATTCCCCCCGTGTTGTTCCGTATCCTGTGCCCGCACATTTTCGGTGAGTTCGCTCAACAGCAGTGCGAGCACGGCATCGACACTGTCCCGGCGGATCCGGTCACGATCCCCCGTCAGCGCCAGCCGTCGTATCTGTTCCTCGCCGTCCGGTCCCTGGACGGCGACGTAGACGGTGCCCACCGGCTGCCCGTCCTGCGGCTCGGGCCCGGCGACACCGGTGGTGGCGATGCCCCAGTCGGCGTCCAGCACCCGCCGCACCCCGCGGGCCATCTGCCGCGCGACCTCCCCGTCCACCGCCCCGCGGTCGGCCAGCAGCGCACCGTCCACACCCAGCAGGTCCCGCTTGACGTCGGTGGCGTACGCCGTGACCGCGCCGCGCACCACCCGTGACGCCCCGGGGACGCCGGTCAGCTCACCCACGACCAGCCCGCCCGTGAGCGACTCGGCCACCGCCAGGCTCTGCCGCCGCGCCGCGAGCACCTCCAGGGCCCCGGCCGCCGCAGAACCCGGCGCGCTCACCGGACCTCGTCCTTCTCGGCCCGCGCGGCGCGCTCCCGGGCCAGCCCGGCCCGGCGCAGCACCACGGCCTGCCGGACGTAGTCGAGCCCGGTCGCCACGGTCAGCACCACTGCCACCGCCATCACCCACCACCGGAAGGTGGCCAGCGGCCCGGTCAGCACCAGGACGTACATCCCGACCGCGGTGCCCTGCGCCAATGTCTTGATCTTGCCGCCCCGACTGGCCGGAATCACTCCGTGCTTGATCACCCAGAACCGCATGAGCGTGATGCCCAGCTCCCGGAAGAGGATCACCCCCGTGACCCACCAGGAGAGGTCCCCCAGCAACGACAGACAGATCAGCGCGGCCCCCATGATCGCCTTGTCCGCGATCGGGTCCGCGATCTTGCCGAAGTCGGTGACCAGGTTGTACGTGCGCGCCAGATGCCCGTCGAAGACATCGGTGATCATGGCGACGGCGAAGGCCGCCCAGGCGAAGGCCCGCCAGGCGGGGCTCGTCCCGCCGTCGTGCATCAGCAGCAGGACGAACGCCGGGACCAGCAGCAGCCGCAGCATCGTCAGGACGTTGGCGATGTTCCACAGCCCGGCCTGCCGGACGGCCGGCGCGGTGCGCGGCCCCCCGGCGGCGGAAGCCGAGGCTCCGCTCATCTGCCCGCCTCCTCGGTACAGCCCGTACCGTCCACCGACAGCACCTCCGCCACGAGGTCCACGCCCTCGCTCGCGACCACCTTTGCTTCGACCATACGACCGGGGCGCAGGTCCTGGCCGTTCGTGAGCAGCGTGACCCCGTCGGTCTCCGGCGCCTGGTGCGCGGCCCGCCCGACGACCCCGTCGTCCTCGTCGTCGATCCGGTCCACCAGCACCCGGACCGTCTCCCCGACCCGCTCCGCCGCCCGCTGCGCGGTCAGCTCCTCGGCCAGCCGGGAGACCCGCGCCAGCCGCTCGGCGACCACCTCCGGGTCGACCTTGTCCTCGTAGCCGGCGGCCTCGGTGCCGTCCTCGTCGGAGTAGCCGAAGACGCCGATGGCATCCAGCCGGGCCTCGCTCAGGAACCGCTCCAGTTCGGCCAGGTCGGCCTCGGACTCGCCGGGGAAGCCGACGATGAAGTTGGAGCGGGCGCCGGCCTGCGGTGCCTTGGTGCGGATCGTCTCCAGCAGTTCCAGGAAGCGGTCGGTGTCGCCGAAGCGCCGCATCGCGCGCAGCACCCCGGGCGCCGAGTGCTGGAAGGACAGGTCGAAGTACGGGGCCACCTTGTCGGTGCCGGTCAGCACGTCGATCAGGCCCGGCCGCATCTCGGCGGGCTGGAGGTAGCTGACCCGGATCCGCTCGATGCCGTCGACCGCGGCCAGCTCCGGCAGCAGCGTCTCCAGCAATCTGATGTCGCCCAGGTCCTTGCCGTAGGAGGTGTTGTTCTCGGAGACCAGCATGACCTCCTTGACACCCTGCTCGGCCAGCCAGCGCGTCTCGGACAGCACGTCGGAGGGCCGGCGGGAGATGAACGACCCGCGGAACGACGGGATGGCGCAGAAGGAGCAGCGGCGGTCGCACCCCGAGGCCAGCTTCACCGAGGCGACCGGCTCGCTGCCCAGCCGGCGGCGGAGCGGCGCCCGCGGCCCGGAGGCCGGCGCGAGCCCGTCGGGCAGGTCCTGGGGCGGGGCCACCGGCTCCTGGGCGTGACCGGGCAGCGCGACCCCGGCGGCGTCCTGCCGCTCGGCCGGGCTGATCGGCAGCAGCTTGCGGCGGTCGCGCGGGGTGTGCGCGGCGTGGATGCCGCCGCTGAGGATGGTCTGGAGCCGGTCGGAGATGTCGGAGTAGTCGTCGAAGCCGAGCACCCCGTCCGCCTCGGGCAGCGCCTCGGCGAGCTCCTTGCCGTAGCGCTCGGCCATGCAGCCGACGGCCACCACGGCCTGGGTCCGGCCGTGATCCTTCAGATCGTTGGCTTCCAGCAGGGCGTCGACGGAGTCCTTCTTGGCGGCCTCGACGAAACCGCAGGTGTTGACGACGGCCACATCCGCGTCGGCAGCGTCCTCGACGAGCTGCCAGCCGTCCGCTGCCAGGCGGCCTGCGAGCTCCTCCGAGTCCACCTCGTTACGGGCGCAGCCAAGGGTGACAAGGGCGACGGTACGGCGTTCGGGCATGGTGCTCAGCCTACTTCGTCCCGGACACCCCCATGGCGCGCAGGTCTCCGCAGCCCGTCCCGAGACGCTTCGGGGCGGGCTGCGGAGATCTGTCGGCGACGGTCCTCAGCCCGCCTGCGGGTCTCCCGGCGTATAGCTCAGCCGCTCCACGGAGCCCTCGTTGCCGACCTTCTTGACCTCCTTGCCGTTGACGTACAGCTGTACGGCCCCGGCGTTGCCGACGACGAGGTCGATCCGCTTCTTGTCGGTGAACGTCTTCGACTCCCCCTGCCGGAGCAGCCCGTCCTGCAGGAGTTTTCCGTTGGCGTCCTTGGCGGAGAGCCAGCTTTGCCCGTCCTTGGCGGTCACCTTGATCGTGACCTTGTCCTTGGGCAGACCGGCGATGGCGCTCTCGGAGGGGGCCGGCTTGGGCTGGGGCGCCCGGGGGTGGATAGTGCTGGACGCCGGGCCCGGCTTGTCGGCCTTGGCGGTGTCCGTGGCGACGGGACCGGCCTCGTGCCTGCCGCCGCCGCTGAGGAACGTGAAGCCGACGAAGCCGACGACGACCACGATCGCCGCGACCATCGCGGCGGTCCAGTTGGGGCGGCGCGGTTCCGACCGGATCCGCTCGGCCTCGAAGAGCGGGGCGGCGACGGTCGGGGCGGGCCGGCCGCCGCGGTCGGCGTCATAGCGTTCGATCAGGGGTCGGGGGTCGAGAGAGACGGCACGGGCGAGCGTTCTGATGTGTCCGCGCGCATAGACGTCGCCGCCGCAGCGCGAGAAGTCGTCCTGCTCGATCGCGTGCACGATCGGAATCCGCACCCGCGTCGCCGTACTGACCTCTTCGACGGTCAGTCCCGCGCCGATGCGGGCCTGCTGGAGGGTTCGGCCGACCGATGGCCGGTCAGGACCGGCGGAAGACCGGTCCTCTTCGGGGGAGTTGGGGGAGTTGCCGATGGACACGGGGGCGCCTTTCGAGCGTGTAGCCACCTGCTGGAAGTTCAGTCTAGGGGTGTTGCGAAAGGGTCGGGCAAGTGGGAGAGCGGGGTTTGTACGCCATCAGAACGCCCCGCTGCGCTGCCCCGGGGACGGCGGCCGCAACGGCCCGCCCCGCCCTCAACTTGACGTACGGACAAGGGAAACGGTTGCCCCCGCGCACGGACGAGATCCCCCGCGAGGGCCTGCTACTGAGGAGCCTCCCCACGGATGACCGCCAGCACTCCGTCCAGCTCGTCCGGCTTCACCAGCACATCGCGCGCCTTGGAGCCCTCGCTCGGCCCGACGACGTTCCGCGACTCCATCAGGTCCATCAGCCGCCCGGCCTTGGCGAACCCGACCCGCAGCTTGCGCTGGAGCATCGACGTCGACCCGAACTGGGTGGACACCACGAGCTCGGCCGCCTGGCACAGCAGGTCGAGATCGTCGCCGATGTCCTCGTCGATCTCCTTCTTCTTGGCGGTGCCGACGGTGACGTCGTCCCGGAAGACGGGCGCCATCTGGTCCTTGCAGTGCTGGACGACCGCGGCCACCTCCGCCTCGGTGACGAACGCGCCCTGCATCCGGACCGGCTTGTTGGCGCCCATCGGCAGGAACAGCCCGTCGCCCTTGCCGATCAGCTTCTCGGCACCGGGCTGGTCGAGGATGACCCGGCTGTCGGCCAGCGAGGAGGTCGCGAACGCCAGCCGGGACGGCACATTGGCCTTGATCAGACCGGTGACGACGTCCACCGACGGCCGCTGGGTCGCCAGCACCAGGTGGATGCCGGCCGCGCGGGCCAGCTGCGTGATGCGGACGATGGCGTCCTCGACGTCCCGCGGCGCGACCATCATCAGGTCCGCCAGCTCGTCCACGATCACCAGCAGATACGGGTACGGCGTCAGCTCCCGCTCGCTGCCCGCGGGGGTCTTCAGCTTGCCGGAGCGGACGGCCTCGTTGAAGTCGTCGATGTGCCGGTAGCCGAACGCCGCGAGGTCGTCGTAGCGCAGGTCCATCTCCCGCACCACCCATTGGAGCGCCTCGGCGGCCCGCTTGGGGTTGGTGATGATCGGCGTGATCAGGTGCGGGATGCCCTCGTACGCGGTCAGCTCCACGCGCTTGGGGTCGACGAGCACCATGCGGACGTCCTCGGGAGTGGCCCGCACCATGATCGACGTGATCAGGCAGTTGATGCACGACGACTTGCCCGAACCGGTCGCACCGGCGACGAGCACATGCGGCATCTTCGCGATGTTCGCCATCACATAGCCGCCCTCGACGTCCTTGCCGAGCGCGACCAGCATCGGATGGTCGTCCTCGGCGGCGTCCGCGAGGCGCAGCACGTCGCCGACGTTGACCATCTCCCGGTCGGTGTTCGGGATCTCGATGCCGACCGCCGACTTGCCCGGGATCGGCGAGATGATCCGCACGTCCGGGGAGGCCACGGCGTACGCGATGTTCTTGGCCAGGGCCGTGATCTTCTCGACCTTCACCGCGGGGCCGAGCGCGACCTCGTAACGGGTGACCGTCGGGCCGCGGGTGAAACCGGTGACCTTGGCATCGACCTTGAACTCGGTGAAGACGTTGGTCAGCGCCTCCACTATGGCGTCGTTGGCGGCGCTGCGGGACTTCCCCGGCCCGCCGCGGGTGAGCAGGTCCAGCGAGGGCAGCGCGTAGGTGATGTCGCCGGCGAGCTGGAGCTGTTCGGCACGCGGCGGCAGGTCGCCGGCCGGCTCCGGCGCGGCCTTGGTGAGGTCCGGCACCGACGACTTGGTGAGGTCCAGCGCCGGCGCCTTGGACCTGGCCTTGGCGGCCGCCGGCGGCTCCGCGTCCCGGGCCGGCGGCACCGCACCGCTCTCCGCCCCGGTGTCCGCCCCGCTCTCCCGCCGCTCCCCGGAGATGCCACCGCTGAGCTCGGCGACCAACGGGGAGGGCTGGACGCCGTGCAGCACCGCACCGTCCAGCGCGGCGGCGGCCGCGGCCGCGACGTCCACCGCGTCCATGGGCCGATCGGCCGGCCGCTCCTGCGCCCGGGGCCGCCGACGCTTGGCCAGCGCGGCCTCCTCCAGTGCGTCCGGATCGTCGTCCTCGGGGGCGGCACGCCGCGACCTGCGGGCCGGCTGCTCACGCCAGTCCTCGGCGTACTCCGCCTCGTCCTCGTAGTGCTCGCCGTCCGTGGGCTCCAGTAGGCCCAGCCGGACGCCCAGCGCCCGCAGCCGCTGCGGGATCGCGTTCACCGGCGTCGCGGTCACCACCAGCAGCCCGAAGACGGTCAGCAGCACCAGCAGCGCCACCGCCAGGGTCTGCCCGACGGTGAAGATCAACGGCTTGGACACCGCCCAGCCGACATAGCCGCCGGCGTCCTGTATGGCGGCGAGCCCGTCGCCCCGCCCAGGGGACCCGCAGGCCATCGCCACCTGCCCGAGCACCCCGGCCACCAGCGCCGAGAGCCCGATGAGGATCCGGCCGTTGGCCTCCGGCCGCTCCGGGTGCCGCATGAGCCGCACCGCGATCCCGCCGAGCAGGATCGGCACGACCAGGTCCAGCCGCCCGAACGCACCGGTGACCAGCAGCTCGACGAGATTGCCGACCGGACCGGAGAGATTGGACCAGGTGCCCGCCGCGACGACCAGCGCCACACCGAGCAGCAGCAGCGCCAGCCCGTCCTTGCGGTGCGCGGGGTGGAGATTCTTGGCGCCGTGTCCGAAGCCGCGGAAGACCGCCCCGAGCGTGTGCGCGGCACCGAGCCAGCAGGCGCGCGCGAGGCGGTAGATGCCGCCGGTCGGCGACGGCGCCGGTGGCGGCGCGGCCCTCTTGGCGGCCGCCTTCTTCGCCGGAGCCCGCTTCGCGGCCGCGGCCTTCTTGGCCGGCGGCCTGTTCGCGGGCGTCTTCTTGGCGGCGGTCTTCTTCGCGGCGCCCCCGGACTGTCCGGCGCGCGGCTTCGAGGGGCCCGCCGTGCGTGGGGTTCCCTTGCCGGACGTACGTGAGGCCATGCCGACGAGATTACAGGCGCAGGCGTGCGCGGCACGAGCGCACGGCGCTTCACCCATCCGTGTCGCACGCCCGGCTCATGAAGGACCGTCAGGCGGCCCCGCGGGCACCGTCAGCCGGTGGGCGCCCCGGCCCCGGGCTCCAGCGCGTCCAGCGCCCGGCGCAGACCGGTCAGCTTGCGCTCCAGATGCGCGGCGGTGGCCACCGCCGCGGCGTCCGCGGACTCGTCGAGCTGCTTGGAGAGCGCCTCGGCCTGCTCCTCGACGGCGGCCAGCCGCGCGGAGAGCTCGGCCAGCAGCCCCGCCGACTCCTTGACCTCGCCGACGCCCTGCCGGCCGCCCTCCAGCTGGAGCCTCAGCAGCGAGGCCTGCTCGCGCAGTTGGCAGTTCTTCATGTACAGATCGACGAAGACCGAGACCTTGGCGCGCAGCACCCACGGGTCGAACGGCTTGGAGATGTAGTCGACCGCACCGGCCGCGTAGCCGCGGAAGGTGTGGTGCGGGCCGTGGTTGATCGCCGTGAGGAAGATGATCGGGATGTCCCGGGTGCGCTCCCGCCGCTTGATGTGCGCGGCGGTCTCGAAGCCGTCCATCCCCGGCATCTGCACATCGAGCAGAATCACCGCGAAGTCGTCGGTGAGCAGTGCTTTGAGCGCTTCCTCCCCGGACGATGCCCGCACCAGTGTCTGATCGAGCGCAGAGAGGATCGCCTCCAGCGCCAGCAGATTCTCCGGCCGGTCATCGACCAGGAGGATCTTGGCCTTCTGCACCATGGCCCGTCCTCCTCGCCCCGGCATGGAACCGGACGCCGCCCCAGGGGACGACTCCGTCATGCCGCCCGTCCTTGTGCCGGTCATGGTAGCTGCACCCCGCCTGTCGCCACACCCTGTCACCGCGATGTCACTGTGCACGTAGCGGAAACGCAGCGAGAGACGAGAAGGTTCCCCGAATCCCGCGGCGCCACACGTCCACGGCCACACTGAGTCAACACGCGATGATCCTCTTCCGGCATCCATAGTGGACGCCCATCGGACGGCCCGTCACCTTTGGCGCATCCAGTGCTCCATGACCGACAGCAGATGATCGGTGTCCACCGGCTTGGTCACGTAGTCCGAGGCGCCCGAGTCGATGCTCTTCTCCCGGTCGCCCTTCATCGCCTTCGCGGTCAGCGCGATGATGGGCAGCCCGGCGAACTGCGGCATCCGCCGGATCGCCGCGGTGGTCGCGTAACCGTCCATCTCCGGCATCATGATGTCCATCAGCACCAGCACGATGTCGTCGTGCTGCTCCAGCACCTCGATGCCCTCGCGGCCGTTCTCCGCGTACAGCACCGACAGGCCGTGCTGCTCCAGGACGCTGGTGAGCGCGAAGACGTTGCGGATGTCGTCGTCGACGATCAGCACCTTCTCGCCGCGGAACCCGCCCTCGAAGCCCGGGGCGACCAGGTCCTGTCCGTTGCCGAGCCAGGACTCCTCCGGCTGCGGGACGACCGGCGCGGCCGGCGACACCGGCGGCTGCGGCACACCGGAGACCGGACGGCCGGGCAGCGCCAACCGCCGTGCGCCGCCGGAGACCGCCCGCCGCCGGCGCCGGTTGAGACTGCCGCCGGCCCCCGCCTCGTGCAGCGGCGCCGGGCCGTCCTGGACCCCGCCCTCGGTCTCGCGCGCCTCCGCGTCCATCGCCAGCCCGCCGGCGACCAGTTGCGGATAGCCCTGCGGCGGCAGCCCGCCGGGGCTGTGCGGCAGGTACAGGGTGAACGTCGAGCCGCGGTTGGGCTCGCTCTGGACGTGGATCTCACCGCCCAGCAGGCGGGCGATCTCCCGGCTGATGGACAGCCCCAGGCCGGTGCCGCCGTACTTGCGGCTGGTGGTGCCGTCCGCCTGCTTGAACGCCTCGAAGATGACCCGCATCTTGCTCGGCGCGATACCGATGCCGGTGTCGGTCACCGAGAAGGCGATCATCTCGGCGTCCGGATCGCGCAGCGAACCGTGCTCCAGCAACTGCTCGCGGATGGCCACCGGAACGTCCGTCCCGGCCGGCCGGATCACCAACTCGACGGCGCCGCTGTCGGTGAACTTCACCGCGTTGGACAGCAGGTTGCGCAGCACCTGGAGGAGCCGCTGCTCGTCGGTGTGCAGCGTCGCGGGCAGCTCCGGGGAGACCCGGACGGAGAAGTCCAGCCCCTTCTCGGCGGTCAGCGGCCGGAACGTCGCCTCGACGTAGTCGACGAGCTGGACCAGCGCGATCCGGGTCGGCGAGACGTCCATCTTGCCCGCCTCCACCTTCGACAGGTCGAGGATGTCGTTGATCAGCTGGAGCAGGTCGGAACCGGCACCGTGGATGGTCTCGGAGAACTCCACCTGCTTCGGGGAGAGGTTCCCCTCGGCGTTGTCGGCCAGCAACTTGGCGAGGATCAGCAGCGAGTTCAGCGGCGTCCGCAGCTCGTGCGACATGTTCGCCAGGAACTCCGACTTGTAGCGCATGGAGACCGCGAGCTGCTCGGCGCGCTCCTCCAGGACCTGCCGGGCCTCCTCGATCTCGGTGTTCTTCACCTCGATGTCGCGGTTCTGCTGCCGCAGCTGCTCGGCCTTCTCCTCCAGCTCGGAGTTGGACAGCTCCAGCGCCTTCTGCCGGCTCTCCAACTCCGCCGACCGCTCGCGCAGTTGCTCGGTCAGCTCCTGCGACTGCGCCAGCAGCACCTCGGTCTTGGTGTTCACCGAGATGGTGTTGACGCTGGTCGCGATCATCTCGGCGATCTGGCTGAGGAAGTCCTTCTGGATCTGGGTGAACGGCTGGAAGGAGGCCAGCTCGATCACGCCGAGCACCTTGTCCTCGAAGAGGACCGGCAGCACGATGATGTTGGCCGGCGGCGCCTCGCCCAGCCCCGACGCGATCTTGAGGTATCCGGAGGGCACGTTCTCCACCAGGATGGTGCGACCCTCCTCGGCCGCCGTCCCGATCAGCGTCTCCCCCGGCTTGAACGTCGTCGGCATCCCGCCCATGGAGTAGCCGTACGAGCCCATCAGCCGCAGCTCGTACCCGCCGTCGCCCTTCGAGCCGACCTCCTGGTCGTCGGGGCGTGCGGCGAGGAAGAACGCGCCGTGCTGCGCGGAGACCGCGGGCGACAGCTCGCTCATGATCAGGGTGGCGACGTCCTTGAGATCGCGGCGGCCCTGCATCAGACCGGAGATCCGGGCGAGGTTGCCCTTGAGCCAGTCCTGCTCCTCGTTGGCGAGGGTGGTCTCCCGGAGCGTGGAGATCATGGTGTTGATGTTGTCCTGGAGCTCCAGGATCTCGCCGGCCGCGTCCACGTCGATGCGCACGTTGTGATCGCCGAGGGTCACCGCGGCGGCGACCGCGGCGATGGCGCGCACCTGCCGGGTGAGGTTCCCGGCCATCTCGTTCACCGACTCCGTCAGGTCCTTCCAGGTGCCGGCCACGCCGCGCACCTGCGCCTGACCGCCCAACTGGCCTTCGGTACCCACCTCGCGGGCCACCCTGGTGACCTGCTCGGCGAACGAGGACAGCTGGTCGACCATCGTGTTGATGGTGGTCTTCAGCGCCAGGATCTCGCCCCGCGCATCGATGTCGATCTTCTTGGTCAGATCGCCCTTGGCGATGGCGGTGGTGACCATGGCGATGTTGCGGACCTGGCCGGTGAGGTTGTTGGCCATGGAGTTCACCGACTCGGTGAGGTCCTTCCACGTGCCGGCGACACCGGGCACGCGGGCCTGGCCGCCCAGGATGCCGTCGGTGCCCACCTCACGGGCCACCCGGGTCACCTCGTCGGCGAACGACGACAGCGTGGTCACCATGGTGTTGACGGTGTCGGCGAGCTGCGCGACCTCGCCGCGCGCCTCGACCGTCACCTTCTTCGTCAGGTCGCCGTTGGCGACCGCCGCCGAGACCTGCGAGATGTTCCGCACCTGGATGGTCAGGTTGTTGGCCATCAGGTTGACGTTGTCGCTGAGGTCCTTCCAGATGCCGGTGACGCCCGGAACCCGTGCCTGGCCGCCGAGTTGACCCTCCGTACCGACCTCACGCGCCACCCGCGTCACCTGCTCCGCGAACAGCGAGAGCTGGTCGACCATCGTGTTCACGGTCGTGACGAGTTCCAGGAACTCGCCCTTGGCGTCGACGGTGATCTTCTTCGACAGGTCGCCGCGGGCCACCGCGGTGGTCACCTCGCCGATGTTGCGCACCTGCGACGTCAGGTTGTTCGCCATGAAGTTGACGGACTGGGTGAGGTCCTTCCACGTCCCGCTGACGCCCTGGACCTCGGCCTGGCCGCCGAGGATGCCCTCGGTGCCCACCTCGCGGGCGACCCGGGTGACCTCCTCGGCGAACGAGGAGAGCTGGTCCACCATCGTGTTGAGGGTGTTCTTCAGCTCCAGGATCTCCCCGCGGGCGTCCACGTCGATCTTCTGCGAGAGGTCACCGCGCGCCACCGCCGTCGCGACCTGCGCGATGTTGCGCACCTGAGCGGTGAGGTTGCCGGCCATGCCGTTCACCGAGTCGGTCAGATCGCGCCAGACGCCGGCCACGCCCGGCACCTGCGCCTGACCGCCGAGCCGGCCCTCCGTACCCACCTCGCGGGCCACCCGGGTCACCTGCTCGGCGAAGGCGGAGAGCTGGTCGACCATCGTGTTGATGGTGCTCTTGAGCTCCAGGATCTCGCCGCGCGCATCGACGTCGATCTTCTGCGACAGGTCGCCGCGCGCCACCGCCGTCGTCACCTGGGCGATCTGCCGCACCTGTGAAGTGAGGTTCCCCGCCATGAAGTTGACGGAATCGGTCAACTCCTTCCAGGTGCCGCTGACGCCGTCCACCCGCGCCTGACCGCCCAGCCGGCCCTCCGTGCCCACGTCCCTGGCCATGCGGGTGACCTGGTCCGCGAACGACGACAGCTGGTCCACCATGGTGTTCACGGTGTTCTTCAGCTGGAGCATCTCGCCGGAGACGTCGACCGTGACCTTCTGCGACAGATCACCATTGGCCACCGCCGTGGTGACCTGGGCGATGTTGCGCACCTGCCCGGTCAGGTTCCGGAAAGCGGTGTTGACGGAGTCGGTCAGGTCCTTCCATGTGCCGGCGGCGCCCGGCACCGCGGCCTGGCCGCCCAGCTCGCCCTCGACACCGATCTCCCGCGCCACCCGCGTCACTTCGGAACCGAACGCGGAGAGCTGGTCGACCATGGTGTTGACGGTGTTCTTCAACTCAAGCATCTCGCCGGCCACATCGACGGTGACCTTCTGCGACAGATCGCCGTTGGCCACCGCCGTGGTCACCTGGGCGATGTCCCGGACCTGGCCGGTCAGGTTCCGGAAAGCGTTGTTGACCGAGTCGGTGAGGTCCTTCCAGGTGCCGGCGGCGCCCGGCACCTGCGCCTGCCCGCCGAGCTGGCCCTCCGCCCCGACCTCGTTCGCGACCCGCGTCACCTCGTCGGCGAAGGTGCGCAGCGTCTCCGTCATGGTGTTGATCGTGTCGGCCAGCTGCGCCACCTCACCGCGGGCGCTGACCGTGACCTTCTGCGACAAGTCGCCATTGGCGACCGCGGTGGTGACCTGGGCGATCCCGCGCACCTGCGCGGTCAGATTGCCCGCCATGAGATTGACGGAATCAGTCAGGTCCTTCCACACCCCGGCCACACCGGGGACCTTGGCCTGACCGCCCAACTCGCCCTCGGTACCGACCTCGCGGGCGACCCGGGTCACCTCGGAGGCGAACGAGGACAGCTGGTCCACCATCGTGTTGACGGTGTTCTTCAACTCCAGCATCTCGCCGGCGACATGGACGGTCACCTTCCGTGACAGATCGCCCTTGGCGACGGCGGTGGTGACCAAGGCGATGTCCCGCACCTGCGCGGTCAACCGGGACGCCATGGTGTTGACCGACTCCGTCAGGTCCTTCCACGAACCCGACATGCCGCGCACCCGCGCCTGACCACCGAGCTTGCCCTCGGTGCCGACCTCGCTGGCCACCCGCGTGACCTCGTCGGTGAAGGCGGAGAGCTGGTCCACCAGCCCGTTGACCGTCCGCCCGACCTTCAGGAACTCACCGCGCAGGGGATGCTCCGAAGAGCTGTCCGAACTCCGCGAGCGCAGGTCCATCCGCTGTTCCAGATCACCCTCGGAGACCGCGGACAGCACCCGCCCCACCTCGGAGACCGGCCGCACCAGGTCGTCGACCAGGGCGTTGGACGCCTCGATGGCCGCCGCCCAGGAGCCTTCGGCCGGCCCCGCCTCCAGCCGTTCTGTGAGCTTCCCCTCACGGCCGACGACCCGGCGCACCCGGGCCAGCTCGCCGGTGAGGTGGAGATTCCGGTCGGCGACCTCGTTGAAGACCGCCGCGATCTCCGACATCACGCCCTCGCCGGAAACCGTCAACCGCTTGCGGAAGTTCCCGTCCCGCATGGCGACGAGCGCCGCCAGCAGCCGATTCAACGCAGCCGTATCGACCTCAGTCGTCCCCGTACTCCGGGAGCGTCCGCCTTTCGCACGCGTGCTTGCGCCCCGCGCCGCTGCGCCAGACTCCACCGTGTCCCTCCCGCAGGGTCGACCGTTCTTGCCGGGCTCTGTCTTCATGCTTGCCCAGTGTTTCACCATGGCTCAACCAGGCCATAACAGTTCGGCAGCATCGCATACCGTCCCGATGCACGATCGGGGCCAAAGAGACGTGACCGGCATCCCCGGGCCCGCCGAAGGTAAGTAACCTGGCATACGGCTGTCCATCCGCCCCGGTCATCCCGCACGGGCGGGTGCGAGCACGACAGGTATTCGGAGGGGCACCGCGACCATGGGGGAGCAGATCACCGACACACGCATGAGGAGACCAGTGATCACCGCGCGGGCCGCCGCCACCTTCGAGCCGGTCGGGCGCTCGGTCGCCACTGCCCGTGCCTTCGTCCGCGACACCCTCCAGGGCTGGGGCCACGCCGACATCGTCGACGACGCCGTGGTCCTCACCAGCGAACTGGTCACCAACGCCGTGGTGCACGCCGGCACCGCCGCCGACGTGCTGTGCCTGCGCACCGAGGGCGGTGTCCGGATCTCCGTCGCCGACCGCTACCCCGAGCGCGAGATCCCCCTCCAGAACACCGGCCAGGCCATGGTCCACCCCGACCGCGAGGGCGGCCGCGGCCTGCTGCTGTGCGGCGCCCTGGCCGCCCGCTGGGGCGTGGAGTACACCGCCGCCCAGAAGCACGTCTGGTTCCACCTCGACCTCCCCGAGCGCCCGGCCGGCACCCGCTCGGCCGGCCCCGCCCTCCCCGTGGACGCGCTGCCCGTCGCCGACAGCCGGGTCCGGGTCGCGGTGGTCCAGATCGACCGCGGCGGCTGCGTCACCTTCTGGAACGAGGACGCCGCCGACCTCTTCGGCTACGACCCCGAACAGGTCATCGGCAAACCCCTCACCGACTTCGCCGCCTGGCCGCACACCCCCGGCACCGGCACCGGCATCGCCGAGGCCCTCCAGCTCTCCCGTTGGGAGGGCTCCTACGGCATAAGGGGAGCCGACGGCCGGATCGTCCCGGTCTACGCCTCCCACCTGCGGGTCCGCGACGCCGACGGCGAGGCGTCCACCGTCTGCCTCCTGGTCCGCGACCATGAGCGAGCCATCCTCCAGAGCCCCCAGCGGACCCCGGCCTCGGACCGCAACCAGCCGTCCGAGGGCCGCCCCGCCGACCCCTTCGAGGTCTTCATCGGCTCCCCCGCCCCCGACGACCTCGACGGCCTGCTCCAGCGCACCGTCGAACGCGCCCGCGACATGCTCGACGGCGACGCCGCCTACCTCCTGCTGGCCACCGACGATGAGACGGAGCTGGAGGTCCGCGCCTCCACCGGCCTGCCCTCCGCCCGCCAGCGGTTCGCCCGCGTCCCCGTCGAGGCCGGCTCCGGCCGCTACGGCTCCGCCCGGATGCCCGCCGTCCACGAGGACCTCACCGCCGTCCCCGGCGCCGTCCCGCTCCTCGCCGGCACCGGCATGCGCTCGGTCGTCACCGTCCCGCTCAAGGTCGAGGGACGGCTCACCGGCTCCCTCGGCGTCGCCGCCGAGAGCCCCGCCCGCTACACCAACGAAGAGGCCCTGCACCTCCAGTTCGCCGCCGACCGCATCGCCCTCGCCGTCGAACGGGCCCGCCTGACCGAGCTGGAGAAGCTCCGCCGCGGCTCGCTGTCCTTCCTCGTCGAGGCCTCCGACCTCCTGGCCGGCACCCTCGACCGCGACCAGACGCTGGCCCTGATGGCCCAGATGACGGTCCCCACCCTCGCCACTTGGTGCGCCGTCTACACCGTCGCCGACCAGGCCTCCGAGCCGGAGCTCTCCTACGTCCTGCACGAGGACGAGGACCGCATCGACGGCCTCAAGACCCTGCTGCGGAAGGTCGATCCGCCAGAACCCGACCCCACGCCCGGCGCCCGGGTGTGGACCGCACCCGCCGACGCCGCCCATGACGCGGCCCTGCGCACCTCGCTACGGAGCCTCGGCCTGGAGGAGTCCGCCCGCCCCTCCAAGGGGCCCGGCGCCACCCTCGCCACCGCCTCGGCCGTCGGCGGCGAGACCGTCGTCCTCCCCCTCGTCGCCCGCAACCGCGTCATCGGCATGCTCACCCTCGGCAAGCCGACCGAGGAGCACTTCCGCCAGGAGATCCTCGAACTCGCCGAGGACCTCTCCCGCCGGGCCGCCCTCGCACTGGACAACGCCCGCCTCTACAGCGAGCGCACCGCCATCAGCCAGTCCCTCCAGCGCAGCCTGCTACCCCCGGAACTCCCCGACATCCCCGGTGTCGAGGCCGAGGTCATCTACCGCGCGGCCGGCGAGGGCAACGAGGTCGGCGGCGACTTCTACGACCTCTTCCCGATCCGCGACGGCGCCTACGGCTTCGCGATCGGCGACGTCTGCGGCACGGGCCCGGAGGCCGCCGCGGTCACCGGCCTGGCCCGCCACGCCCTCCGCCTGCTCGCCCGCGAGGGCTTCGGCGGCCCCGCCGTCCTGGAGCGCCTGAACGCCGCGATCCTCGACGAGGGCGCCCGCAGCCGCTTCCTGACACTCCTCTACGGCGAACTCCGCCCCCAGGACGACGGCAGCGCCCTCCTGAAGGTCGTCTGCGCCGGCCATCCCCTCCCGCTCCGCCTCCGCCAGGACGGCTCGGTCGAACCGGCCGCCGAACCGCAGCCGCTGCTCGGCGTCATGGACGACCTCGAACTCTACGAACAGACCATCACCCTCGATCCGGGCGACGTCCTGCTGTGCGTCACCGACGGCGTCACCGAACGCCGCGAGGGCACCCGCATGCTCGGCGACGACGGCCTCACCGACGTCCTGACGACGTGTACGGGCCTCACCGCCGGCGCGGTCGCGGCCCGCGTACTGCGCGCCGTGGAGCGCTTCGCCGCCGAACCGGCCTCCGACGACATGGCGATCCTCGCCCTGCGCGTCCCCGAAGTCCCCGCCGCCTAGCCCCCGTCGACCACTCGACGGGGGGCTTCGCCCGTCATCCGATCCACCCCAACGAAAAAGTCCCCCACCGAATGGTGGGGGACTTTCCCTTATCTGAGCCCCAATACGGAATCGAACCGTAGACCTTCTCCTTACCATGGAGACGCTCTGCCGACTGAGCTATTGGGGCCGGCAACGAGATAAATACTACCCCACTTCCGTGGGAATTCCGAACCGGCCCCGCACCGCCTACAGAGCCGGCTGCAGCAATCCGCCCAGCGCATTGCACGCACTGGCCATCCGCTGGACCTCACGCCGCGTCATCTCACCGTCCAGCGGCAGCGCCAGCGTCTCGTCAACAGCCCGTTCGGTCTCCGGCAGAAAGACGTCCCGCCGCAGCCCGGGTATCCGGTACACCGGCGTCTGCACCGGCACCCTGCAGGCAACTCCCTTGGCCCGCAGGGCCCGTGCGAAGGCGTCCCGGTCCGGCCGCCCGTTCCCCGGCACCCGCACCACGTACTTCTCGTAGAGGTGCCCGGTCGCCGGCTCCGGCGTCCGTACGCCACTCAGCCGCCCGTCCAGGTATCTGGCGTGCTCCCGCCGCAGTCCGGCCTCCTCAGGCCGCGCCCCCGGCTCGTCCTCGACCAGCACCAACAGCCCATGGCGCTGGCCCACTTCGCCGATCCACGTGACGTCCGCCGGCCGTCCGAACCGGTGCACCGCCACCACCGCCGCGGTCTGACGGGTCACCGCGTCCGCCACCGCGGCCGGGTCCAGGCAGTAGCTGTCGGCATCCACATCGGCGAACACCGGCACCGCCCCCAACTCCACCACCGCCTGGGCGACTTCCGCACTGCCGAAGGCCGGCACCACCACCTCGTCACCAGCGCGGACACCGGCCGACCTGAGCGTTCCCACTGTCCCCATGCCGCGGAGCATGTCCAGGTCAGTTGAACGTGAAGTTACGGCCAACACCCCACGCCTGAAACAAAAAAGCTCCGGTTCCTGAACCAGAAGGTTCAAGAACCGGAGCTTTATCAAAAGGAGTTCGGCGGCGTCCTACTCTCCCACAGGGTCCCCCCT
>NZ_JBIVOW010000021.1:0-166531 GCF_044754325.1 Streptomyces sp. NPDC093097
AGCCGACGGGCCGGGCCGTCGGCCGTTCCCTGGAGAACACCGTCGAGAACACCCCCCACCCTCCCACCCCCGATCAGCGACAACTCGACGACCAGACCCACGCGTTGGGCGACCCGGCGCATACCGGCGGGCGGGAGGGCGGGCGGCCCCCGAACGACGAAGCGCCCCCGACGCAGGAGGCAGCCGCAGCGGCGACGATGCCTCGGGAACTGGCGGAACGCGCTGTTCAGGCGCTCGCGGCCGTGTCGCACGCCGAGCGGCGACTGCGGCTCGGCGGGCGCGAGTTGAGGCAGCTCGCGCCCTTGGCGGGCACGTGGTTGCAACGCGGGGCCACCGCCGGGGACATCCGGAATGCCTTGGTTTCCGGGCTGCCTGAGACGGTCCACTGGCCGGCTGCGCTGGTGCGCGATCGGCTGGTGCGGAAGATGCCGGACGCACCGCAGTCCGCCGACCAGCGAGCGACCGGAGCGTCCGCGAAGCCGCCCGTGACGCCGCCCGTGGCCGCGATGCGCGAATGCGCCGGCGAGCATCCACAGCCGTTGCTGTTCCGGCCGGTGGCCGAGGAGCGACGGTGTGCGGCGTGCCGCAGCGAGCCGCCCGAAACAGTCACCGCCGACGACGGCCCCGCCCCCATGGGCGCGGGGAAGGCCCTGTTCGCCGCTGTCCGCGTCGCCATGCGACCGGCGCGACTCAGCCGCGACGGGTGATCCGGCCCAACTGGCGTGTTCGCAGGCGCGTGTTGGGCACAGTGCGCTGACGGTCCGATGCCCTTGTGACCAGAGCCCTCATGGGCGGGTCTTGAGGCCGTCCAAGGTGAGGTCGAGCAGGCGCTCTGCTTGCGGTCGTTGCTCAGGGCCCGCCGATGTCAGGGCGATGCCTTCCAGGGCGGCGCCGACGTCGGTGGGGCTGATGTCGGTACGGATCAGCCCGGCGGCCGTGCACGCGTCCATGAGTGTGGTGAGGGCGGCCTGGATCATCTCCCGGCTGTGACCGTAGGGATTGCCGCCCGTCGCGGCGATGGCGCGCAGTGCGTCGATCATGCCGTATTTGGCGGTGACGTAGTCCAGGAAGAGGCGCGTCCAGGCGCGCAGGGCTTCGTCAGGCGACTTCTCGGCAAGCAAGGCGGGGGCCGCGTCGCACAGGTGGGCCACCTCGTTGCGGTAGACCGCCTCGATCAGCGCCTCCCGGGTGGGGAAGTTGCGGTACAGCGTCGCACTGCCCACGCCCGCCTCCTTGGCGATGCGCTCCAGGTGCGCGTCCAGCCCCTCCGCTGCGAACACGCGCACAGCAGCGGTGAGGATCTTCTCCCTGTTGCGCCGTGCGTCAGCTCGCAACGGTCGGTGCGCTCCGTCGGCCATCAGTGGTCACCCTCCCCTGTCAGACACTCTTCGCCTCTTGCTAAACGGGGACGCCCCCACTTAATCTGGGTCATCAACTGGGGAAGCCTCCGGTTTCACCGTAGATCAGCGCGCTGACCTGCGTATACCCCACAGAAGGGAGTTGACCGTGTCAGGTGTCGAGGGCAAGGTCGTCGCGATCACGGGCGCCAGCAGCGGCATCGGGGAAGCAACGGCCACCCATCTCGCCGAGCGCGGGGCGTACTTGGTGCTCGGAGCCCGGCGGAAGGACCGGCTGGACGCGGTGGTGGAGCGGATCACGGCGCAGGGCGGCACCGCCACCGGAGTCGTCACCGACGTGACGCGCCGCGAGGACCTCAAGCGCCTGACGGACACGGCAGTCGACCGCTTCGGCCGACTCGACGTCCTGGTCTCCAACGCGGGCACCATGGCGGTCTCACCGTTCGACGAGCTGCGCCAAGATGACTGGGACGCCATGGTCGCCACCCACATCACCGGCCTGCTCAACGGCATCGGCGCGGCGCTTCCCCTCTTCCGGAGGCAACGCTCGGGCCAGTTCGTCAACGTCGCCTCCACCGCGGCCTACACCGTCAAGTCCCCCCAGGCCGTCTACGCGGCCACCAAGACCGCGGTGAAGGTGCTGACCGAGGGCCTGCGCCAGGAATCGGGACCCGACCTGCGCGTCACCCTCGTCTCGCCGGGCTTCACCCACACCGAGGGCGTGGGCAAGGGCGCCAGCCCCGAGGCGGCGGCAGCGCTGACCCGGCAGCGCGACGCCATCGCCATGCCGCCCTCGGCCGTCGCCTCCGCCATCGGCTACGCGATCGAGCAGCCCTACGGCGTCGACGTCAGCGAGATCGTCGTTCGGCCCACCCGGCAGACCTGACAGCGGTGCGCGATCCGGCAGGTCCGGCAACGCCTCGTTCCAGCCGCCTGGTTGGCGCTGTTCTTACCTCCGGCTGACGGGATGTGAGGCTACGATCGCGGCATGGTCACGGCTCGGCCTCCCGGTCTTGCGCTGCGCTCCCACTCCCGCTCCCGGCGGGTGGGGCCGCGGCGTCTGCTGTGGCTGGCCGTGCTGCTCCTGGGGATCCTCTCCACCCATGGGCTGACCGCGGAATCCGCCGAGGGCCATGTCTCCCCCGTCGCGGCCGTGACGTCCGCCCACACCTCCGACCAGCACAACTCTGGTCAGCACTCCGCCGGTCCGTGGAGTGCTGACCAACGCTCCGGTTTGGCGCAACACTCGTCCTCCGGCAACGGCGCGATGGACAACGCCCCCTGTGAGAACCGGGACGGCCACGCGCCCGACCATCCGGGCCACAGCTGCCTGGCGGGACAGACCGAACACGGCGTGGGACTCCCCCTTCCCTGCCCGTCATGCCCAGAGGCCTCGCCGGCGGTGCACGCGTTCGCGATGCACACCGTCGCGACGACCGCGACCGCCTTGGGCGCTCCGCCATCGGCAGGCCGTTCCGCGGTCCTGCGGATCTAGACCCGGCGATCCGTCCGCCGGCCCTTCTCCCCGCGGCGTTGTCTCCAACGACCGCTCCCGCGGCACATCCGCCGCGCCCTGGCCGGCCCCGGCTACCCTGCCGCCCTGCTGACTGACCCCTTGGCCACCCTGCGCACCCTGCGCGCCTGTCGCACCTTGCGCGCCGTGCGGGGCCAGTCACATGTGCCGAATCCCCGCCCCGTCTGAATCGTCCTGCGTACCGGCTGTGCCCTGTCACGGTCCGGTGCCGCGTGGAGCAACTATGCGATTACCACGGCCATTACGGCTGTCGAAGCCGGTCGCGCGGTGCACGCCCTCCGTTGGGGCACCGGCCGCGCCATCGGTTCCCCACCGAACCGCCCACCGCCCCCTGGGTCGCGGGCGCGCGGTGGTGTTCCTGTTCGTCGTCGCGCTCCTGGGTACCTTCATCTGCCCCGCATCGAGCGCCATCGCCGAGTCCTCGACTGTCGGCGGTGCGCAGACGTACGCCGCCGCGGTCGCACAACAGGGCCAATCACAGGACGACTTGGGACATTCCTGCGCCCGGAAGCCGCCTGCGCGGCTGAGCGCCCTGCGCCGCACAGCGACCGACCCGGCCCGAACCGCGCTCCCCGCGGAGCAGCGAGCCGCCCTTCCCGGCACTCAGCCCGTCCCCACCACGCGCCCGTCCACGACCGGGCCGTCAGCCAGTTCACCCCGCGCGCACCTCACAGGCAGATACCGGCTCGCCGTCATCTGCCGCTGGCGGATCTAGAAACCCCGCGCCGCGCTGCCACGCCCCTGGGACGGCAAGAACTCCCCCTGGCACAGCGCGAGATGAGCACCTCCCCCACACTCATCAAGCGAAAGCGAAAGCGAACGCCATGCACACCATCACCACGGCCGCCTCGAACTCCCCCTCCAGGAAGCCCCCTCGCGCCGGGGACATCTCCGCCCTGGTCGGCGACACCCCCGTCCTGCGCATCTCGGAACCGCTGGCCCCCGCCGGACGCGGCTTCTGGGCGAAGCTGGAGGGGTTCAACCCCGGCGGCATCAAGGACCGCCCCGGACTGCACATGGTCGAACGCGCCCGCGCCCGCGGCGACCTGCGGCCCGGCGGCCGGATCATCGAGTCCACCAGCGGCACGCTCGGGCTGGGACTGGCACTGGCCGGCATGATCTACGGCCACCCGGTCACCCTCGTCACCGACCCGGGCCTGGAGAGGTCCATGACCCAGCTGCTGACCGCGTACGGCGCACAGGTCAACGTCGTCTCCGAACCCCACCCCACCGGGGGCTGGCAGCAGGCCCGCCGTGACCGCGTCAGCCAACTCCTCGACCGGCACCCCGGATCCTGGTGCCCCGACCAGTACAACAACCCCGACAACACCAGCGCCTACACCCCCCTCGCCCTCGAACTCGCCACCCAGCTCGGGCACATCGACGTGCTCGTGTGCAGCGTCGGCACCGGCGGCCACTCCGCCGGCGTCTCGCGCACACTGCGTCAGCTCTACCCCGGACTCCAACTCGTCGGCGTCGACACCATCGGCTCGACGATCTTCGGCCAGCCCGCCCGGCCCCGGCTGATGCGCGGCCTGGGATCGAGCATCTACCCCCGCAACGTCGCCTACGGCCACTTCTCCGAAGTGCACTGGGTCGCCCCCGCCGAGGCCGTGTGGACCTGCCGCCGACTGGCCGCATCCCACTACGCGACCGGCGGCTGGAGCGTGGGCGCGGTCGCCCTGGTCGCCGGCTGGCTGGCCCGCACCCTGCCCGCCGACACCCGCATCGCCGCGGTCTTCCCCGACGGACCGCAGCGCTATCTCGGCACCGTCTACGACGGCGACTACTGCGCCGCACATGGACTGCTCGCCCAACCCCCCGCCCAGGAACCGGAGTTGATCGGTCGACTCGACGAGAAGGAAGTCACCCGCTGGACCCGCTGCGCCCAGGTGGTCGACCCGCTCACCCTCACCGAAACGCACACGGACACGGGCACGGGCACGGGCACGGACAACCCGGCCCGTACCGCCGAGGCCACGGTCACGGCAGTCGACTCCCTCCCCCGGGAGGCCGCGAAGTGAAGAACAACCTGCTCCGGCAGACGCGCTCCTACCCCCGCAGCGTCCAGTTGCTGATGGTGAACCAGTTCACCATCAACCTCGGGTTCTACATGCTGATGCCCTACCTGGCCGCGCACCTGTCCGGGACGCTCGGCCTGGCCGGCTGGCTGGTCGGACTCGTCCTGGGCGTCCGCAACTTCAGCCAGCAGGGCATGTTCCTGGTCGGCGGCGCGCTCGCCGACCGGTTCGGGTACAAGCCGCTCATCGTTGCGGGGTGCCTCCTGCGCACCATCGGCTTCGCCGCCCTCGGCCTGGTGGACTCACTGCCCGCCCTGCTGACCGCCTCCGCCGCCACGGGCCTGGCGGGCGCGTTGTTCAACCCGGCCGTACGGGCCTACCTCGCCACCGACGCGGGCGACCGGCGCGTGGAGGCGTTCGCACTGTTCAACGTCTTCTACCAGACAGGCATCCTGCTGGGTCCGCTGGTGGGCATGCTCCTCACCGGCGTCGACTTCCGCATCACCTGCCTGGTGGCCGGCGGGATCTTCGCGATCCTGAGCGTCGTGCAGATCCGTTCCCTGCCCGCCCGGCGGGGTGACGGCACGGAGGGCGCGGATCCCGACGCGCGGAAGGGGCTGCCGGGCCAGTGGCGCGGCATCGTGACCAACCGGCCCTTCCTGCTGTTCTCCGCCGCCATGATCGGCGCCTACGTCCTGTCCTTCCAGGTCTACCTCGCGCTGCCACTGGAGGTACGCCGCCTCGGCGGCGACGGCGCCTTCGGCACCGCGGCCGTGGCGGCCCTCTTCGCCGTCTCGGGGCTGAGTACGATCCTCTTCCAGACCAAGATCACCACCTGGTGCAAGGCCCGCAGGGAACCCGGCCATGCCCTGGGCTGGGGGCTGCTGACGATGGGTTCGGCGTTCGTCCCCCTGCTCCTCGCCACCGCCGTGCCCGTACCGAAGGGCGGGGTGGGCCTGTGGCTGCTCGCCGCCGTGCCCCCGTCGCTCGCCGCGCTCCTGCTCGCCCTGGGCACCATGATCACCTACCCGTTCGAGATGGACACCATCGTCCGCCTCTCCGGCAACCGCCTCGTCGCCACCCACTACGGGCTCTACAACACCATCTGCGGCATCGGCATCACCGTCGGAAACCTCCTCACCGGCGCCGCACTCGACGCAGCCCGCGCCGCAGGCGTTTCCGCCCTCCCCTGGATCAGCCTGACCGCCCTCGGCCTGGCCTGCGCCGCGGCCCTGTACGGCCTGCACCGCACCGGACGACTCCACACTTCCCGCCCGTCCCCAACCGAGCCCAGCCCCCAGGAGGTGAAGGCCACCACCGCGTAACAGGTCTCCTGCCGGCAGTCATGAAGCCGCCCAGGCCACCGGGGCCCATGCCGCACGCGCGTGCGGCATGGGCCCCGGCACGCCGGGAGTTATCAGCGTCGAAGTCCATCACGCCGCTTGGCCGGCAATACGATCGCTCACCCTTGACGCGAGCCTGGCAGCCCGGAACTTCGGAGGTCACTCCTCGTGGGGATTCAACTCAATCCAGCCTTTGCCCTTCACGTACCGCATCTCCATTCCCTGATAAGGCGGACGGGGACCGGCTGGGGGTCTGGGCTGAGCCGTACTGATCTCGACAACCAGGAGCGCCGATGGCCGTACCTCATAGGTGACGGTCAGGCATGGGTCGCCGCCGGCCCGCCACACCCCGTGGCGCTTCGCTTCCTGAGCGATCCGCAACAAGGCCTCTTCGGCCTCGTCTTTCTGGCTCTTGGGTAACGCTTCGAACTGCGCTCGGGCAGTCTCGGCGATGATCAGGTTCCTGATCGGGCACCATCCCCCGCTACGTGACGTGCCCACCTGGCTCGGGGGCATGAGTGCACGATAGGGGACAGCGTTCGGGAGCACTGCGGATACTTCAACATCGGGGCCCAACTACCTTGCCGGCAGGGCGAGTCGCTGCCGCCGGTCGCCGGTGGGCCCCCCGGCTCGTTGCCGCGGCTGACGCACGAGCGCGGTGACGTGGCGACCCTCAGCGTGATCAGGGCCCCGGAGTTCTTCGACATCAGATACGAGCTGACCGGGTGGACCGTCTACGACCGCATCGAGGGATACAAGTCCGGCAAGGATCTCTCCTTCGACTTCCATCCGGACGGGACCGTGACCGGCAAGCTCGGCTGCAACGACTTCACCGCCAAGGTCTACTGCAACGGCGCCCATGACTTCACAGACATCACGAAGCGGTAGGAATCCGACGCCCCTCCACCGGCAGACGCCCCACCCACCGGACCGCGCTCCTCAGGTGCCGTACACCGGACGCCCCGCCTCCGCTGCGGCAAGCAGGCCGCGGGCCGCTTGGCCCGCCTCGGTCGGGGTCCGGCGGGCGTGCTGGTCGGCGGTGGGGCCCGGGCGCCAGCCGTCCATCACGGTGATCCGGCCGCCCTCGGCCTCGAAGACCCGGCCGGTGACGCCCGCGCTGTCGGCGGAGGCGAGCCAGACCACCAGCGGGGAGACGTTCTCGGGGGCCATCGCGTCGAAGCCGCCCTCGGCGGGCGGTGCCATGGTGGCGGCGAAGGTCTGCTCGGTCATGCGGGTGCGGGCGGCCGGGGCCAGGGCGTTGACCTGGACGCCGTAGCGGCCCAACTCGGCGGCGGCGACGAGGGTCAGGGCGAGGACGCCGGCCTTGGCGGCGGAGTAGTTGGCCTGGCCGATGCTGCCCAGCAGTCCGGCACCGGAACTGGTGTTGATCACACGGGCGTTGGGCATCCGGCCGGCCTTGACCTCGGCCCGCCAGTGTGCGGCGGCGTGTTTCAACGGCAGGAAGTGACCCTTGAGGTGGACCCGCATCACGGCGTCCCAGTCGTCCTCGTCGAGGTTGACCAGCATGCGGTCGCGGAGGAAGCCGGCGTTGTTCACCAGGGCGTCGAGGCGGCCGAAGGCGTCCAGGGCGGTGGTGAGGAGGGACGTGGCGCCGGCGTCGGTGGTGATGTCGGCGGTGTGGGCGACGGCCCGGCCGCCGTGGGCGTGGATCTCGTCGACGACCTGTTGGGCGGGGCCGGTCGAGGCACCGCCGCCGTCGGCCGCCACCCCGAGGTCGTTGACCACGACGGCGGCGCCCTCGGCGGCCAGCGCGAGGGCGTGGGCGCGACCCAGGCCCCGGCCGGCCCCGGTGACGGCGGCGACGCGTCCGGCGCAGATTCCGGTCATCTCACGGCTCCTTGGGGTGGTTGACGGTGGCGGCGTCGAGGAAGGCGGGGCGTTCGCCGCCGCCGTGGACGAGCAGACTGGCGCCGCTGACGTAGCCGGCGCGGCCGGAGGCGAGGAAGACGCAGGCGTCGCCGATCTCGGCGGGTTCGGCGAGCCGGCCGAGCGGCACGGTCGCCTCGACCGCGGCGACGCCGTCCGCGTCCCCGTAGTGGAGCGTGGTCAGTTCGGTTCGCGCCATGCCGAGGACCAGGGTGTTGACCCGGACCTTCGGTGCCCATTCGACGGCCATGGTGCGGGCGAGGTGGTCCAGGCCGGCCTTGGCGGCGCCGTAGGCGGCGGTGCCGGGTGAGGGCCGGGTGCCGCTGACGCTGCCGATCATCAACACCGAGCCGCCGTCCGGCTGTTCGCGCATCACGTCGTACGCGGCGAGCGAGGCGGTCAGGGGGGCGATCAGGTTGAGTTCGACGACCCGGGCGTGGCGTTCCGCCGCGGTCGAGCCGAGCGGCCGGTAGGGGGAGCCGCCGGCGTTGTTGACCAGGCAGTCCAGGCGTCCGTGGTCGGCCGCGACGGTGGGGAAGAAGTCCCGGACGGCGTCCGGTCGGCGGAGGTCGAGGGGGTAGTAGCGGGCGTAGCGGCCGTCCGCCGTGACCGGGGTGTCGGGGGGCCGCCGGGCGCAGACGACGACCTCGGCGCCGGCCTGGAGGAAGGCCCGGGCGATGCCGGCGCCGACGCCGCGGGTGCCGCCGGTGACGACGGCGACGCGTCCGGCCAGATCGAGGGTCAGGGACAACGGGCACCTCCCGCGGCGCGCGATCCGCTGCTAACTTCGCTACCTAACAAACGCTTGGTGGAAAGGTAGCTGATCCGCTGATGGGTGTCTCCACCGCCGCACCCGACCACGGCGTCGCGGCCGTCACCATGGACTTCCCTCCGGTCAACGCCCTGCCGGTGCAGGGCTGGTACGACCTGGCCGACGCGGTCCGGGCCGCCGGCCGCGATCCCGCCGTCCGCTGCGTCGTCCTGGCCGCCGAGGGCCGCGGGTTCAACGCCGGCGTCGACCTCAAGGAGATGCAGCGGGATGCGGCGACGGGCGGCCATGGCGTGCTGATCGGCGCCAACCGCGGCTGCGCCGAGGCGTTCGCGGCGGTCTACGCCTGCGAGGTGCCGGTGGTCGCCGCCGTGCACGGCTTCTGCCTGGGCGGCGGGATCGGCCTGGTCGGCAACGCCGACGCGATCGTGGCGAGCCAGGACGCGACCTTCGGCCTGCCGGAGTTGGACCGCGGCGCCCTGGGCGCCGCCACCCACCTCGCCCGGCTGGTCCCCCAGCATCTGATGCGGGCCCTGTACTACACCTCCCGGACCGCCACCGCCCAGGAACTGCACGCCCACGGCTCGGTCTGGAAAGTGGTGCCCCGCACCGAACTGCGTGCCACATCAATGGAGTTGGCGCGCGAGATCGCGAGCAAGGACGGCTACCTCCTCCGGCTCGCCAAGGCCGCCCTCAACGGTATCGACCCCGTCGACGTGCACCGCAGCTACCGCTTCGAGCAGGGCTTCACCTTCGAGGCCAACCTCAGCGGGGTCGCCGACCGGGTCCGCGACGCCTTCGGCCGGACCGCGGGAGAAGGGAAGGACCGACCGTGACCGACAAGACCATGAGCCCCGAGGACGTGGTGGCGCACCTGCGCAGTGGGATGACCGTGGGCATCGGCGGCTGGGGCTCGCGCCGCAAGCCGATGGCGCTGGTGCGGGCGCTGCTGCGGTCCGACGTCACCGATCTGACCGTGGTCTCCTACGGCGGGCCGGACGTGGGGCTGCTGGCCGCCACGGGGAAGATCCGCGAGTTGGTCACCGCGTTCGTCACGCTCGACTCGATCCCCCTGGAGCCGCACTTCCGCGCGGCCCGCCAGCGGGGCGCGTTCGCACTGCGCGAGTTCGACGAGGCGATGTTCATGTGGGGACTGCACGCCGCCGCCAACCGGCTGCCGTTCCTCCCCGTCCGGGCCGGCCTGGGCTCGGACGTGATGCGGGTCAACCCCGGCCTGAAGACGGTCACTTCGCCCTACGAGGACGGCGAGACCTTCGTCGCCATGCCCGCGCTGCGGCTGGACGCGGCGCTGGTCCACGTCAACCGCGCCGACCGGCTCGGCAACGGCCAGTACCTGGGCCCCGACCCGTACTTCGACGACCTGTACTGCGAGGCCGCCGAGTGCGCCTACGTCTCGTGCGAGCGGGTGGTGGACGACTTCGACGGCGCCGCCCCGCAGACCCTGCTGATCAAACGCCATACCGTCACCGGCGTCGTGGCGGCCCCGCACGGCGCCCACTTCACCTCCTGCGTGCCGGACTACGGCCGCGACGAGGCGTATCTGAAGCTCTACGCGACCACGCCCTGGCCGGAGTTCGCCGCGCGGTTCCTGCACGGGGACGAGAAGGACTACCAGGCGGCCGTCCAGACCTGGCAGGAGGAGGCCCGATGACCAGCCGCGCCGAATACTCCGTGCTCGCCTGCGCCGACGCCTGGCGCGGGGCCGGCGAGGTGCTCGCCAGTCCGATGGGCATCATCCCGTCGATCGGCGCCCGGCTCGCCAGGCACACCTTCTCCCCCGACCTGCTGCTCACCGACGGCCAGGCACTGCTGGTCGACCGCGACGGACGACCCGAAGGCTGGCTCCCCTACCGCCAGCACCTGGCCCTGGTCACCGGCGGCAAGCGGCACGTGATGATGGGCGCCAGTCAGCTCGACCGGTTCGGCAACCAGAACATCTCCTGCATCGGCGACTGGGCGCGCCCCGCCCGGCAGCTCCTCGGCGTCCGCGGCGCCCCCGTCAACACCCTGAACAACCCCACGAGTTACTGGGTTCCCCGGCACTCCCGACGCGTCTTCGTCGAGAAGGTCGACATGGTCTGCGGGGTCGGCTACGACAACGCGGCCGCCGCCGGCCCGTCCGCCACCCGCTACCACCGCATCCCGCGCGTGGTCAGCAACCTCGGCGTCTTCGACTTCGCCACCCCGGACCACACCATGCGACTGGTGTCGGTCCATCCCGGCGTCACCGTCGAGGAGGTGCAGGACGCCACCGGCTTCCCCCTGGTCCGCCCCGACGAGGTCCCCTGCACCCGCGAACCGAGCGAGGAGGAGCTGCGGTTGATCCGCGAGGTGCTCGATCCGCGCGGCCTGCGCGACCGGGAGGTGCCGGCATGAGCGCCGGGAGCCCGGCGACCGGCGGGGAGGTCCCCGCCCTGCCCACCGCGCTGACGACGCTGGTCGGGGTGCGGCACCCGATCGTGCAGACCGGGATGGGCTGGGTCGCCGGGCCCCGGCTGGTGTCCGCCGCCGCCGACGCGGGCGCGCTGGGCATCCTCGCCTCGGCGACCATGTCCCCCGGGCAACTGCGGTCGGCGATCCGCGAGGTGGCGTCCCGTACGGACCGGCCGTTCGGGGTCAACCTCCGGGCGGACGCGGGCGATGCGGCCGAGCGGGTGCGGATCATCGTGGACGAGGGCGTGCGCGTGGCCTCGTTCGCGCTGGCGCCGTCCCGGGAGTCGATCGCCCGCCTCAAGGACGCGGGGGTGGTGGTCATCCCGTCCGTCGGCGCCCGGCGGCACGCCGAGAAGGTCGCGGCCTGGGGCGCCGACGCGGTCGTCGTCCAGGGCGGCGAGGGCGGCGGGCACACCGGGAGCGTCGCCACCACGGTGCTGCTCCCCCAGGTCGTGGACGCGGTCGACATCCCGGTGATCGCCGCGGGCGGGTTCTTCGACGGCCGGGGCCTGGTCGCCGCGCTCGCCTACGGGGCGGCCGGGATCGCCATGGGCACCCGCTTCCTGCTGACCTCGGACAGCACCGTGCCACCGGCCGTCCAGGCCCGCTACCTGGCGGCCGCGGTCACCGACGTCACCGTCACCACCGCGGTGGACGGGCTGCCGCACCGGATGCTGCGCAGTGAACTGGTCCGGGCGCTGGAGCGGTCCGGTCCGGTGGCGACGCTGCTGACGGCGGTGCGGCACGCCGCGTCGTTCCGGAAGCTGTCCGGGCTGAGCTGGGCGCAGCTGGTCCGCGACGGGCTGGCGATGAAGCAGGGCAGGGAACTGACCTGGAGCCAGGTGCTGTTGGCGGCCAACACCCCGATGCTGCTGAAGGCGTCGATGGTCGACGGCCGCACCGACCTCGGCGTGATGGCCTCCGGGCAGGTCGCCGGAATCATCGAGGACCTGCCCTCCTGCGCCGAACTGGTCGACCGGATCATGACCGAGGCGCACCGGACACTGGCGCGCCTGCCCCGCTGACGCTCGCTCCTGATGCCTCCTCACATCCGTTCGATGATCGTCACGTTGGCCTGGCCGCCGCCCTCGCACATCGTCTGGAGGCCGAACCGGCCGCCGGTGCGCTCCAGTTCGTGGAGCAGCGTGGTCATCAGCCGGACGCCGGTCGCGCCGAGCGGGTGGCCCAGGGCGATGGCCCCGCCGTTGACGTTGACCCGCTCCGGGTCGGCGCCGGTCTCCTTCAGCCAGGCCAGCACCACCGGCGCGAACGCCTCGTTGATCTCGACCAGGTCGATGGCGTCGAGCCTCAGCCCGGTCTTCTTCAGCGCGTGCGCGGTGGCGGGGATCGGCGCGGTCAGCATCCGGATCGGGTCCTCGCCGCGGACCGAGAGGTGGTGGATGCGGGCCCGCGGGGTCAGACCGTGCTCGGCCACCGCCCGCTCGGAGGCCAGCAGCAGCGCAGCGGCGCCGTCGGAGACCTGCGAGGAGACCGCGGCGGTCAGCCGGCCGCCCTCGACGACCGGCGCCAGGCCCGCCATCTTCTCCAGCGAGGTGTTCCGGCGCGGCCCCTCGTCGGTGGTGACCTCCCCGTACGGGACGATCTCGCGGTCGAAGCGGCCCTCGTCGATGGCCCGGACGGCGCGCTGGTGGGAGCGGAGCGCGAACTCCTCCATGTCCCGGCGGGAGATGCCCCACGTGGTGGCGATCAGTTCGGCGCCATGGAACTGATTCACGGGCCGGTCGCCGTAGCGGGCCCGCCAGCCCTCGGAGCCGGCGAACGGGCCCTGGGTGAGCCCCAGCGGCTCGCCGGCCTGGCGGCTGGCGAAGGCGATCGGGATCTGCGACATGTTCTGCACACCGCCCGCGACGACCAGATCCTGGGTGCCGGAGAGCACCGCCTGGGCGGCGAAGTGCACCGCCTGCTGCGAGGAGCCGCACTGCCGGTCGACGGTGACCCCGGGCACCTCCTCCGGCAGCCCGGCGGCCAGCCAGCAGGTCCGGGCGATGTCCCCGGCCTGCGGTCCGACCGCGTCCAGGCAGCCGAAGACGACGTCCTCCACCGCGGCCGGATCGATGCCGGTGCGCGCCACCAGCGCGGTGAGCACCCGCGCACCGAGATCGGCCGGGTGGACGGCGGCCAGCCCGCCGCCCTTCTTCCCCACCGGGGTGCGGACCGCCTCGACGATGTACGCCTCGGACATGCTGAGCTCCTTGGTCAGATTCTGCGGTGGTGCCGGTCGGTCCCGCAAGGCGCTGCCGTCCGGGACCATGGCGAGGTACCGGCGGGCGATCCCCTCGGGGCCGTTCCGGCCGCCCGGCCGGTACCAGGAGGCGGCGCCCCGGACGGTGTCGGGGAGTCGGCCGCGGCGCTCCTCACGGATGCTGGGAGCTGACCGAGACGGTCTCCCCGGTCAGGTACGAGGCGTAGTCGCCGGCCAGGAAGACGATGACGTTGGCCACCTCCCAGGGCTCGGCGTAGCGGCCGAACGCCTCCTTCGCGGTCAGCTCGGCCAGCAGCTCGGGAGTGGTGACCTTCACCAGGTGCGGGTGCATCGCCAGGCTGGGCGCGACCGCGTTGACCCGCACCCCGTAGTCGACGGCCTCCATCGCGGCGCACCGGGTCAGCGCCATCACGCCGGCCTTGGCGGCGGCGTAGTGGGCCTGCCCGCGCTGGGCGCGCCAGCCCACCACGGAGGCGTTGTTGACGATCACGCCGCCCGCGCCCGCGGCCTGCATCCGGCGCAGCGCGGCCCGGGTGCAGCGGAAGGTGCCGCCCAGGCTGACGTCGACGACCTTCGCCCACTGGTCGTCGGTCATCTCGACGAGATCGGCGGTGCCGCCCAGTCCGGCGTTGTTGACCACGATGTCGAGCCGGCCGTGCCGCTCCTCGGCGAGCGCGAACAGCGCCGCCACCTGCGCCTCGTCGGTCACATCGCACGGCAGCCCGGCGACCCGGTCGGCCCCGAACTCCCCGGCCAGCGCTGCCGCGTTCTCCGCCAGCCGCCGGCCGTGCGCGTCCCCGATGACGATCCGGGCGCCCTCCTCCAGGAACCGGCGGGCGGTGGCCCCGCCGATCCCGGCCCCGGCGGCGGCGGTGATCACGGCCGTCCGCCCCTTGAGGAGATCGTGCCCGGACACATACGGCGGCGGGGTCGCTGGGGTCATGCCTTCGCCTCCTCCGGCAGGCCGAGCGCCCGCTCGGCGATGAGGTGCGGCTGGGTCTCGTGGGCCCGCGGGTCGGGTGTCGGCGCCGGGCACTGTCGTCGAACTCCCGTCGTCCGCCCGGCAGAGGGGAGTTGGAGGACAGCGCCCGAGGCCCCGGACGGCGGAAGGGGCCTCGACGCCGCTCACGGCGGTACGTTAGCCTACCAAACACTTGTTAGGGAAGGAGTCGCCGATGACCGCCGGCGAGGAGACGCCCGTGGTGCGCTATGCCCGACAAGGCCCGGTCGCCACCGTCACCATGAACCGCCCGGACTACCGCAACGCCCAGAACTCCGCGATGACCTACGCCCTGGACCGCGCCTTCTACCGCGCCGCGGACGACGACGAGGTCAGGGTCGTGGTGCTGGCCGGCGAGGGCCGGCACTTCTCCGCCGGCCACGACATCGGCAGCCCCGGCCGGGACGCCCACCTCCCCTTCGAGCGCCGCGCCGGACTGTGGTGGGACCACGCGGACAAGGCCGGCACGGAGAGCCGCTACGCCCGCGAGTCCGAGGTCTACCTGGGGATGTGCCGCCGCTGGCGGGAGCTGCCCAAACCGGTGATCGCCGCGGTCCAGGGCGCCTGCGTGGCGGGCGGGTTGATGCTCGCCTGGATCTGCGATCTGATCGTCGCCGCCGACGACGCCTTCTTCGCCGACCCGGTCGTGCGGATGGGCATCCCCGGCGTGGAGTACTTCGCCCACCCCTGGGTCATGCCGCCCCGGATCGCCAAGGAGTTCCTCTACACCGGCGACCGGATGCCCGCCAGGCGCGCCTACGAACTGGGCATGGTCAACCGCGTCGTCCCGCGCGCCGAACTCGCCGACCGGACACGGGAGTTGGCCCTGCACATCGCCGAGATGCCGCGGATGGGCCTGGCGCTGACCAAGCGCGCGGTCAACCAGGCCGAGGACCTCCAGGGCCTGCACCCCGGCCTGGACTCGGTCTTCGGACTGCACCACCTCGCGCACGCCCACAACGCCGAGACCGCCCGCGACGCGCTCGGCGGGATGGACCTCGCGAAGATGAAGGAGGCCGGTTCCTGATGGACCTGGACGCCGGTGAGGCCGACGCGGCGTTCCGGGCCGAGGCCCGTGCCTGGCTCGCCGCGCACGTCCCCGCCACGCCGCTGCCGTCACTGGAGACCCGCGAGGGCTTCGCCGCCCACCGCGACTGGGAACGCCGACTCGCCGCCGACCGCTGGTCGGTGGTCTCCTGGCCGGCCGAGCACGGCGGCCGGGGCGCCTCCCTCTTCCAATGGCTGATCTTCGAGGAGGAGTACTACGCCGCGGGCGCCCCCGGCCGGGTCGGCCAGAACGGCATCAACCTCCTCGCCCCCACCCTCTTCGCACACGGCACGCCCGCACAACGCGCCCGCATCCTCGGCCCGATGGCCACCGGCGAGGTCGTCTGGGCCCAGGCGTGGTCGGAGCCGGAGGCCGGTTCCGACCTGGCATCCCTGCGCTCCACCGCCGTCCGTACCGACGGCGGTTGGCTGCTCCACGGCCAGAAGACCTGGTCCTCCCGGGCCGCCTTCGCCGACCGCGCATTCGGCCTGTTCCGCAGCGAACCGGGGACCGCCCGCCCGCACCAGGGCCTCACGTACCTGATGTTCCCCCTGGACGCACCCCGCGTCACGGTCCGCCCGATCGGCCGCCTGGACGGCAAACCGGCCTTCGCCGAGCTCTTCCTCGACGGCGTCTTCGTCCCGGACGCGGACGTGATCGGCGAACCCGGCCAGGGCTGGCGGGTGGCGATGAGCACCGCCGGCAACGAACGCGGGCTGACCCTGCGCAGCCCCGGCCGCTTCACCGCCGCCGCCGACCGGCTCACCGCACTGTGGCGCCGGACCGCCGACCCGGCCGACACGGCCCTGCGCGACCGGGTCGCCGACGCGGTGATCGGCGCCCGCGCCTACCACCTCTTCACCCACGCCAACGCCTCCCGGCTCGCCGCGGACGACGGGGGTCCCCCCGGCCGGGCGAAGCCGGGAGCGGGGGATCCGGGCGCCGCATCCAGCCTCAACAAGGTCTTCTGGTCGGAGCTCGACCTCGCCGTCCACGAGACCGCGCTGGACCTCCTCGGCCCCTACGGCTCCCTCGCCGACGACGCCGACGACGCGCCCGCACACGGCAGTTGGGCCGAGGGCTACACCTTCTCCCTCGCCGGCCCGATCTACGCGGGCACCAACGAGATCCAGCGGAACATCATCGCCGAGCGGCTGCTCGGCCTGCCGAGGGAGGCGAGGGCGTGAGCAGGTGCGCGCACCGGCCCGGCCTGACGGAAGGGCGCCGCCGATGCGCTTCCTCCTGACCTACGAGCAGCGGGAGTTCGCCCGCACCCTGGACTCCCTGCTGGGGGCGGCCGGAACCCCGGCCACCGTCCGCGCCTGGGCCGCCGGCGAACACCGGCCGGGCCGCGACCTGTGGGCCAGACTGGCAGAGACCGGGGTGTTCGCCCTCGCGGTCCCCGAGGAGTACGCCGGCCTGGGCCCGCTCCCCCTCGAACTTGCCCTCGCCTTCGTCGAGTTGGGGCGGCACGCGGTACCGGGCCCGCTGGCGGAGACCGCCGCCGCGGCGGACTTCCTGCATCGGCTGGGGGACGCCGAGGCGGCCTCCTCCTGGCTGCCGCGGATCGCCTCGGGCACCGCGCTCGTCAGCCTGTGCCCGGACGGCGCCCCGTTCGCCCTGGACGCGGACGCCGCCGACACCGTCCTGGCCGTCCGGGGCGATGCGGTGTGCCGCACCGAGGCCCACGGCCCGGTCCAGTCCACCCTGGACCCGGCCCGGCGGCTGGCCCGCCCGCTGGGCGGCACCGTCCTCGCCCGGGGCCCGGCGGTCACCGCGGCCGCGGAGCACGCCACCGACCTCGCCCGGCTGCTCACCGCCGCCCAGGCACTCGGCCTGGGCCGGGCGCTGCTGGCCGGGACCGTCGAGCACGTCCGCCGGCGCACCCAGTTCGGGCGGGCGATCGGCTCCTTCCAGGCGGTCAAGCACCGGCTGGCGGACACCCTGATCGGGTTGGAGTTCGCCGAGCCGCTGGTGCACGCCGCGGCGCTGGCGCTGGCCGCGGGCGCCCCGTCGGCCGGGGCGGAGGTGGCGGCGGCGAAGGTGGCGGCGGGCGAGGCCGGTTACGCGGCGGCGCGCACCGCCCTCCAACTCCACGGTGCGCTCGGCTACACGGACGAGCTGGACCTCTCCCTGTGGATCCGCAAGGCCCGCCCGCTACGGGATGCCTGGGGCACGCCCGCCGACTGCCGGGCCCGGGTCCTGGCCGGATGGCCCCCGCAGACAACGCCCTCCCCCGCACCACCGGCCCCCGCCAGGCAACACCCACCGCTGGACGCGGCCGGGAGCGGGCCCGCCGACACCGTGGGTGACGACGGCGTGACGAGCCGGTGAGGGACGGGTGGCGGGAAGGGTGACAGTGTGCTGGGGCGCCGCGGCGGCACGTCGATGCGGTGCGCCGCCGCACGTCGAGTGCCAGACTTGAAGCACCGCGCCCGGCTCCCGGCCGAGGCCCTTGTGACCGAGGGGAACGACATGACCTGGGCATCTTGGACGACGGTGGGCATCCACGCCCGCCCCGGCGCGGTACAGACCGAGGAGATCGGCCCGATGCAGGGCGACCTGACCATCCACACCACATGGTCGGAGGACGAGGCCCACGTCGCCGTGCAGTACACCGGCTCCTCGGACTGGTACACCATGGTCGGCAGCCCCGTGCCCTGCCATTCCGAAGCGGACAGCCGCTCCTTCCACCAGGCCGTCGTCGAGGCGGTCCGCGGCGGCGAGAAGGCCCAGGCATCCCTGGAGGAGCTCTTCCACACGGGCTAGGCCCACGGCACCCGCGGGTGCCTTGACCGCGCCAGGCCGGGACGGCAGCCACCGTCCCGGCCTTCGTCATGCCTGGCACCCCCCGGATCGCGCCGGGCAACCGACGGGATCCGGCCGGTCCCCCCAGGCAGACCTTCCCGGCCAACCCCAGCCGGAACACGACTAGTCACCTTCTGATTACCCATAGCTGATCAATTGTCAATTTTTGACTGCCTAGCATTGCAAGTTGATCATTTCCCTTTACATGCCCATGGCAGACATACCAGGGTCAGTGCGGGGCCGGACGGCCCTCGCGGTGTCCAACACCACCGCGTGTACGGGCGGTTGACGCATACCACCGCCCTCAGCGCAAAGGACGCGAATCTGTGCGTAGGCCCCACATACGCAGCCGCCACCTGGCGATAGCCCTGGCCGTCACCACGGCCGCCACCCTCACCGCGGGCGCCGCCGTCGCCGCCCCCGCCACCCCCGCCGCCTCCTCGGCCACCGGCACCTCCTCCGTCGTGGACGCGGCCCGCGCCGCCGCCTACGCCCACTCCACGACGACCGGCGTCAGCAAGCAGGACACCCTCAAGGCCACCGACACCCTGATCGACCCCGACGGCCGCCGGCACGTGCGGTTCGTCCGGATGCACCGCGGTATGCCGGTGCTCGGCGGCGACCTGGTCATCCACCTCGGCGCCGACTCCGCGTACCAAGGGGTGACCCGGGCCGCCCGCCACCAGGTCGACCTCCCCGCCACCGACCCGCAGCTGTCCGGCCGTCAGGCCGCCGCCAAGGCGGCCTCCGTCGCACAGGGCACGGCCGGCACGCCCCGACTCGTCGTCGACGCCCGCGAGGGCCGCACCGCGCTCGCCTACCAGGTGAACGTCAGCGACAGCCGCACCGACGAGACCGGCGGCGCCCGCACCGTCGTCATCGACGCCGACAGCGGCAAGGTCCTCAGCAACATCCCGGTCAACGAGCCGTTCCTGTCGCCCTCGGTGCTGCACAAGCTCCGGCAGCGCGGCGAGCGACTCACCCCCGGCACCGCGGCGACCACCGCCCCGCCCGCCCCGGCCAAACCCGCAGCCGGCCGCTACCCGGCCCCGGCCGCCGGCACCGGCGCGTCCTTCTTCGCCGGCGCGGTGCCGCTGTCCACCACGCAGACCGCCAAGAGCGCCTTCGTGCTGCGGGACAGCACCCGCGGCAACACCGAGACCCGCGACGCCGGCAACAAGGAGGTCGAGAAGTTCCTCCAGGGCAAGTCGCTCACCAGCAGCACCAACCGCTGGGGCAACGGCGCCGCCACCGACCGGGCCACCGCCGCGGTCGACGCCCAGTACGGCATCACCAGCACCCTGGACTTCTACAAGAAGACCTTCGGCCGCAAGGGCATCAAGAACGACGGTGCCGGCGCGCACGCCCTGGTCCACTGGGGCAAGAACGTCGGCAACGCCTTCTGGTCCCCGGACTGCGACTGCATGCTCTACGGCGACGGGGACGGCCAGACGTTCACCAAGCCGCTGGTCGTCCTGGACGTCACCGGCCATGAGCTGACCCACGGCGTGGTCGGCGCCACCGCGGCCCTGGAGCCCACCCGCGTCGACGCCGAGGGCCGCCAGTTCGGCGAGCCCGGCGCGCTCAACGAATCGCTCGCCGACATCTTCGGCAGCGCGGTCGAGTTCGCCACCAACAACCCCAAGACCCCGCCGAACTACCTCATGGGCGAGCAGCTCGGCCTGGCGCAGAAGTTCCTCCGCCGCCTGGACAAGCCGTCCCTCGACAAGCTCGAAGGGACCATCGACTACTGGTCGAAGGCCGCCTACGACACCGAGGTGCACGCCGGCTCCGGGGTCTCCTCGCACGCCTACTACCTCCTGGCCGAGGGCAGCGGCAAGAAGACCATCGGCAAGGTCGCCTACGACTCCCCCACCTACGACGGCTCCAAGGTCACCGGCATCGGCCGGGCCAAGGCCACGGCGATCTTCTACCGGGCACTGACCCGGTACATGGTCTCCACGACCGACTTCCACGGCGCCCGGACCGCCACCCTCCAGGCCGCCAAGGACCTCTACGGCGCTGGCAGCACCGCGTACAAGACGGTCGACCGCGCCTGGGCCGCCGTCAACGTCACCGCCGCCAACACCCCCAAGCGCTGACCCGACGTCGATCCGGCACCGGCCCAACGCTGATCCGGTGTTGATCCGGTGTCGATCCGACGCCGTCCGACGGACCGGTGCCCCCGCCACGCGCGGGGGCACCGCGTTCTGGCCCGACCGGGCCACGGGCGCCTACGTTGCCGCCATGACCCTGCGCACCGGCCGCGGCCGCCGGCCCGGCAGCCCCGCCGCGGCGGGCGTCTTCGTGATCGGCATGACGGGAACGACCCTGCCCACCCCGCTCTACGGGCTCTACCGCCACCAACTCGGCTTCTCCGAACTGACCGTGACCGTGGTCTTCGCCACCTACGCCCTCGGCGTGATCGCCGTCCTCTACGGCGCCGGCAACCTCTCCGACACCACCGGCCGGCGCCCGGTGCTGTTCGCCGCGCTGGGCCTGTCCGCGGCGAGCGCCCTGTGCTTCCTCTTCGAAGGCGGACTGCCGCTGCTCCTGCTCGGCCGGCTGCTGTCCGGCTTCGCCGCCGGGCTGTTCAGCGGCGCCGCCACCGCCGCCGTCCTCGAACTGGCCCGCCCCGGCCGGGAGTCCAGGGCCGGTTTCGCCGCCACCGCCGCCAACATGGGCGGTCTGGGCTGCGGCCCGCTCCTGGCCGGCCTGCTCGCCCAGTACGGACCCAGGCCGCTGGCCCTGCCCTTCCTCGTCCATCTGCTCCTGCTGGCCGTCGCCGCCCTGGTGACCTGGCTGCTGCCGGAGACCGTCCCGCACCCGCACCGGCCCCGCTCGCTCCGGCCGCAGGGGCTGGTGATCCCGCCGGCGGTCCGCGGGGTCTTCACACCCGCCGCGGTTGCCGCGTTCGCCGGCTTCGCCCTGCTCGGACTCTTCACCGCCGTCGCCCCCAGCTTCGTCTCGGAGACCCTCGGCGTCCACAACCTCGCGGTCTCGGGGGCGGTCGTCAGCACGGTCTTCCTCGGTTCGACGCTCGGCCAGTCACTGACCGGCCGGATCGGCGCCCGCACCGCCCTCCCGGCCGGCTGCCTGGTCCTGGTGCTGGGACTCCTCCTGGTCGGCACGTCGCTCGCCGTGACCTCACTGCCCCTGCTGGTCGCCGGTGCGCTCTGCGGCGGCACCGGCCAGGGCCTGGCGTTCCGCGCCGGCCTCACCGCGGTGAGCGCCGCGGCCCCGCCGGAACACCGCGGCGGCACCCTCTCCGCCTTCTTCCTCGTCGCCTACCTCGGCATCTCCCTGCCGGTGGTGGGCATCGGCGCGCTCACCCTGGCCCTGGGGCTGCGCGGCGCCGGACTGGCCTTCGCCGGCTGCGTCATCGCGGTGGCGGTCGCGGTCGGCGGCTACGTCCTGCGCCGCCCCCTGCCCACACAACCCCGCCCGGATCCGCTCACCCGCACCACGAACTGAAGCCGCCGCTCAACAGCAGAAGCGGCCGCCCACAACGCCGCGGCTCTCGCTCCTCACTCCTCGCCCCGGGCCGCGCGCAACCGGGCGGCCTCGCGGGGCGAGTTGGCGTTGGGCTTCCCGGCGCGCGAGCCGCCCAGCTTCTCGGCGAGATGCCGCCCGACCGTCGTGGGCGGGTACAGCGGCGCGGCACCGGCGGGGACGCATCCGGGCAGGCAGCTGATCTCGGCATCCCAGTTGCCGTCGTGGAAGAACGCGGCGGAGCGGCGGTGCACCACGCGCCCGCCGGAGTCGACCGGCGGCAGCACCCGGTGCATGGTCGACAGCCACCGGTCGTTGGTCCAACGTGCCAGCAGATCACCGAGGTTGACCAGCAGGCAGCCCGGCTCGGGAAGGACGTCGTGCCAGCGGCCCTCGGTGTCGAGGATCTGCAAGCCGGGGATCCGGTCGGCCCACAGCACGGTGACGATGCCGTAGTCGGTGTGCGCGCCCATCCCCATCTGGCCGCCCTCGACGCGGAGTTCACGGTCGGGGAGCGCGTAGTGGTTCATCCTGAGCACATCGAGCGAGTGGTCGGTGAACGGTGCGAAGTAGTCCGCTGCCAGCCCCAGGGCGTGCGCGAAGATCCCGGTCAGCCGACGGGCGAGCCCGCCCGCCTGCGCGCACCACTCCTCCACCGCCTCCCGGAATCCCGGAAGCGTTGGCCAAAGGTTGGCCGGATAGTGCGCCTCAGGCAGGTCGAGTCCGGGGAAGGCGGCGGCCTCCGCCCCCACGTTGAACGCCTCGAAGAGGTCCTCCGCCGCCGCGGCGACGCCCAGGCTCAGGCTGAGCTGCTCGGTGCGCGGCGGGGTGTAGCCGCGATTGACGTCCGGCGACGGGGCGCGCAGCGCCTTCTTCTCGGCCATCGGGAGAGCGAAGAACGCATCCAGCGCCGCGGCGAACGCACGCGCCGCCGCCTCGGCGACGCCATGCCCCTTGATCTGCATGAATCCGACGGTGCGCGCCGCCCGATCGACCTCCGCCGCGATCCCGGCCCGCTCTGCGGCCGATCCGTCCGTCCAGCCGGAGATGTCGATGACGGGTACGTCGAGTACACCGCCCACGGCCGTGGCCCTGCCCATCGCGTGCCTTCCCTCCGTCGCACCCGGCGGTCCCGCGCGAGGCCCGCCCTGCCCCACCCACTTCACCATGCCGATGAAGTGAACGAACGCCCCACTGACGCCGGCCTCGACGGGAACGCCTCGACAACAAGGCGGAACCCGCCGCCCGTTGAGCAAGGAGCGCAGGTCAACTCGCCCGTACGCATCGTCCGTACCTCTCGCCCGTGTACAACGGAACCGCCCGCTCCCGCCCGGCCGCCCCTGACCCCCGCAGCCGTCAGCCGGCCGGGTCCGCCTCCCGGTCCCGGTGCGGTGCAGGGCGCGCCGCAGCGTTCTTCGGTCCGTCGCAGACCCCGAGGGCCTTGTCGAACACCAGTCGCTCGGGGCAGTGGAAGAGGACGGGGACGCCCCAGTCGCACAGGTAGAACGAGCCGGGGTCGTCGTCGTTCGGCAGATACACCGCCACGCCCGCGCCGACGACCGGGCAGTCCGGTCCGGCCGCCTGGGCCGGGGCGGCGACGACAAGGGGCAGCAGGGCGGCGGCGCCGGCGGCCAGCGCGGCGGCCAGGACAGCGGCGAACGTCTTCTTCCTGAACACGCCGGGCACCGTACTGACCACCCACCGGAGAACCGGCCTTTCCGGCCAACTACGGCCCCTTCCCCGGCCGTTCAGCGCTCCGGCGCCCGCCAGTCGGGCGCCCGGCCCAGCATCGCCAGGATCCGGTCCAGCGCCCCGGCCCCCTCGGCCGCCGGCAGGCCGGGCCGGAAGGCGCTTCCGGGGACGAGCCGGTTCCCGGCATCCGGCACGGCACGGGCGATCGGCAGGGCGGCGGCGAGCAGTTCGGGGTCCGGGTCGTAGGACAGGTCCAGGGCGCGGGCCAGGTCCCAGCCGTGGACGACGTAGTCGATCAGATGGAAGCCGATGGCGCGGAGGGCCGGGAAGGACTGCTCACCGGTGAACTCCGGGAGCGCGAAGGGCCGTTCGGGGTCCTCCACCGCCGCGAACGCCGCGATGACGTCCTCGGCCGCGCGACCGTAGTCCCTCACAGCCGCCGCGACGTCCTCGCCGGGCGACCGGACCGCCCAGTGCACCAGGTCCTCCCCGGCGCCCCGCGCCGCGGCGGCGAACCCCCGGTGCTGGGCCGTCAGATGACCCAGCAGCGCCGCCAGATCCCAGCCCGCACAGGGCGTGGGGCGAGACAGGTCCCCCGGGGTCAGGCGGTCCACCAGCGCGACGCTGTCGCGCACCGCAAGGGCGTCGAGCCTCCGCAGCCGGTCCAACTCCGCCGCCCACCCGCTCGTTGCGGACGCCGCACGCGCCGCATCCCGCTCACTATTCATATGCATGCGCTTACGATGCGCGCGAGCACATCATCCGTCAAGGGGGTATTTTCCTGTGCATGGCCGAGCACACCGCCCCCAGGGACACCCCGCCCACCGAACCGGCGGACGCCCGCCCCGACCTGGCCGCGTTGCTCGTCCCGTTGTGCCGTGCCCTGGTGGACGCCGAGCGGCCGGTCCTGGACGCCCACGGCCTGACCATGTGGGCCTACTCCGTGCTGCTGCGCCTGGAGACGACCCCGATCCGCACCCAGGCCGCCCTGGCCGAGGCCATCCGCGCCGACAAGACCCGGATCATCCCGGTCCTGGACGACCTGGAGTCCCGCGGCCTGATCCAGCGCCGCCCCGACCCCGCCGACCGCCGGGTCCGCCTGGTCTCCCTGACCTCCGAGGGCGGACGGCTGCGGGACGCCGTCCAGGCGGACATCCAACGCGGCGAGGAACGGCTGCTCGCCCACCTCCCGGCCACCGACCGGGAGGGATTCGTCCGCGGCCTGCTGGCACTGCACGCCCTCCCCGGCATCCCCCCGCACCAGCCCTCGCACGAGGCCTGAACACCCACGGCCGCGACCGGGCGCCCCGACACGGCGGATGCCGGCCGGGCCGCCCGAAGGCAGTGGTTCCCGACCGGCATCCGCTGATACTGCGTCCGATGACGTCGAACCGGAGCTATACCGTTCACTTCTTGCCGTGCATGAAGCCGCCCTTGTGGGCGCCCTCGTGGAAGATCGGGTTGCCGTCGATGACGGCCGCGTCGAACGAGTAGCCGGCGAACCAGCCCTTGCCCCAGTGGTGGTGCTTCCCACCGGCGAGCGCGGAACTCGCTCCACCCAGGACGATGGTGGCGGCCAGGGCGCTGGCAGCGATCGCGGCGCGGATGCGCATGTCTGCTCCTCAGGAGTATCGAGGGGGTGATATCGACCTTTTCAGGAATCACCCTGGCGAAAGCGCTTAAAACCTGCCATACCTCCAGTCGCGTGAGCCGTCTCCGGCCCCACGGCACCCCACCCGCTCCCCTGCCGGACCGCCACCCCGTCAACACCCCTCGTTCCGCACCGAGTTGCTCGCCCGCGCCGGGACTCCGAGGGTGCGCCCCCGGAGCGATGCCGCACTCGGACGCAACCCGAGCGTCACCAGAATGACCGCAACGGCCAGGAAGCCGGCGAGCACCGCGAAGCCGGTCAGGCTGGTCCCGGTGGCGTCGGTGAGCCACCCCACCAGATAGGGGCCGGCGAAACCGCCGAGGTTGCCCAACGCGTTGATCAGGCCCATCGCCACGGCCACCACCTCCAAGCGGAGCAGCTGACCGGGGATCGCCCAGAAGGGGCCGTAGGGCGCGTAGAGCGCGGCCGCGGTGATGCACAGCAGCACCATGCGCGGCAGCGCACCGTGCACCACCTGTCCCAGCAGGAGGGCCGCGATGCCCACGACCAGCGGGAGAGCGACCGCCTGCCGCCGGCGGCCGGTGCGGTCCGACCAGACCGCGTTGCCGATCATCACCGCCAGCGCGACGGTGAACGGGATCGCGGTCAGCAGCCCGACCTCGGTGGCGGAGCCGTCGTGGGTGAGTTCCTTGACGACGGCCGGCAGCCAGAGGCTGAAGCCGTAGAAGCCGGTGATCCAGAAGAAGTAGACACCGATCAGGACCAGGACGGGCCGCCGGCGGACCGCGGCGAGGTAGGAGCCGCCGCCCGCCGGGGACTTGGCGGCCTCGTCGGCGGCGATCGCCCGCTCCAGGTGGGCGGCCTCCGCCCGGGAGATCCAACGAGCCTGCGCGGGGTGGTCGGCGACCGTGAACCACCAGACCACTGCCCACAGCAGCGGCGGCAGCCCCTGGAGGACGAGCACCCAGCGCCAGTTCGCATGATCGAGCATCCAGCCGGACAGCGGCGCCATCAGCACCGACGACAGCGGCAGGCAGGCCATCCACAGGGCGTTGGCGCGGGCCCGCTCGCGCAGCGGGAACCACGAGGCGAGCAGGATCAGGACCGCGGGCCAGACACCGCCCTCGAAGAAGCCCAGCACGAACCGCGCGGCATAGAACTGGTTCCGGGACTGCACCAGACCGGACAGCACCGCGGACAGACCCCAGGCGACCATGAGGAGCAGGACGGTCTTCCGGGCGCTCCAACGCTGGGCGAGCACCGCCGCCGGGATCTGGAGGAAGACATAGCCGACGAAGAAGATTCCGCCGGCCAGGCCCTTGTCGGCGTTGGAGAGTTCCAGGTCGCCGTGCAGGTAGGGAAGGACGACGGAGATGTTGTTCCGGTCCAGGTAGGCCAGCATGTACATGATCGCGGCGACCGGGATGACATAGACCCAGCGCTCGGCCGGGGCCGCACCCGAGGACGCGTCGGCGGTCTGCGGGGCATCGGTCATCGGGCGGCCGCCGCCCCACGGCCGAGCGCGGCGCCCGCCGGGCCGACGAGGGTGCGCGCGCCCGCCTCCGCCCCGACGCCGACCGGGCTCCCCAACGGCACGTCAGGGAAGCGGAGTTGGAAGTGCGCCCGGTGCGGACGGTCCGCCGTATTACTTGTTGTCATCCTTCGCCTTTCCCCAGTGGCCGCGGTGCGGATGCGTACGGGCCCGGGTCCGGGGCCGCGTTTGGCAGGGCCTGCTCGGTCCAGATCACCTTGCCGTCGCCGGTGTAGCGGGTGCCCCACCGCTCGGCCAGCTGCGCGATCAGGAACAGGCCGCGGCCGCCCTCGTCGGTGGTGGCGGCGTACCGCAGATGCGGCGAGGTGCTGCTGCGGTCGGCCACCTCGCAGACCAGCGCGCGGTCATGGATCAGCCGGACACGGATCGGGCCGGTGGCGTACCGGATGGCGTTGGTGACCAGCTCGCTGAGGATCAGTTCGGTGGTGAACGACTCGTCGGCCAGGCCCCAGGCACGCAGGGTGCGGACCGCGGCGGCGCGGACCTGGGCGACCGCGGACGGCTCGGCGGGGACGTCCCAGTCGGCGAGGCGGGCGTCCGCCAACCGCCGGGTGCGGGCGACCAGGAGGGCGATGTCGTCGGTCGGCCGGTCCGGCAGCAGGGCACCCAGCACCGCCTCGCAGGTCTCCTCCGGCGTCCGGCCCGGGTCGGAGCCGACCGTGCGGCGCAGCAGCGCCATGCCGTCGTCGATGGGGCGGTCGCGGTCCTCGACCAGCCCGTCGGTGTAGAGCACCAGGCTGCTGCCCTCGGGGAGGTCCAACCGGCAGGTGTCGAAGGGCATTCCGCCGAGCCCGAGCGGCGGACCGCCGGGCACCTCGACGAACTCCGCGCCGCCGTCCGGCCGCACCAGCAGCGGCTGGACGTGCCCGGCGCGGGCCATGGTGCAGGCGCCGGTGACCGGGTCGTAGACGGCGTAGAGGCAGGTGGCGCCGGTGATCGGGGCCTTCGCGCCGTCGCCGGCGCCCTCCGTGCCCTCGTCCTGGTCGATGCGGGCGACCAACTCGTCGAGGTGCCAGAGCAGTTCGTCGGGCGGGACGTCGAGGTTGGCGAAGTTGTGGACGGCGGTGCGCAGCCGGCCCATGGTGGCGGCGGCGTGCAGGCCGTGGCCGACGACGTCGCCGACGACCAGGGCGACGCGGCTGCCGGGCAGCGGGATGATGTCGAACCAGTCCCCGCCGACGCCGCCCAGCCCACCGAGCCCGGCCTGCGCCGGTAGGTACCGGAAGGCGGCGTCCACGGCGCTCTGCTCGGGCAGGGCACGCGGCAGCAGACTGCGCTGGAGGGTGACCGCCATGGTGTGCTCGCGGGTGTAGCGGCGGGCGTTGTCGATGCTCACCGCGGCGCGGGCGACCAGTTCCTCGGCCAGTGAGAGGTCCTCCTCGTCGAACGGCTCGGGAGTGCGCGAACGCCAGAAGAGCGCCACGCCCAAGATGGCGCCGCGGGCCCGCAGCGGGACCGCGATCAGCGCATGGATGCCGTGCGCGACGATCTTCCGGGCCCGTTCGGGGTCCTGGCGCTGCCAGCCGGTGAAGGCGGCCAGATCGGGCTCCAGGACCGGTTCGCCGATCGGCAGCCGGGTGCCGAGCACGGTGGTCGGCGCGAAGTGGATCGGCTCGCCGACCGGGTAGAGCGACCCGTCGGGCGCCTCGCCGCCGACGGCCGTGCGGCGCATCGCGACGGCCGTCCCGGCGCTCGCCGGCTCCTCGCCCTTGAGGACGGACTCGGCCAGATCGACGGTGACGAGGTCGCCGAACCGCTCGGCGCCGAACCGGGCCAACTCCTCGCAGGTGCGCACCACATCGAGGGTGGTGCCGATCTCGGTGCCCGCGTCGTAGAGCAGTCTCAGCCGGCCGCGGGCGAGGTCGGCGCGGCCGGTCAGGGCCCGCAGTTCGGTGGTGTCGCGCAGGGTGGTGACGCTGCCGGGCGGACCGCCGGCCCGGTCGGTGGAGCGCTGGTTGACCGCGAGCAGCCGGTCGCCGGCCGGGTGCACCTCGTCGGTGGCGACCCGGCCGGACTCCAGCAGCGCCGCGGTGGCCGGGTCCAGGCCCAGCTCGCCCACCTGACGGCCCTCGACGTCGGGCGGCAGATCGAGCAGCCGCCGGGCCTCGTCGTTGGCGAGCACCAGCCGCCCGTCGCCGCGGACGATGAGCACCCCTTCGCGGACCGCGTGCAGCACCGCGTCGTGGTGCTCGTACATCCGCGTCATCTCCTGCGGCCCCAGCCCGTGGGTCTGGCGCCGCAGGCGCCGGCTGACCAGGGCGGTGCCGCCGGTGGTGAGCAGCAGCACACCGGCCGCGGAGCCGAACAGCAGCGGGAACTGCGCGTCCACGACGCCGCTCACCTTGGTGAGGGTGACGCCCGCGGAGACCAGGCCGACCACCGTGCCGTCGCGGCCGACGACGGGCACCACGGCCTGCACCAGCGGGCCGATGGTGCCGGTGATCTTCTCGGTGACCGCACCGCCGGCCAGCGCGGGGGCGGTGGTGCCGACGAACCTCTTGCCGATGCGGTCGGTCATCGGGTGGGTGTAGCGGATGCCGTGGGTGTTCATCACGACGAGGAAGTCGACCGCGGAACCCCTGCGGGCGGCCTCCGCCCGGGGCTGGAGCACGGCGGTGGGATCGGGGCTCTTCAGGGCCGCTTCGATACCGGGGGCGCTGGCGAAGCTGCGGGCCACCGCGAGCGAGCGGTTGCGGGCCTCCCGTTCGGAGTCCGTCCCGGACTGGAGCACCAGGGCCGTGATGGCGGCGGCGACGAGCAGAACCACGATCGCCACTTGCAGGAGGAAGACCTGGCCCGCGACGGTCCGCATCTTCAGGACCGAACGCGGGTGTCCGAAGCGTCCGGCCATGTCCTGTTTCCACACCTCCCGCATACGGTGGGCGAGCCGGGCACTGCGCAGCGCGGCAGCCCGGAGAGCCTGCGGCACAGCAGCGTCAGTAAAACCTCTCGGCAGGTCGCCCGGCTATGGGTGTGCGCTCCCTCGGCCCGCTCCGTGTAACTCTTCCCACAGGCGCGGGTGGTTGCGAAGCCGCCGATGATCTGCCGCGCGCCCCTGGCTCCGCGCGCAACGTGCCAGGTCGGCGGGGGTTACTCGGGAGTCGGGCGGGGCCGGTGGGCGGCCGGTGGGCGCCCGGCGCCGCTCCGGGGGCCGCCGGACGCGTATGAGACGTTCGTGGGCATGCATGTTGCAGAGGAGATCCGTGCCGGGGCGGCCGAGCTCATCGACCACCACGCGCGCGGAGCGTGGCGGCCGAACGACGCGGACCGAAGGACCGCGGTCGCGCTGTTCCACTTCCTGGAGACGGGGCGGCCGCTGGGCGGCGAGCAGATCCGCTCCGCCCTCGCGCACCCGGAGCCCGCGGCACCGGTGAGCGCGGGGCTGCTGACGCTGCTGCGGGCCACCGCCGGACTGCTCGACGACGCGGACGCGGCCGACGTCCCCGCCGGGCGGGACGCCGTCGACCACGTGTGCCTGCTGCTGGACGCGCTGGCGCTGGCACGGCCGGAGGCCCGCTAGGCGTCGATGACCTAGGGGCCCGCTTCGCCCTCAGCGGCGACCACGTGCCACTGCCGGCCCTTCTTGCCGGCGGCGGCGCCCCACTGGGGGACGCCGCATCGGATGGGCAGGTGGCCCCCACCATCGCCCGGAAGTGAAACCGCTCGGTCACGGCACGGCCTGCACGCCGTGGAGGTGTTCGACGACGAGCCGCGTGAAGCGGTGCGGGCGTCGGAGTTCGGGCCGCTTCAGGAGAGCGGCGGCAGCATCCGCTCGCGGGGCCTCCGGTGCCGGGCGTCTTTGACGAGCCTCCCGCCGCGGAAGCGACAACTCCAGGATCAGTCACCGCCCATCGGAAAAATGCCCACGCCCCGCACCGTGATCATCATGGTGTGGGGCGTGGGCCATGAGCCGGGCCTGGAACAGGGCCCGGGACCGGGCCGGCGGTCAGGACCGGGCCGGTTCGGGGGCCGCGGCCAGTTCGTCCTCGGGGACCGAGATGACCCAGCGGCTGTCCTGCCGCGGGCGGAGGTAGAGCGCCCAGTAGACGGTGGCCACCGCGATCAGACCGCCGGTGATCAGCAGGCTCTCGGCGCTCTGCTGGCACAGCACCCAGACCAGGACGAGGACCAGCAGCGCGGGGACCACCGGCCACAGCGGCATCCGCCAGGCGAGCCGGTGCTTGTGCGCGCCGCGGCGGGAAACCAGGGCGCCCAGCGCGACGAAGACGTACATACCGGCGACGGCGACGCCGGTGACCTCGTTCAGGGTGTCGAGGGTGGCGAAGCACAGCGCGGCGCCCGGCACGCCGACCGCGAGGGTGGCCGCCCAGGGGGAGCCGAACCGCTTGCCGATGTGGGAGAACATCCGGTTGACCGGGGCCGGCCAGGCACCGTCGCGGGCCGAGGAGAAGACCACCCGGGAGTTCTGGATCACCATCACGATCGCCGCGTTGATGATCGCCAGGGCGATGCAGAGGCTGACGAAGGTGCCGACGGCGGAGTTGCTCCAGCTCTGCACCATGCCGGCGACGTCGCCCGCGCCGAGGGTTTTGAGGTCGGGGGCGCCGAGGGTGATGGCGATGACCGGGACGAGGACGACGGCGGCGCCGATGGCGAGGGTCCACAGCACCGTGCGGGAGACGTTGCGCCGCGGGTTCTCCATCTCCTCGGCCAGGTACACCGCGGTGGAGAAGCCCTGGAGGATGAAGAGCGCGGTGGCCAGCCCGGTCACGATCAGCCCGCCGGTGACGGCGGTGCTGACGCCGTGCCCGGCGTCCATGACGGGGTGGATGAGGGTGGACGCGGACCGCTGGGTGTGGCTGAAGCCGAGGAACGCCACGACCGCGGCGGCCACCACCTCAAGCACGAGGAAGATGCCGGTGATCCAGGCATTGGCGCGCAGGTCGAGCAGGCCCATGGCGGTCGCCAGCAGCATCACCGCGGCCGCGGTCACCTGCTTGTCCAGATGGACGACCGGGGCCAGGTAGTCGGCGGTTCCCAGCGCGATGATCGGCGGCACGATCATGACGACGATCAGGGAGAGCACGAAGACCAGCCAGCCCGCGAGCCGGCCCATCAGCGTGCCGACCATCGCGTACTCACCGCCGGAGCTGGGGATCAGCGTGCCGAGTTCGGAGTAGGCGAAGGCGACGCCCACGCACAGCAGCGCCGCGATGGCGATGGTCAGCGCCGTACCGGTGCCCAGGGTGGCGAACGAGTCCGGCACGATGACGAACAGCGAGGACGCCGGGGTCAGACAGGACAGGGTGAGCAGGGTGCCGCCAACCACACCGATGGAGCGGGTGAGTTGGGGACCGTCCGCCGGTTTCGCGGCCCGGGTGTCCGGTACCGGGGCGGCGTTGGCAACGGGCGTGGTGGACATGTCGGTCATCCGTGTCCCATCGGTGCTGGCGGGCAGGGAGGGGTGGCACTGACGTGGGGGGACGTGCCGGTGAGCGGTCGCACCAGACACACTGCGGGGCCGCTTCGGTGACCGGAATACAACCTCCGCCGGGCCCTCCCGTCAAGAGTTCATTAAGAATGTGAGACAACGAAATCCGCAGCACTGGCCGCCGTAAACACTCTTATCCATGCCACACGGGCGCTACTTGCGCGGATTCCGCGGGCTTTTCGCGCGCTGCGGATTCTTCGGCGGACCGTCCGGCAACTTCTGGTCAAGTGTGCGGGCCGGGGCGGATATTCAGCCGTCGTGACCCCGGACCCGGGCGATCAGCAGAGCCACGTCGTCGTGGTCGTTGCCGTGCCGCAACTCGCCCAGGAGGCGGTCGCAGAGCTCCTCCAGCGGCTGCTCGGGCTCGGCGAGCAGATCGAGCAGCCGGTCCAGACGGGTGTCGATGGCCTGGTCGCGGGTCTCGATGAGTCCGTCGGTGTAGAGCACCAGTTCATCGCCGGGGTGCAGCGGCACGGTGGTCTGCTCGAACGCCACCGCGCCGACACCGCCGACACCGAGCGGGGCGCCGGTGGGCAGCTCCAGGAGTTCCGGCCGCCGGCCGGGCCGGACCACGACCGGCGGGAGGTGGCCGGCGATGGCGATCTCGCACTCCTCCCGGTGCGGGTCGTGGACGGCGTAGAGGCAGGTCGCGAACGCCGGGTCGAGGCCGCCGGCGATGTGGTCGAGGTGGTGCAGCAGCTCGGCCGGCGCGAGGTCGAGGTCGGCCAGCGCACGGGTGGTGGTGCGCAACTGGCCCATGGTGGCGGCCGCGTTGATACCGCTGCCCATCACGTCGCCGACGACCAGCGCGGTCTTGTCGCCGGCGACCGGGATGACGTCGAACCAGTCTCCGCCCACCTCGCTGGCCGCCTGGGCGGGCTGGTAGCGGTAGGCGATGTCCATCGTGACGGGCTTCGGCGGCCGGTGGTTCATCAGGTGCCGCTGGAGGGTGAGCGCGGTGCGCCGTTCGCTCTGATAGGAGCGGGCGTTGTCGATGCAGACCGCGGCCCGGGCGGCCAGTTCGACGGCGAGCACCGCATCGTCCTCGTCGAAGGCCAGCGCGTTGTCCGTGCGGTAGAGCGAGAGGGCGCCGAGCACCTCGCCGCGGGCGATCAGCGGCACCGCCAGGTAGGAGTGCAGCCCGGCCGCGCGCAGCAGTTCGGCGCCCTGCGGGTCCGCGGCGATCCGCCGCCGGTCCGTCGGCCCCACCTCGGCGACCAGGACCGGGCGGGCCTCGGTGACGCAGCCGGTGATCAGCCGCTCGGTCTCGTAGGCGGCGAGCGACCCGGTCGGGTCGGCGGCCCGCACGGCGGGCGTCTCGCCGGCCGCGGCGACCGCCAGCGCCCGGAAGCGGGCCGGGCCGCCACGGACGAGCGCGGCGGGACGGCGGCCGTTCAGGACGTCGTCGAGGACGTCGACGGCGGCCAGGTCGGCGAGTTCGGGCACGACGGCGTCGGCCAGCTCCTGGGCGGTCTGCCCGACGTCGAGGGTGGTGCCGACGCACGCCGAGGCGTCCGCGATCATCGCCAGCCGCCGGCGGGCGCGGGTGGCCTCGGTCGCGGCCCGGTGCTGCTCGGTGACGTCCACGACCGAGGCGGCCAGTCCCAGCACCCGGCCGTGGGCGTCCTCCAGCCGGTAGTAGGAGACCGACCACGCACGGTCGACGTCGGGGTGGTTGACGGTGCGGCCGACGTAGAACTGGTTCAGCGTCGGCCGGCCGTCGGCCAGCACCTGGCTCATCTGCTCCTGGATGCCGTCCGCGTCCAGGAACGACAGGACCTCCCGCACCGGCCGCCCGATGTGCTGGTCGGCGGTCAGATCGTCGATCCGCTCCAGCGCCGGGTTGACCATGGCGAAGCGCAGATCGGTGTCGAGCACCGCCAGTCCGATGGGCGACTGGGTCACCAGGCGCACCGACAGCGCCAGGTCCCGTTCGACCTCGCGGAGCACGGACTGGTCGGTGGCGATTCCGAGGGCGTAGGAGGCGCCGTGCTTGTCCTGGAGGCGCATGTTGCGGAACTCGACCAGGCGGGTGCCGCCGTCCTTGCGCCGGACGGGGAAGACCCCGGCCCAGCCCTCGCCGCTGGTCATCACCTCGGCGAAGAGCTGACGGACCAGGTCGACGTGCTCGGGGTGGACCAGCAGCCGGACGGCGGGCCGGCCGAGGGCCTCCTGCGCGCTCCACCCGAAGAGCTCCTCGGCCTGCGGGCTCCACAGCGTGATCCGGCCTTCCGCGTCGAGCATGACTGCGGCCACGCCCAGGAGGTCCAGCAGCCCGCCGGGCTGGCTCGGCCCGGCACCGGCCTGGGCGGATGCATCGGGGAACGCGTCGGTCGCACCCATCCAGGCACTCCTTCCGCCGGCCTGCCGAGCCGACAGCCGTGGCGTTCCGGGCACGGCCTGGTCCTGCCGTGCTGCCGCTGCCCTCCATCATCCCTCGACACCGGACGGCCACGCAGTCAGAGCAGTCCCCACCGGGGCGGGGGACCGTTCCGGATGGAGCAGTACCGGCCACGTTCACCCTCTGGACAACTGCGTCACCAAGGGTGCTCCAGGCCGCGGTGGCCGGACAACGCCCTCAGCGGTGCACTCGACTTGGAGATGTCGATCTCTTGGCACTACTCTGACAATGGTTGCTGGAGGCAACCAATAATCACCCGTCACACCCCGGCGCAGCCCCACGCGCCGCCGGGTCAGGAGGACGCCCCCGATGCCCATATCCGACCAGCCGTTCCACACATATGTGGAGGAGAACCTCGATGCTCTTAACCTCACCCCGGACCGCGAGGTCCTGATCCACCAGGGCCGACGCGTCACCGCCGGCGAGTTCCGCTCGCTGGTCCTGCGGATGGCCCGCGCCCTGCGCGAACGGGGCATCGGGCGCGGCGCCACCGTCACCCTGCTCAGCGGCAATCTCCCCGAGACCGTCGCCGCCCGCTACGCCACCCACCTCGTCGGCGCCCGGATCAACCACCTCTACAACAAGCTCTCCGCCGACTCCCAGGCCGCCATCGTCCGCGACGTCGAGACCCGCGCCCTGATCGTCGACCCGCGGCTGACCGAACGGGCCGCGGAACTGGTCGAGTTGGCGCCCGTACCGGAGGTCCTGGTCCTCGGCCCGGCCAAGCTGGGCACGGACCTACTGGAGCTGGCGGCCGGCCAGAGCGACGAGCCGTACGCCACCGACGCCCGCCCCGACGACATCTGCACCATCCGCCACACCGGCGGCACCACCGGCCACCCCAAGGGCATCTGCACCACCTTCGAGCAGGTGCGGTGGTTCACCGGCGTGCTCCCGGAGTTCGACGAGGTCACGCACCGGCAGCTGGTCTGCACCACCCTCGCCCACGCGGCCGGCTACATGGCCGACACCGTCCTGAACTCCGGCGGCACCGTCGTCCTCCTCGACGACTTCGACGCCAAGGAGGTGCTGGCCACCATCGAGCGCGAGCGGATCACCGCGATGTTCCTGCTCCCGCCGCTGCTCTACCAGCTGATGGACCACCCCGACCGGCCGCACACCGACACCTCCAGCCTCCGCATGGTCACCTACGGCGGCTGCCAGGCCTCGCCGGCCCGACTGGCCGACGCGGTACGGGCGTTCGGACAGGTGCTGGTCCAGGGCTACGGCCAGAACGAGGCCGGCGGCATCAGCGTGCTCACCTTCGACGACCACGACCCCGAGCGCCCCGACCGGCTGCGCTCAGCCGGCAAGGTGCTGCCCGACGTCGAGGTCGCGGTCCGCGACTCCGCCGGGCGCGACCTGCCGCCCGGCGAGCACGGCGAGATCTGCGTCCGCTCCGCCATGATCATGCAGGGCTACTGGAAGCAGCCCGACCTGACCGCGGAGGTGCTCCGGGACGGCTGGCTGCACACCGGGGACGTCGGATTCCTGGACGACGAGGGCTACTTGACCATCGTCGACCGGCTCAAGGACATGATCGTCGTGGTCGGCGGCCACGTGTACACCACCGAGCTGGAGGACCTGCTCAACTCCCACCCGCAGGTGCTCCAGAGCGCCGTCTACGGCGTCCGCGACGCCGACCGGATGGAGCGGGTGCACGCGACGGTGGTGCGCACCCCCGGCAGCGACCTCGACGCCGACCAGCTGCGTGCGATGGTGCGCGAGGCCCGCGGCGCGATGTACGAGCCGGCCCGGATCACCTTCGTCGACGCGCTGCCGCTCACCGACGTGGGCAAGCCGGACAAGAAGGAACTCCGGCGCCAGGCCGAGGAGTCGGACGCCGCGCGCTGACCGCGGCAGCCGGTCCGCAGGGCCGGACCGGCAGCGGCGGGCCGCCGCAGTCGCACGACTGCGGCGGCCCGCCGGACCACTGCCGGTCAGAGCCAACGGAACAGGTGGCGGAAGAGGTGCCCCAGGTTGAAGAACCCGAAGCCGCGGCCCTCGCACCCGCGACCCTCGAAGCCCCCGCGGCCCTCGAAGCCCCCGCGGCCCCCACGGCCGAAGTTGCCGAAGTTGCCGAACTCGCCGAAGCCGAAGCCGCGGCACTCGTGACGGTGGTGCCGGTGGTGCCGGTGGTTGCGTCCGTGATTGCCACGACCGTGGTCGCCGCTCATCACGACGGTGTGCCCCTGAGGGGCGGCGGCCGAGGCCACACCGGCGGCCGGAACGACGGTGGCGGCGGTGAGCACCGCGGCGGCCAGGGAGCGGCCTATGAACTTGCGCATTGCGTTTCTCCTGTTGGCAGGAAATCGGACACGAGATGGGTACCTCTCACCGTCCGTTTCCTCGCAGACACGGCAGGCGTCCACTCCAACGGCCCTCGAAATTGCCCCGACCGCAGCACTCCAGGTGCGTCCGGAAAGCGGCCGCACGGCACGACCCCGCGGACCCACCGGGGGCGTGCGTGCGCTCAGTGCCTGCGAGCCCGGCTCGGCTGCACCCGCGCCGGTTCGCCCGGCATCTTCGGGTGGTCCGGCGGATACGGCAGATCGCCCAGCCCCTCGTCGGCGGCGTACCGGTCCGCCAGCGCCAGCAGCGACTCCAGACCGAAGGCGTGCTCCGCCATCTCCGCATGGAGATCGCCCAGTTCGGCGTACCGGGGCGGGACGGTGCGCAGGTCGAAGTCCTCGGGCTCGGCGTCGGACAGCTCCTCCCAGCGCAGCGGGGTGGAGACCGTCGCCCGCGGGCGGGCGCGCAGCGAGTAGGGCGAGGCGATGGTGCGGTCGCGGGCCATCTGGTTGTAGTCCACGAACACCTTGCTGCCGCGCTGCTCCTTCCACCAGGCGGCGGTCACCCGCTCCGGCAGCCGCCGCTCCAGCGTCCGGGCCACGGCGATGGCCGCCCGCCTGACCTCCGTGAACGTCCAGTCGGGGCGGATCGGCACATAGACGTGCACACCGCGGCCACCGGAGGTCTTCGGCCAGCCGCGCAGCCCGTGCTCGGCCAGCAGCGCACGCAGTTCGAGGGCGACCACGACGGCGTCGGCGAAGCCGGTGCCCGGCTGCGGGTCGAGGTCGATCCGCAGCTCGTCGGGATGCTCGGTGTCCGCACGACGCACCGGCCAGGGGTGGAACGTCAGGCACCCCAGGTTGGCGGCCCAGACCACCGCGGCCGGTTCGGTGGGGCACATCTCGTCCGCGAACCGCCCGCTGGGGAAGGTGATCCGGGCCGTGGGCAGCCAGTCCGGCAGCCCCTTCGGCGCCCGCTTCTGATAGAAGAACTCGCCCTCGACCCCGTCGGGGAACCGCTGCATGGTGGTCGGCCGGTCCCGCAGCCCGCGCAACGCCCCGTCCGCGACGGCCAGGTAGTACCGGGCGACGTCCAGCTTGGTGAAACCGCGTTCGGGATAGTACGTCTTGTCCGGGTTCGTCACGCGCACCGTGCGCCCCGCGACCTCCAGCTCCACAGCTCGGGCTCCGACCATGCCTCCACGCTAGGTTCCGCCGCACGCCCCCGCGCGCCGACGTCCCGGCGGGCGGGAACGGACCGCGCCCCGCAGGATCGGGACCATGGACCTGCCCGTGATGCCCCCGGTCTCCCCCATGCTCGCCAAACCGGTGGCCGAGATCCCCGCCGGCATGCAGTACGAGGCCAAATGGGACGGCTTCCGCGTCATCGTCTTCCGGGACGGCGACGAGGTCGAGCTCACCAGCCGCACCACCAAGTCGCTCAGCCGCTACTTCCCCGAGGTCCTCGACGCCGCACGGGCCGCACTGCCGCCGCGCTGCGTGCTCGACGGCGAACTCGTCATCGCACACGACGGCCGGCTGCACTTCGAGGAGCTGCTGGAGCGCATCCACCCCGCCGACTCCCGGGTCCGCACCCTCGCCGCCCGCACCCCGGCCTCCCTCGTCGCCTTCGACCTGCTGGCGCTGGACGACACCGCCCTGCTCGACGAGCCGCAGACGACCCGCCGGGAAGCCCTGGTCCAGGCGCTGCGGCCGGCCCGGGCGCCGGTGCACACCGCACCCGCCACCACCGACCGGGAGCTGGCCCGGCAGTGGTTCGCCCAGTACGAGGGCGCCGGCCTGGACGGAGTGATCGCCAAACCGCTGGACCTGCCCTACCGCCCCGGCGACCGCGCGATGTTCAAGGTCAAACACGCCCGGACCGCCGACTGCGTCGTCGCCGGCTACCGCCTGCACAAGAGCGGCCCGGTGGTCGGCTCCCTGCTGCTGGGACTGCACGACCACGCCGGCCACCTCCAGCACGTCGGCGTCTGCGCCTCGTTCCCCATGGCCAGACGACGGGAACTGGTCGAGGAACTGGCACCACTGCGGCTCGACGACACCGCCGCCCACCCCTGGGGCGACTGGACCGACGAGACCGCGCACGCCTCCCGCCGGATGCCCGGCGGACCGAGCCGCTGGAGCGGCGGCAAGGACCTCTCCTGGGTGCCGCTGCGCCCGGAGCTGGTGTGCGAGGTGGGCTACGACCACATGGAGGGCAGCCGCTTCCGGCACACCGCGCAGTTCCGCCGCTGGCGCCCCGACCGCACCCCGCAGAGCTGCACCTACGCCCAGCTGGAGGAGCCGGTCGGCTACGACCTGGGCGAGCTGCTGGGCACGTGACCGGGGCCCGGCGGCCGGTCAGCGCTCCGGAGGCCAGCCGTGCCGGCCCTCCCCCGGCGCCAGCCGGTCCACCACTTCCGCGAGCTCCTGGCACAGCTGCTCGATCCGGTGCCGGACGGCGTTCTGCTCCGTGACGATCGCCGAGAGCAGCAGCGCGGTGAGGGCCGCGGAGGCGTTCAGCGCCTGGAGGTTGACCATCGTCTCCAGCAGGCTCCGCCCGGCGAACGGACCGTACCGGCCGGTGGCCCCGCTGATCGCGAAGACCGACATCACCAGGACGCACGGCGCCGCCCCGACCAGCTGGAACCGCAGCGCCGCCCACACGATCACCGGGAACATCAGGAACAGCAGGGACAGCGAGGAGCGGGTGCTCACCAGCGAGACCGCCACCGCGGCCGCCAGGAGCACGGCCGCCTCGACCCACCGGTAGAGGGGCACGTCCCGGGGCAGCCGCACCAGCCGGCAGGCCAGCAGCAGCGGGGTGACCACCAGGACGCCCATCGCGTCCCCCGCCCACCAGGACGCCCAGGTGCGCCAGAAGCCCCCGGGCGGCAGCGCCCCGGTGAGCACCTGGGAGCCGCTGCCCAGCGTCGCGCTGATCACCATCGCGGCGAAGGCGCCCAGCACCACCAGGGCCACCCCGTCGCGCAGCCGGTCCAGTTCGGTGCGGAAGCCGACCCGGCGCAGCATCAGACAGGCACACACCGGGGCGAGGGTGTTGCCGGCGATCACACCGATCCCGGCGAGATCGAGCCGGGTGAGCGTGGAGATGACCAGCAGGGTGCCGAGCGCGATGCCCGGCCACATCCACAGGCCCAGCAGCAACAGGAAGCTCAGCGCGATGCCCGTGGGCGGCCACAGCGGAGTGACCACCGCCCCCGCGATCACCACCTGCTCCAGCAGACCGACCTTCGCGGCTCCGTAGTAGCAGGCGGCGAGCACGAGGTTCCCCAGGACTACCGGCGCCAGCCGACGGACTTCCCCGGTGCGCACCACGCCTGCCATCAGACAACGCCGGCGGCCGGGCCCCGGCCACGACACGCACTCGCGGCCCCGGGCTTCACTCCCGTCCCCGCCGGGCCGCGTCGTGGCGCAGCACGATCGCCGCGGCGTCGTCGGTGTGCCCGGTCAGCTCGGCGACGCACAGCACCGCATCGGCGATCTCGGCCGGATCGTCCCCGGCCTTGGCACCGACCAGCCGGGACACCTCCGCCAGCCCGGCCTCCAGGGGGAACGACGGCCCCTCGATCACCCCGTCGGTGAGCAGCACGAACGCACCCGCCACGGCGAGCCTGCGGCGGGTGACCGGATACCGCTGCCCGGGCGCCACACCGAGCGGGATGCCTCCGGGGTCCTCGGCCAGACCCCACCGGCCGTCGGTGGTGGCCCACACCGCGGGGACGTGCCCGGCCCGGGCACTGGTCAACTCCCAGGACACCGGGTCGAACCGGACGAAGGTGCAGGTCGCGAAGAGTTCGGTGTCGATGGAGAGCAGCAGGTCGTTGGCCCGGCTGAGCACCTCGCCGGGATCGGGGGCATGGGCGGCGACGGCCCGCAGCCCGATCCGGATCTGCCCCATGAACGCGGCCGCCTCCACGTCGTGGCCCTGTACGTCACCGACGGAGAAGGCGAGCGAGCCGTCCGGGAGGGCGAAACCGTCGTACCAGTCGCCCCCGATGGCGAGCCCGTGCCGGGCGGGGGCGTAGCTGGCGGCCGTGCGCAGACCGGGCAGCTCCGGGAGGACGGCCGGCAGCATCTCGCGTTGCAGGACCTCGGCCAGCTCCACTCTGGCCCGCTGGAGCTCCGCGCCCGCCCGCGCCTGGGCGGTCAGCCGCCCGAGCCTGCTCAGCAGATCGTCGGCGCTCGCCGACCGCGGGAGACGACGCCGAAGCATGGCCCCATCATATTTCGGCGGTGGGCCATCCGCTTGACGGCAGCAGGCACCCCCACCGGCTCACGACAGGGGCACGGCGGACTCAGGCCACGGCCTGGCGGGCGGCGGTCAACTGGCCGACGCCGGAGCGCACCGCCCAGAAGAACACTCCCAGTGCGAAGGCGGCCACCACGAGCGAGTCGTACGGTGCCGGCAGGTGGCCAGAGCCCTTGAACGTGCCCAGCCAGGACACCGCGGTGAGCACCAGGAGGTAGACCACCAGCCAGGCACCGGTGGCGAGTTCGGCCGCCAGCGGGCGGCGCGGCCCGGCACCGTCGCTCTCCGCGACCCGGGCACCGGGCCGCCGCATCGCCAGGAACAGCAGCAGCCCGGCGAGGACCAGCGGCAGCGCCAGCCGCAGGTGCTGCCACCCCGACCAGTAGACGAACTCGCTGGCCACCACGAAGCTCAGCGGGGCGATCCAGTGCAGCCCCGGCACCCACCCGGCCGTGCCACCGCCGGCCTCGGTGCGGAAGACCGCCACCGCGACCGCGGAGGCGGAGTAGACCAGCAGGTACATGTCGCCCATGACGCTGACGATGTCCTGCCAGCCGCCGAACGGCAGCAGGAACAGCACGATCACGATCAGGTTGATCACCAGGGCACGGCGCGGCATGCCGGAGCCCTCGTCGACCTTCATGAAGTAGCGCGGGATGGTGGCGTTCTTGGCGAGCGCGTAGGTGTGCCGGGCGTCGATGGCCACCCCGACATAGGCCGAACCACCGGGCGAGAGCACCGCGTCGGCGTAGAGCAGGTGGGAGAGCCAGTGCAGATTGAGGATCAGGGCCAGCTGCCCGAAGGGCGAGTCGAAGGAGACGCCCTTCCAGCCGCTGCCGAGCAGGCTCTCTGGAACGGTGAACAGGTACGCCACCTGGAGCGCCAGGTACATCACCAGCGCCAGGCCGATCCCGGCCAGAACGGCCCACGGGAGGGTGCGACGAGGGTTGCGGGCCTCACCGGAGAAGTCCATCGGGGCCTGGAAGCCGTTGACGGAGTAGACGATGCCGCCGCCGGCCAGCGCGGTCAGACAGGCCACATAGCCGTACGGCGCGAATCCGCCGTGGTCGGTGAGGCGCCCCGCGTGCCAGCCGGAGGCGATCAGGGCGATCACGGTGACGATCGGAACGCCGATCTTGAAGATCGAGACCAGGGTGTTGAGACGGGCGAAGAGCCGGACCGCGAACCAGTTCAACGCGGTCAGCAGCACCGTCAGACCGGCGGCCAGCGCCAGTCCGGAGACGGTGAGGGTGTGGCCGTTGTAGAGGCCGGGGAGGTAGTGCGCGGTGTACTGCATGATGGCGCTGATCTCGGCGGCGGTGCCGCCGACCGACAGCAGCACCGACCAGCCGACGACGGTGCCGACCAGCCGGCCGTTGGCGAGCAGCGGCCAGCGGACGGTACCGCCGCCCTCCGGCCGGGACGCGCCCAGCTCGATCATCACCAGGGCGACCAGCCCGCAGAGCAGACCCGCGCCCACCCAGGACAGCAGCGAGGCCGGCCCGGCGACCTGCGCGGCGTACATGGCGGCGAACAGCCAGCCGGAGCCGACGATGTTGGAGAAGCCGATTCCGGTCAGTCCCCAGAACCCCAGGTCGCGCCGCAACCGGCGTTCCTGCGCCCGCACTTCGGTCGTACCGTCCCCGACGGGCTCCCCCGGCACCTGACGCTCCGCCACGAAACGGCCTCCTCGACTTGCGGTCCGCGCTGGTCAGGACAGTACTCGACGTGTTCGCGCCAGCAGGAAGCCGAACGTTGCGGCAGTGTGAAGCCTTCGCCGGAGCCCTAACCAAGCCGTCCGGGGTCAAGGCCGAAAGCCTCCTGCAACCCCCGACGCCCGGCGTCGGTGAGCCGGACGACCACCCACCCCGGCAGCGCCGTGCGGCAAGGACGTTTCGTCGGACACCGCAACGTCGCGGCCCGACACTGACCGCATGCCGACGCCCCCGACGCTCCACGCCCCCGCACCGGGCGTCGGCGCGGCCCTCCTGGTACCTGCGTCGCTGGCGCTGCTGCGGACCGCGTACACCCAACCGGCCGCCCGTGCCCGGGCGTTCGGTGTCTGGGGAACGGTCGCCGGGCTGGCCGCCGGGGCCGGGCCGGTGCTCGGCGGGGCGCTGGTCGCCGCCTTCGGCTGGCGCGCGGTGTTCCTGGTGAACCTGCCGCCGGCCCTGCTCGCCTTGGTGCTGACCACCCGCCATGTCCCGCGCTCCCCCGGCGGACCGGCCCGCGGCGGTCTCGACGTGCCGGCCCAGGCGGCCGCCGCGGTGAGCGTGGCGGCCCTGGCCGCCGGCGCCATCGAGGCCGGCCCCCTGGGCTGGACCCACCCCCTCGTCCTCGGCGCCTTCGCCCTCGCCCTGCTCGGCCTGGCCGCCTTCCTGTTCCTGGAACACCGCTCAACGGCGCCGATGCTGCCGCTCGCCCTCTTCCGCAGCCGGGCCTTCACCGCCTCCGCGGCCGTCGGCGTCCTGCTCAACACCGGTTTCTACGGGCTGCTGTTCCTCGCCCCGCTCTACTTCCAGCGCGTCCACCACTACAGCGCACTGCGCACCGGCTGCGCGCTGCTGCCGGCCGTCGGCCTGGTCGCGGCCGGTTCGGCGCTGGCCGGCCGGCTGACGGCGCGCACCGGGCCGCGACCGCCGATGGTGGCGGGCCTGGTCATCGGCGCGGCGGGGCTGGCCGGCTGGCTGTGCGCGGGACCCGGGACGCCCTACGCGGCACTGGTCGGCCCGATGGCCGCCGCCGGTTTCGGGACGGCGCTGACCATGCCGGCCGCCACCGCCGCGGTGATGGAGTCCGTCCCCGGCGACCGCGGCGGCGCGGCGGCCGCGGTCTTCAACGCCGCGCGCCAGCTGGGCAGCGTCCTCGGCGTCGCGGTCTTCGGAACGCTGACCGCCGGCGGACTGGTACCGGGACTGCACACCGCGGCGCTGGCCGGGGCCGCCGGCTTCCTGGCCGCGGCCCTGGGCGCGGCCCGCTGGGCACCGGGCGCAAGCCGCACCTGACGCCGACCCGCCACCCGCGACCGGACGCCGGAAGGTCGCCGGACACCGCCGCACACTCGCCCCCGACCGCACCGGCAGACCGGCCGGTCACCCGCACAGCCAACAACCCGCCCAGCACGCGCACCGGACACGGTGATTGTGCAGTTGGCGCTCGGTGAGCCCGTCGTCGCGGGGCTCCTCCTGGCTGCCGTCGGCGAGCGCCCGGGCCCAGGCGAGCCGACCGCACAGGATGACGGCGAGCGCGGCCAGTTCCTCGGGCTCGGCATGGCCCCGGACGATGCGCAGCGGCACGTCGACGGGGTCGTCCTCGGTCGGGCGGGTCACCTCGCCGACGCTAGGAGCAGACGGCGGCGGCGGCGCGGGGGCCTGCGCCGTTCGGCGGCCGGGTCGCCACCCCAGGCGTGATTTCGACGGGCCCGGCCGTGTTGTTCCCCGGCGGCGCCGGACCGGCCACGAGGATCGCGCGCAAACAAGGGGCACGCACATCGGCGGCGGGTGCCGCAGTGGGGATGGCTGGGCGATGAGACACGAGCGGACCGAAGACGAGCAGGCCCTGGTGCAGGGCGACGGACGCCGGGGATTCCTCAAGTACGCGGCGGGGATCGCGGGCGCGGCGGCCGGCGCGGGACTGTGCGGCGGCGAGGCGCTGGCCGTCCCGGCGGGCCGGGCGTCGCCGTCACCGCAGGGCCGCTCCGAGGACGGCCGGCAGCTGCCGCCGGACCGCGTCACGTTCCACGGGCGGCACCAGGCCGGCATCGCCACCCCGCAGCAGTTGTTCGCCGGATTCGTGGCGTTCGACGTGCTGGGGCAGGACCGCGCGGACCTGACGCGGCTGCTGAAGAAGATCACCGAACGGTCCCGGGTGCTGGCCGCCGGGGTGAAGCCGAAGGACGAGAAGACCGCCACGGATCCGCAGGTCCCGGACTCGCTGAGCGTCACGGTCGGCGTCGGGGCGTCCCTCTTCGACGACCGGTTCGGACTGGCCGGGCACAAGCCGCGGCATCTCAAGGCCATGCCGGCGTTCCCCGACGACCGGCTGAACCCCGCGCACTGCCACGGCGACCTGTCGTTGCAGGTCTGCGCCGAGCACCCGGACGCGGTGGTGCACGTCCTGCGCGACCTGGGCCGCGAGACCCACGGGATGATGCGCCCGCGGTGGCGCCGGGACGCGTTCCTCAACCCGTCCCGGCCCACGGGCTCGCCGCGGACCTTCGTCGGCTTCAAGGACGGCATCGTCAACCCGGACACCGGGTCGCCGCAGGAGATGAACCGGCTGATCTGGGTGACACCGCCGTGCGGGGAGCCGGACTGGGCCGAGGACGGCAGCTACCAGGTGCTGCGACTGATCCGGTTCCACGTCGAGACCTGGGACCGGGTCCCGGTGGGCCGCCAGGAGAAGATCTTCGGACGGCACAAGGCGAGCGGTGCGCCCCTGGGGCGCAAGGAGGAGAACGACCCACCGGACTACCACCACGACCCCGACGGCCGGACGATCCCCCTCGACGCGCACATCCGGCTCGCCAACCCGCGCACCCCGCGCACCGACAAGTCCCGCTTCCTGCGCCGGAGTTACAACTACGACCTGGGTTACGACCGGCACGGGCGGATGAACCTCGGACTGGTCTTCTGCGGCTACCAGCAGAACGTGCAGCGGCAGTTCGCCGCCGTGCAGCACCGGCTCCGGCACGAGCCGCTGTCCCGCTTCATCACCCCGGAGGGCGGCGGCTACTTCTTCGTCCTGCCCGGGGTACGGGACAAGGACGACTGGCTCGGCTCCCGCCTGATGCACGACACTCGATAGCCGGCCCCCGCGCCGAAGCGCCCCGTGCCGCCGCCCGCTATGAGGCGGCGGCACGGGGCGCTTCGCGTAACGGCCTTACGAGCGGCCGCAGTTGCGGGAACACCGGCCGGGGCGGGAGAGCAGTGGGTGTGACACCGCCGGTCGCCCGGCCGGGCACCGGAGCGCAGCGCACCGGTGCCCGGTCGTCAACTCCCGTCCCGCGTCAGCAGATCCGGGGCAGCTGCTCGCCCAGCGGCAGGTCGACCACCCGCGTACCGCCGAGCGGCGTGCGGGCCACCACCATGCCCGGATGGGCGGCGACGGCCTCGCCGATCACCGCGGCGCCGGCGCCCAGCGGGTGGGCACGCATCGCGTCCAGGACGGCGTCGGCATGCTCACGGGGGACAAACGCCACCAGCTTGCCCTCGTTGGCGACGTACATCGGATCAAGGCCCAGGATGGCGCAGGCGTTGGCGACGGCCGGCGGGACGGGGACGGCCTGCTCCTCGATGACCACACCGGTGGCCGAGGCGGTGGCGATCTCGTTGAGCGCGGCGGCCAGTCCCCCGCGCGTGGGGTCGCGCAGCACATGCAGATCGGGGGTGACCGCGAGCATCGTCTGGACCAGTCCGCCCAGGGCCGCGCAGTCGCTCTCGATCTCGACGCCGAACTCCAGGCCCTCGCGGACGCTCATGATGGCCACGCCGTGCACCCCGATGTCCCCGCTGACGATCACCACGTCGCCGGGCACCACCCGCTGCGGCCGCAGGTCGACGCCGGGCGGGATGACGCCGATACCGGCGGTGTTGAGGTAGACCCCGTCGCCGCGGCCGGCCTCGACGACCTTGGTGTCACCGGTGGCCACCTCCACCCCGGCGGCCCGGGCGGCGGCGCCCATCGCATCGGCGACCCCGGCGACCACCGGCATCTCCACGCCCTCCTCCAGGATGAAACCGCAGGAGAGGAAGGCGGCCCGGGCGCCGCTCATCGCGAGGTCGTTGACGGTGCCGTTGACGGCGAGGTCGCCGATGCTGCCGCCGGGGAAGAACAGCGGCCGCACCACGTAGGAGTCGGTGGAGAAGGCCAGCCGCTGCCCGCCGAGCGGGATGACCGCGGAGTCGCCGAGCTGGCCGAGGAGTTCGCCGCCGAAGGCCGGCACGAAGATCTGCTGGACGAGTTCGGCGGTCAGCGCCCCGCCCCCGCCGTGGCCCATGACGACACGGGGGGTCTCGCGCAGCGGGGCGGGGCAGGTCCAGCCGCTGATGTCGACGGTGGGCAGGTCGCGGGGGCCCGGTCCGGTGGCGGGGCGCGAGGAGGTGGTGTCAGACAACGGGGGTCGCCTCCAAGGGGGTCGGCGTGACGCCGAGCCGGCGGTACAGGTAGTAGGCGGCGCAGGCACCCTCGCTGGAGACCATGGTGGCGCCGAGCGGGTTGCGCGGGGTGCAGGTGGTGCCGAACGCCTGGCACTCGTTGGGCTTGATCAGCCCTTGCAGGACCTCGCCGCTGCGGCAGGCCGCCGGCTCGCGGGTGGCGATGCCCTCGACCGAGAAGCGGTGTTCGGCGTCGTGGTCGCGGTAGCGCTCGGCGAGCCGCCAGCCGCTGGCGGGGATGGTGCCGATACCCCGCCAGGCACGGTCGGCGACCTCGAAGACGTCGGCCAGCATGGCCCGGGCGGCCGGGTTGCCCTCGGGCCGGACGGCGCGCGGGTAGGCGTTGTCGACCGTGTGCTCACCGCGCTCCAACTGGCGGACGGTGCGCCGGATGCCCTCCAGGATGTCCAGCGGCTCGAAGCCGGTGACGACGATCGGCACCCCGAAGCGGTCGGCCAGCGCCGGGTACTCCGCCGTGCCCATCACGCTGCACACATGGCCGGCGGCCAGGAAGCCCTGGACGCGGCAGCTCGGCGAGGTCATGATCGCCTCGATCGCGGGCGGGACCCGGACGTGCGAGACCAGCATGGAAAAATTCTCCAGACCCAGCTTGCGGGCCTGGTGGACGGCCATCGCGTTGGGCGGGGCGGTGGTCTCGAAGCCGATACCGAAGAACACCACCTCGCGGTGCGGGTTCTGCTGGGCGATCTTCACCGCGTCGAGCGGCGAATAGACCACGCGGACGTCGCCGCCCTCGCTGCGCACCCGGAACAGGTCCCGGTCGGTGCCGGGGACCCGCAGCATGTCGCCGAACGAACAGAAGATCACCTCGGGCCGGGCGGCGATGTCCAGCGCCTTGTCGATGACGGCCAGCGGGGTGACGCACACCGGGCAGCCCGGCCCGTGGATCAACTCGACCTCCTTGGGCAGGAGTTGGTCGATACCGTGCCGGATGATGGTGTGCGTCTGGCCGCCGCAGACCTCCATCAGCGCCCAGGGCCGGGTCGCCGTGGCCCGGATGTCGTCCAGCAGCCGCCGGGCCAGCTCGGGGTTCTGGAACTCGTCGAGGTACTTCACTGCCGTGCCTCCTCTGCCTGCGGCCCGTCCTGCGCGGCAGCCGCCTCCCACGGATCGCCGAACTCCTCCTGGAGCAGCCCGAGTTCCTCGAAGAGTTCCAGGGTCCGGCGGGCCGACTCCTCGTCCAGCCGCTGGATCGCGAAGCCCACGTGGACGATCGCGTACTCACCGACCGCGAGGTCCGGCACGTATTCCAGGCACACCTCCTTGACCACCCCGCCGAAGTCGACGGTGGCCATCCGGGTGCCGTCCCGTTCCTCGATCTCCATCACCTTGCCGGGCACCGCCAGGCACATGGCTCCTCCTCGTCGTGCGGGTGCGGGTACATGGGGGCTAGGCGCCGCGCCTCCGGGCCGCGACCAGCAGCTGACCGAGGGCCAGTCCGCCGTCGTTGGGCGGGACCAGGCGGTGCCGCAGCACGGTGAAGCCGTCCTGCCGCAGCATCCGGGCGGCGCTCTCGGCCAGCAGGGTGTTGCAGAAGACCCCGCCGGTCAGCGCCACCGTCGCCAGTCCGGTGCGCTCCCGGGCCAATCCGCAGACACGCCGCACCAGTTGGGCCACGGACGCGTGGAAGCGGGCCGCGACCAGCGCCGGCCCGGTGCCGGCACGCACGTCCTCGACGATCGCGGCGAGGACGGGTGCGGGGTCGGCGACCAGCGCGGCGGCGCCGCCGGCCGGGACGCCGGAGCGCAGCGCGAAGGTGTAGCCGGTGCCGCGGTCCTCACCCGCGGTGCGGGCCGCGGCCTCCAGCGCCACCGCGGCCTGGGCCTCGTACCCGGCGTGCTGGCAGATCCCGGCGAGCGAGGAGACCGCGTCGAAGAGCCGGCCCATGCTGGAGGTCGGCGCACAGTTGAGGTTGCGGTCCAACTGCCGCTCCAGTAGGCGCAGTTCATCGGGCGGGCAGGCCGCCACCGGGGGCAGGTCGGCGGCCCAGGGGAGGCCGGCGGCGTGCAGGTGGGCGAGGGCCATCCGGTACGGGCGGCGGACGGCGGTGTCCCCGCCGGGCTGCGGGACATAGCCGAGCTGCACGAAGCGGCGGTACCCGGCGTAGTCGGCGAGGAGGATCTCACCGCCCCAGATCGCGCCGTCGTCGCCGTAGCCGGTGCCGTCGAAGGCGACGCCGATCACCGGCTGCCGCCCGTCCAGGCCGTGTTCGGCCATGGCGGCGGCGATATGGGCGTGGTGGTGCTGGACCCGGACCAGCGGCCGGCCGTCGGTGCTGCGGCGGGCCCACTGACCGGTGCGGTAGCCGGGGTGCCGGTCGGTGGCGAGCAGCCGCGGCCGCACCCCGGTGATCGTCTCCAGGTGCCCGGCGGCCCGCTCGAACGCCAACTGGGTGGCCAGATCGTCCATGTCGCCGATGTGCGCCGACAACCAGGCCCGGCGCCCCTCCCCCAGGCACAGTACGGTCTTGAGGTCCCCGCCGGTGGCCAGCGCGGGCCGGACCGGCACCGGCAGCGGCACCGGATACGGAGCACGGCCGCGCGAACGCCGGACGTACAGCGGCTCGCCCTCGCTGACCCGGACCACCGAGTCGTCGCACGGCACCTGGATCGCCCGGTCATGACCGAGCCAGGCATCCGCCAGTCGCGCCAACCGGACCAGGGCCTCCTCGTCATCGGTGACCAGCGGCTCACCGGACACATTGCCGCTCGTCATCACCAGCAACCGGGGCCCGTCGGGGTCCCCGGGCAGACCGAACAGCAGGTGGTGCAGCGGGGTGTACGGCAGCATCAGCCCCAGATCGGGGCAGCCGGGGGCGACGGCCTCGGAGACCGCCGGCGCTCCCGGCGCGGCCCCGCCGGGACGCCGGCGCAGCAACACGATCGGCCGCTCCGCCCCGGTCAGCAGCCCCCGCTCCGCCCCGCCGACCTCCACCAGCCCTTCCACATCGGCGAGTTGGCGCGCCATCAGCGCGAACGGCTTGTCCCCGCGGCCCTTGCGCCGCCGCAGCTCCGTCACCGCCCGGTCGTCGGCGGCATCGCACACCAGGTGGTAGCCGCCCAACCCCTTGACGGCGACGATGGCGCCGTCGGCGAGCAGCCGCCGGGTGCCGGCCACCGGGTCACCGGGCACCGGACGCGGCGGCCCCGCGGCACCGTCCGCGCCACCCGGGCCCGCGGCCAGCAGGCGCAGCCGGGGGCCGCAGTCATGGCAGGCGATGGGCTGGGCGTGGAACCGCCGGTCGGCCGGGTCCGCGTACTCGGCCGCGCAGCGCGGACACATCGGGAAGCCCGCCATCGTGGTCTGGGCGCGGTCGTAGGGCAGCGCGCGGACGATGGTGAAGCGCGGCCCGCAGTGCGTGCAGGTGAGGAACGGATGCCGGTAGCGGCGGTCGGCCGGATCGGTGAGCTCGGCCAGACACGCCTCGCAGGTGGCGGCGTCCGGGGCGACCAGCGTGCGGGGCAGGCCCCCCGCGCGCGAGGGCAGGATGGCGAAGCCGGCCTCACCGGTGACCACGGCATCCTCACCGTCCACGCCCTCCACGGCCGCCAGCGGCGGCGCCTCGGCGCGCAGCCGCACGGCCAGCCGGTGCAGCGCGTCGGGCGCGCCCTCGGCCTCGACGACCACGCCCTCACCGGTGTTGCTCACATGCCCGCTCAGGCCCAGCTCCACCGCGAGCCCGTGGACGAACGGACGGAATCCGACGCCCTGGACGATGCCGCGCACGGTGAACCGGCGGCGGGCGACGGCCGTCGCGGGTGCCCGGGCAGGGCGCGCGGTGCACACCGCGCCGGTGCGGGCGCCCTGCCGCTCCGACGACGTCGCAGGAACGGAAGGCTCGGGGGAAGTGGCGAGAGCGTGGGGAGCGGTGCCGGCACCGGGCTGCCCGACGGTCATGAGCGGCTCGACCCCACCGCGCCGCGGTCCGCGGCCCGGTCGGCGGGACCGTCGTGCACATGGTGCGACTGACGGGTCATCACCGGGATGTGCACCGGCCCGCCGTCCCGGGCCGCCAGGGCCCGCTCCAGCAGCGTCCCGACCCCCTCACCGCCGCGCACCGAGGTGCGGACCACCTCGGCACCGGGGTTGACCCGTTCCACGTTGGCGAGGAAGGCCGCCTCGTCGAACTCCACCGCCGCCGCGATGTCGGTCTTGGTGATCAGGACCAGATGGGCCAGCCCGAAGGCGGTGGGGTACTTCAGCGGCTTGTCCTCGCCCTCGGTCACCGAGGCCAGCACCACCCGCAGGGTCTCCCCCAGGTCGTACGAGGCCGGGCAGACCAGATTGCCGACGTTCTCGACGAACAGCAGCCGGGTGCCGATCGGCAGCCAGCCGTCCAGGTGCCCGCCGAGCATCTCGGCCTCCAGGTGGCACAGTCCGTCGGTGAGCACCTGCTTGACCGGGACTCCCGAACGGGCCAGGCGGACCGCGTCGTTCTCGGTGGCCAGATCGGCGGTGAGCGCCGCGACCGGCACCCCGCGTTCCCGGGCGAGCGTCAACTCCCGTTCCAGCAGGGCGGTCTTGCCGCTGCCCGGACTGGAGAGCAGGTTGACGACCGCGGTACCGCGGGCCGCCAGGTCCTCACGCAGGGTGTGGGCGCAGGCGTCGTTCTTCGCGAGCACCGCCTGCTGCAGGTCAAGGACACGGCACATGGGATCAGCGCTCCTCGTGCGTCGGGATGGGTACCGGGGCGTCGTGCCAGCTGACGTCGGCGATCCGCAGTTCGCGGCCGGACAGCAGCTCCACGGACGCCCCGCCGCACCCGGGGCAGCTCAGGCACGGCGGCAGACCCGCCGGCCAGGTCCGTTCGCAGCGGGCGCAGCGGGCGCGGGCCGCGATCGGTTCGGTGATCAGCTCGGCACCGGCCAGCACCGTGCCCTCGCAGGCGAGCTGGAAGGAGAAGGCCAGGGCGTCGGGGACCACCCCGGCCAGTTCGCCGATCTGCAGCCGGACGCTGCTGACCGCGGTGGCGCCGGCGGGCCGGACCGCGCTCTCGACCTGGTCGATGACCGCCAGCGCGATGGACATCTCGTGCATCGGCCCGTCTCTTTCGGGTGTGACGACCGGTTGCCGCTGGCCTCAATTAGACGGCGCGGTCCCGGGGCGCCCGGGGTGCCTCGCCGGGCGGCGCGGCGGCATACACCGTTCGGTGCAGCGCACCCCGCCACCCGCGGGACCGCCCCGCGTCACATGGCACGCATCCGCAGGTACCGCTTGATGTCGGGCAGGGTGCTGCGCACGGCGAAGGCGAGAGCGGCGGCCAGGGCGCCGCCGAGAACGAACTTCAGCATGGTGTGGTGTTCCTCTCCGTGGTGTCGGTGGGGACCGGCGCCGGCTCGTCCGCGCCGACCAGCCGCAGCACGAGCCGGACGGCCGTCTCGACAGCGGCGGCGACCGGTGCGCTCAGGCCGATCCCCTCGGCGGTGTCGGCGGGTTCGCAGCCGACGACCAGGACGCGCTCCGGGCGGCGGGCGCCGGTTCCGGCGCTGAGCGTGCCGAGCAGCGCCAGCACGGCGTCCGGGGTCATGTGGTGGGCGTCGAGCGGGGTGGCGCCGGGCCCTGTGGTGGAGTCGGCGGGGTCGGTGGCGTCCAGGAGGTAGAGCGAGCCGGGGGTGCCGCCGCGCGCCGCGGCGTCCACCAGCAGCACCGAGTCGTAGCCGTCCAGCATCCGGTAGGCCAGGTCGACGCCGCGGATACCGGAGTCGACCAGTTCCACCCCCTCGGGCAGGGCGTGTTCGCCCAGCGCGCGGACGGTCTCGACGCCGAAGCCGTCGTCCCCGAGGAAGATGTTGCCGACGCCGGCGATCAGGGTGCGGCTGGGCGGGAGGGTACGGGGCGGGTCGCTGGTCACTCGTCCTCCAGGGGCGCGACTTCGTCGGGTTGGAAGTAGAGGAACCGCCCCTGTTCGCGCCGGATGTCGGCGCCCGGATCGCCCTCCACGGTCACCGCGAGGTGCACCCCGCCGTCCACGTCGTGCACGACCGCCTCGACCCGCGCGGTACGGCCGTGCAGGAAGAGGTCCTGGGCGTCGGTGCGGCGCCGGCCGGGGCGCAGCGCCACCCGGCTGCCGGCGCCCACCGAGCGCCCGTCCACGGTGATGCGGTCGGTCAGCGGATCCACGGCGTCGTCGGCGGCGGGGTCCCACCAGGGGGTGTCCGGGCGGGCCGGCTCCGGGACCGGGTCGGGCCCGGTCACCTCGCGCAGCGCCCGTACGGCGCCGTGCAGCCGCTCCAGGACCTCCGGCGGCATCCCGTCGGCGAGGTCGATGACCTCGGCGGCCCGGGCGTCGGTGCCGCGGGCCTCGCGCTTCTCCTGCTCGGTGAGGGCGGCCGTGCGCAGGGTGAGGATCTCGTCGATCTCCAGCGCGTCGTAGAGGGCGCCGGGGCTCTCGGGGGCGATGGCCGGGTGGTCCTCCAGGATGATCGGGGCGGAGAGCACCACGTCCGCGCTGCCGGGCGGGCCGGCCAGGACCGGCCAGGTGTGTTCGTTACGGCAGCCGGCGACCGCGCCCCGGGCCCACTCGGGCGGGTCGGTCTGGGACAGGAACCGCCCCGCGGTCAGCGCGAGCAGCAGGTGCGCGGCGACCAGCGACCGGGGCAGGGCCGCGTCCCGGTCCTCCGCCGCCGGCTCCGGCTCCCAGCCGCCGGCGTTCTCCACCGTCGCGGTCAGGTGCCACACCGCGTACGGGCCCTCGATCTCCCGCGCGCTCAGCCGCAGCACCCCGCGAACCTCCTCGCGGCGGCGCACCAGCCGGCCCACCTGCCGCCCGTCCGCGTCGTGCACCGGCTCGGTCTCCTCGCCCGCGGGCCGGGTGAACGGGACGGTGACACCGTCGCCGGTGAGCTCGGCCACCGGGACGTCGACCGGGCAGCGCTCCTCGACGCCCTCGTCCCAGGGGACCAGCACCCGGTCGGGCAGCTCCAGTTCCGCCACGGTCTCGAACTCGCCGTCCGGGCGCAGGCGTTGGACGGTCCGCCGCTGTGCGCGCAGGAACCGCACCTCGGCGCCGAGCCGGGCGCCGGAGCGCGGCTCCATCAGGCATTCGGTGCGCTGGTGGGAGTGTTCGGCGCGGTCGGCGCCCCAGCGGGGCGGCACCAGGACACCGAACTGCCAGCGCAGCCGGTTCTTGGCGGCGGACGCCCGGTAGGGGTAGAGCACATAGCCCTCGAACAGCACGGCGTCCGCGACCTGCCGGGCGGTGGCGAACCGGTCCGCCAGGGTGTCCGTGGGCGCGGAGGCGGTCACGGCGCGGTCCTCTCGGTGGCGGGGCGGGCGACGGCCGGGAAGGCCCGACGGGCGGGCGCGGCACCGTCCGCGGCGGCCAGCAGCGCCGCGACGGTGGCCTCCCAGGACGGCAGCGCGTGCCCGGACCGGAACGCCAGCAGGGCGTCCAGACTCTCCCGCGGCAGCCGCAGCCAGCCGCAGCCGGGGAAGTGGGTGTCGGTCATCTCCCGCCACACCGCGGCCGGGAGACGGCACTCGGCCTCCTTGTGCCAGGGCACCGGGGCGACCTGGAAGCCCCCCGGGCCGGCGAAGACCGTGCCGGAGAAGAGCAGCAGCAGCGGCACCTCACCGTCCCGCAGGGCGTGGATGTACCGGCCGGCGGCGACCTCCAGGTCGTAGCTGCACGGAACGGGCAGGTCCACCTCGGTCTCGCCCTCGAAACCGGGGACGACGAGGGAGACCTGCGCGAACTGGAGGGGCTTGAGAGTGCTGCCCCAGCGGGCCCGCGCACCGAAGAGGTCGGCCAGGGCGGCGGCCTCCTCGGCGTCGTAGTCGCGCCGGGCCGGCTCGATGCGGAGCTGGCAGCGCAGCGCCAGCGCATGCACCCGCGCCCCGCCGGCGGCGGTGATCCGCAGCCGGAAGAGGAGGGTGGGGGCGGCGGCGTAGCGGTCGGCGCGGACACCGGTGCAGACGAAGGACAGATCGGTCACGGCCGCCGGCCCTCCTCCCGCGACTCCCGGGCCCGGCCCGCGATCTCGGCGAAGAACTCCGCCAGCGCGGCGCGAGCCTCGGTCCCGCCGTCGAAGCCCCGCCACAACAGCCGCAGCCGGCCGGTGAGTTCGTAGACGAGGTCGACCGGCACCAGGTGGCAGTCGATCCGGCCGTCGGTGCGGTGCAGCAGCAATGCCTCCACGTCGGGGGTGAGGAGCCCGGCCAGGCGGGTGGCGTCGCGGACGGACTGCCAAGCGTCCGGGGCGAGTTCGCTCTCCGTGGCACCGGCCGGGCTCGGGTAGAGCGCCACCACCCGCCCCAGTGCGGTGTTGTCCAGGAGGAAGGCGACGCCGACGGGGATCCGGAGCCGGTCCCAGACCGCGTCGTCGAGGCGGTGGCCGGAATCGGTCAGCACGCGGTCCGGGACGGTGCGGAACCGGCCGCCGCCGGCGCCGGGCCGCTCGAAGAGCAACGCGCAGTGCGGACAGGCACAGGCCAGCGCTCGGCTCTTGATGTCGGCCAAGTGGCGGTGCCGGCCCGCGAGTTCGGCGTTGCACAGTTCGCAGCGCTCGGGCTGTGCGGGCGCCGGGGCCCGGAAACGCCGCAGGCCGCCGTGGGCGGCCGTGCGCGGGGCGCTCACGACGCCGGGGCGGCGGTCGACGGGCGGCGGGAGATCTGGAGCAGCGGCAGCTCCGGCGCCGCGCTCCGCTTCTCCCAGGCCACCGAGGCCACCTCCGGCGCGAAGCAGGACAGTGCGCCCTCGACCGCCGGCCGGTCGGCCGCACCACCGCACCCGCAGCCGCCGGAGGAACTCTCCGCCAGCCGCAGCGCCCCGGTCTCCGGCACGAACTCCACGACCTCCACCGCGTCCTGGCTCCGTACGCTCACCAGCGCCCGGCCGATGCGGGTCAGGGCGTCCTCCGGGTGCAGGTCGTGCAGCACCAGCAGGCTGCTGACCAGGGCGTCGCCCAGCAGCGCGGCCCGCGGCCCGTCGGCGCCGGTACGCCGTTCGACCAGCTGCATGACGCGGGTCAGCCCGGCACCGTAGAAGTCCATCAGGACCCGGACGAGTTCCTCGGCGGTCGCGGCCGTCGCGGCGTCGCCGCGCCCGGTGAGCCGCTCCAGCAGTTCCTCGACCCGGCGGCCGGTCAGTTCGGCGTCCGGGGCGGCGGCGGGGGCGGTCATCCGGCCAGCCCGCTCAGCCCGGTGGGAACGTGCATGGTCTGCACGGTCCGGCCGCCGACGTACATGTGGACGCCGCAGGGCAGACACGGGTCGAAGCTGCGCACCGCCCGCATGATGTCGATGCCCTTGAAGTTCTCCGGGGTGTTCTCCTCGAAGATCGGGGTGTTCTGCACCGCGTCCTCGTACGGGCCCGGGGTGCCGTAGGAGTCGCGGGTGCTGGCGTTCCACGGCGTCGGCGGATACGGATGGTAGTTGGCGATCTTCCCGTCCCGGATCACCATGTGGTGCGAGAGGACGCCGCGCACCGCCTCGGTGAAGCCGCAGCCGATGGACTCGTCCGGCACCTCGAACTTCTCCCAGGTCTGGGTGCGTCCGGCGCGCACCTCCTCCAGCCCCTGCTCGGCGAAGTGCAGCGCCATGGCCGCCGCGTACGCCTGGAAGTAGGTGCGGGCGCGGTTGCGCTCCAGCGCGTTGCTCCACTGCGGGATCTTCCACTCGAAGCGGGCCTCGGGCCGGGTCATGCTGCGCGGCAGGTCGATGACGACGCTGTTCCCGGTGGCCTTGACGTAGGGGGTGTCGACGAGCCCGGACAGCGCCGTGGACCACAGGCGGGCGATCGGGCCGCCACCGGTGTCCAGCGCCAGATGGTCCTTGCCGTCGAACCAGCGCGGCGACATCACCCAGCTGTACTTGTCGTTGAAGTCCCGCTTCTGCGGGGCGGGGATGGTGTGCTGGTTCCACGGGTGCCGGGCGTCGATGGGATTGCCGAGCGGGTCGTGGGTGACGAACTTCTCCTGGCCCTCCCAGTCCTGGTAGTAGGAGCTGCCCAGCAGGATGCGGATGCCGAGGTTGATGTCCGTCAGGTCGTTGGTGACCAGCTTCCCGTCGACGATGATGCCCGGGGTGACGAACATCCGGCGGCCCCACTCCGACATGTTGCGGTACGTGAAGTCGCAGTGCTCGGGGTCGTTGAGGGCGCCCCAGCACCCCAGCAGCACCCGCCGCCGGCCGACCTCCTCGTAGCCCGGCAGCGCCTCGTAGAAGAAGTCGAAGAGGTCGTCGTGGAGCGGCACCACGCGCTTCATGAACTCCACGTAGCGCATCAGCCGGCTGAGGTAGTCGGTGAAGAGCTGGACGCTGGCGACCGTGCCGACACCGCCCGGGTAGAGCGTGGAGGGGTGCACATGGCGCCCCTCCATGAGGCAGAACATCTCCCGGGTGTAGCGGCTGACCTGGAGGGCCTCGCGGTAGAACTCGCCCTCGATGGGATTGAGGGAGGTCATGATGTCGGCGATGGTGCGGTAGCCGTGGTCACCGGCGTGCGGCGCCTCGGTGCGCTGGGCGAGCTCCCAGACACCCGGGTTGGTCTCCCGGACCATCTTCTCGCAGTAGTCGACCCCGACCAGGTTCTCCTGGAAGATGTTGTGGTCGAACATGTACTCCGCGGACTCGCCGAGGTTGATGATCCACTCGCCCAGGTGCGGGGGCTTGACCCCGTAGGCCATGTTCTGGGTGTAGACGGAGCAGGTGGCGTGGTTGTCCCCGCAGATCCCGCAGATCCGGCTGGTGATGAAGTGCGCGTCGCGCGGGTCCTTGCCGCGCATGAAGACGCTGTAGCCACGGAAGACCGACGAGGTGCTGTAGCACTCGGCGACCCGCTTCTGCTTGAAGTCGATCTTCGTGTGGATGCCCAGGCTGCCCACGATCCGGGTGATCGGGTCCCAGGACATCTCCGTCAGACCGCTGCCGTCACCGGCCGTCTTGGTCTTCGCTGCCATCGTCTGTGCCATGCCCTTCTTCGCGTACCGGTGGGGGGAACTGACGGAGCGTCGGGAGGGGCGGTTACCAGGGACGGCGGTAGCCGGTGGTCAGCTTCTCGCCGCGGTGCCGCCACTTGGGTTCGCTGTCCACGGTCTTGGCCGTGATGCCGCGCAGCAGGCGGATGACGTTGCCGTACGCGGAACTGGCAGTACTGGAGACCTTGGCGCCGGGCGGCTCGTCCATGAACGGCATGAACTTGTCCGGGAAGCCAGGCATGGTGCAGGCGATACAGACACCACCGACGTTGGGGCAACCGCCGATGCCGTCCATCCAGCCCCGCTTGGGCACATTGCATTTGACCACAGGGCCCCAGCAGCCGATCTTCACCAGGCACTTCGGCGAGTCGTAGGTGGTGGCGAACTCGCCCTGCTCGTAGTAGCTGCCCCGGTCGCAGCCCTCGTGCACGGTTTCGCCGAAGAGCCAGGTGGGCCGCAGCTGCTCGTCCAGCGGGATCATCGGGGCGGCGCCGGCCGCCTGGTAGAGCAGGTAGACCAGGGTCTCGGAGAAGTTGTCCGGCTTGATCGGGCAGCCCGGTACGCACACGATCGGGATGCCGGCCTTGGACTTCCAGTCCCAACCCAGGTAGTCGGGCACGCCCATGGCACCGGTCGGATTGCCGGCCATGGCGTGGATGCCGCCGTAGGTGGCGCAGGTGCCGATGGCGACGACGGCGAGCGCCTTGGGGGCCAGCCGGTCGATCCACTCGCTGGTGGTGATGGGCTGCCCGGTCTCCGGGTTGTCACCGAAGCCGCACCAGTAACCCTCGGGCTTGATGGCCTCGTTCGGCACGGACCCCTCGATGACCAGCACGAACGGGTCGATCTCGCCGCGTTCGCCCTTGAAGAACCACTCGATGAAGGTGTCCGCGCCCTGGGTGGGCCCGCATTCGAAGTCGATCAGCGGCCAGTGGACCTGGATCTTCGGCAGGCCGGGCAGGACGCTGAGCGCGATCTCCTCGATGCTCGGCTGGGTGGCGGCGGTCAGCGCCACCGAGTCGCCGTCGCAGCTCAGTCCGGCGTTGATCCAGAGGATGTGGATCGGGGACTCGTCGCCCTTCTGGGCGGGCGGGGAGGACCCGGTCGCGGTGGCGGGTGCGGCATCCATGGCGGTACGCCTCCTCGGCGAGGTGGTCGGCGGAAGCGCTCGGCACGGCTTCCGTCAACCTTCGTAACACCGCGAGGGAGACGTGGAGAGCCGACAAGGGCCGTTCCGGTGACGCACCTGCACCGGAACGGCCCCGCGGCCCGTGGGGGGTGGCTCTTGGGACTAGGACGGCACTCCGGCCGCCACCGTGGTCACCGTGAAGGTGCCACCGCACACCCGCAGCCCACCGCTGTGGGTGGTCATGGACTCCTTGGAGCCGGGCGGGTACACGAAGACGATCTGCGAGTTCTTCCAGCACGGGATGTCCGAGACACCCTCGTTGACCGTGTGCAGCACGGCGTGCGCGCTCTGTCCGGGCTGCAGCTGCACGGCGCCGCCGGCGCCGCCCTCGCGGCTGGCGGGCTCGCCGATCCCCGAACCGTCGCGCTGGATCAGCGAGACGCCCGGGAAGCCGCGCAGCGAGCACGCCTGCTTGCCCTTGTTGGTGAAGACCAGCGGAACCCGGATGTTGCCGGCGCCGACGTCGGTGCGCCCCAGGTGCAGCGACATGTTCGCCGCGGTGCAGCGGTCCGACTCCGTCATGGCGGAGGGGTCGGCCTGGCTGGCGTTGGGGACGCCCTTGGAGCCGCCCGAGGGCCTGGCTCCGTTGGACGGACGCGCCGAGTTGCCCGAGGACTGCGCGGAGTTGCCGGACGTGGGTGCGCTGCTCGCGGTGGACGTGGCAGGTGCGGCGGCCGACGAGGAGTGGGACGAGCTGTCCGTGCCGTTCTGGCAGGCGGAGAGCGTCAGCGCGGTGGCGGCGATCAGCGATCCGGCAGCGACACGGCGGCCGCGGCCGAGGGGCTTGGAGGTGAGCGACATGAGTCCCCCTCGTCTGGGTTGGTGGGTACCCTCGTAAAAGTGGGTGCGTACGGTCCGTCCGTTGCTCTTCCAGCGTGCTCCCGAGCACTGGCGGTCCGCTAACGAGGCACTAACACCCCACTAACGAGGCCGCGCGCCCGGTGATGACGCTGCCCCGGTGGCCGGTGTGACCAGCCGGAACTCCGGTGCGCCGCCAAGGCTCGCAGAAATCCGCGCGGATGCGGTCGCGGCACTACGAGGTTCGGCCGTTTCAGCATTCCTTCTCACCAACCCCGGAAGAGCGCTTCCATCCCAGGTGCCCCGCGCCGTAGGCCCATGCCCCTGGTAAGTACACAGGACCGGGCCCCGGGCGTCGATGCTGATGGTGCCGCTACACCACCGGCACGGACCGGGAGTCCACACTCGACCGAAATCCCACCATAGGGTGTAGACGAGACGCGTTCCTTGACGCTGAGGTTGCAGGGGAACCGCGCTTTTCGGCCGCCGAGGCGCGCGGCGGCACCGGGGGCCGCCGATGGTCGGCGCCGGCTCCCCCGCCCCCGGTGGACGCCGGCCGGGACCCGTTGCCGCCCTGGCCTCAGCGACCCGGGCAGAACGGCAACGCCTTGGCGTGCGGGGCGGTCGGGCCCACCGGCGAGAGCCGGCAACGACGCAGGCACGGCCGACAACGCCGGGGCATACGTGGCTTGACCGACCGGATGCGCCCGCGCCGTGGGGCACCTCCCGACCGAAGGCCGGGGAAGTACCCGGGGGCAGCCCCTCCGGCCCACCCATCGGGCGGAACCCGGGGCCGCCGCAACCGCCATGGCGGGTAGGCCGGCAACGAGAACAAGGGGACGCTCAGCGGCCCCCACCCGACGGGCGCGACGACTCCGACGGCTGGGACAGATCGAGGTCGAGCCGCTCGTCCGCACCCGCCGTGACGGATATCGGCACCGCGTGCGGCGGATATCCGGCCGCCGCCAAGGTGTAGTGACGCCCGCTCAGATCGGCGAAGGCATAGGCGCCGTCCGCCCCCGTGACCGTGTGGCCGACGACCGTCCCGTCCGCCAGCAACGTCACGGCGGCGTCCGCCAGCGGCCGCCCCTGCGACCCGCGGACCGTGCCCCGCACGGCAGTGGTCGGGAGCAGTCGCACCTCCTGCACCCCCTGCGCCGCCGGCCCGCAGGCGCCGTCCAACTGCACGGCGCGCGCCTGGGGTTGGTGCCCCACGGCGCTGAAGACGAGGGTGTAGTCGCCCTCCGGCAGCCCGGCGAGCGACCAGCGCCCCTCGGCATCGGTCGCCGTCCCGGTCACCACGTCACCGCGGGCGTCGGTGACCACGACGCTCGCACCGGCCGGCGCCGTCCCGTCCGGGCCGCCGAGCACGGTGCCCCGGAGGGGGCTGCCGGTCGCCGTCAGGACCAGGTCGGCCTCCGCCACCGTGCCCTCGCCGTAGTACGTGGTCGACAGGGCCTGCGGGGTGTGGCCCGGGGCGGCTCCGGTGAGGACGTAGGTGCCCGCGGCCGGGGCGGTGAGCGCGTAACTCCCGTCGGCCGCGGCCGTGGTGACGCCGGACTGCTGCCCGTGCCGGTCGATCAGCGTGACCGCGGCGCCCGCCACCGGCCCACCGGCGGCGTCGACGACCCGCCCCCGGAACCCGGCGGAGCCGTCGGAACCGACGGCCGCCTCCAGGAGCTGGTCGGGGCCAACGGCGTCGAGGCCGGCGGCCGCGTCGAGATCCGTTGCCGTGTCGAGGGCCCGCGCCTCGGGAGCGGCCTCTCCCGTCCCGTCGTTGTCCCCGCCCTGCGCACGCAACGTCGCGCCGGGGCCCGCCGGCTTCCGCGGCGAGGGCAGGAAGGCCGCCATCAGCACGCCGAGGGCGACCGCGGCGGTGGCGATCAGGAACGAGAGCCGGAACCCGGCCATCGTGGGCACCGCGACCTGCCCCAGCGGCTGGGACATATGCGCCAGCACCATGCCGATCACGGCGCTGGACACGGACGTGCCGATGGAACGCATCAGGGTGTTCAGGCCGTTGGCCGCGCCGGTCTCGGACGGGTCGACGGCCCCGATGATCAGCGCCGGCAGCGAGGAGTACGCCAGGCCGATGCCGGCGCCGACCACCACCGAGATGATGACGGTCTGCCAGGGGGCCTGCATCAGGCCGATCCCGGCGCCGTACCCGATCCCTATGACGAGCATGCCGAGCAGCAGCGAGACCTTCGGGCCGCGTCGGGCGGCGATCCGTGCGTACACCGGCGCCACCAGCATCATCGTCAGCCCCAGCGGCGCCACGCACAGTCCGGCCACCACCATCGACCGGCCGAGGCCGTAGCCGGTCGACGTGGGCAGTTGGAGCAGCTGCGGCAGCACCAGCGAGATGGCGTAGAACGCCACGCCGACCGTGATGGAGGTGAGGTTGGTGAGCAGCACCTCGCGACGGGCGCTGGTGCGCAGGTCCACCAGCGGATCGGCGATCCGCAGCTCCATCACGCCCCAGAGCGCCAGGATCAGCACGGCGGCTCCGAACAGGCCGAGCGTGCGGGGCGAACCCCAGCCCCAGTCACTGCCCTTGGTGATCGGCAGCAGCAGGGCGACGAGGCCGGCGGACAGGCCGAGGGCTCCGGCGACGTCGAAACGGCCGGGCGCCCGGACCGGGGTCTCCGGGACGACGAGCAGGGTGAGCAGTATCGACAGCACGCCGAGCCCGGCGGCGGTGAAGAACAGCGTGTGCCAGTCGGCGTGTTGGGCCACCAGGGCCGCCACGGGCAGGGCCAGTCCGCCGCCGACGCCGATCGAGGAACTCATCAGCGCCATCGCCGAACCCAGCCGCTCCCGGGGCAGTTCGTCGCGCATCAGGCCGATGCCGAGGGGTATCGCGCCCATCGCGAAGCCCTGGAGCGCCCGGCCGACGATCATGATGACCAGCTGGCTGGTGAATCCGCAGATCAGCGAGCCGACGACCATGACGGCGAGGCTGGCCAGCAGCATCCGCCGCTTGCCGTAGAGGTCGCCGAGGCGGCCCATGATGGGCGTGGCGACGGCGCCGGCGAGGAGGGTGGCCGTCATGACCCAGGTGGCATTGCTGGGCGCCGTGCCGAGCAGCGTCGGCAGGTCCTTGATGACCGGCACCAGCAGCGTCTGCATCACCGCGACGACGATGCCGGCGAAGGCGAGAACGGGGACGATCCCGGCGTGCTTCCTGCGGTGCCGGTGGCGCTCGCCCCCGGAGCGCGGGGGCGACGGTGGTGCGCCGGCGGAGTCCGCCGACCTCGCGGGGGGCTGGTCCGTCGTCGTCTGGGTCATGCGGGCGGCCTCCAAGGCGGCAGGAGCGAGCGGAGAGAGTGCGCCGTGCGCGACGGCGCGCAGTGCATGGTGCGTGGTGCATCGGCAGGGGACGCCCCCTGATACGTGCGTGATGAACGCATCACCCCGGGGGGCTATTCCGAGACATGCGCCCCGGCCTCGGGCACCGAGTAGTGATCTTGCTCACGACCCGCGCGCCGGGCGGCCACGCGCACCGGTCCGCGCCAACTGCCGTACGCCGCACGGTCGGTCGGCCTCGTCCTTGCGCAGGCCAACCCCGTCCACCCAGTCGGCACCCCTCTCCCAGGGGCCCTTCCGAACGCTCCGTCCCGCCCTTTCCCCCGTCCGCTCCGCGGTCCGCCTCCGGGTCCGTACGCCACGCCGTGCACCGGCCCTCCCCCTCTCGTTTCGGACACCGGTTCCAGTGAACCGCACGCCACTGACAATGCGTCGGCCGAAGGTTCGACGAGGTTTCAAGGGGAGGTCAAAGGCGAAGCATGAACCCCGACGCGCGCCGGGGACGGAACCGGCTTACCGGTACAGCGGGGGACCTTCCCCTCCGGGGCCGAGTCCCTTAAGCGCGGCGGGCCTTCACGTGGCGGACTCCCGCACGGCAAGCCTTCGCGTGGCGGCTTTCGCGAAGCGGGCCCGCGCGTGACGCGGAACCCGGTGACTCGGCTACGGCGCCGCGTCCAACAGCGCCACTCGCGCGGCGGCGGACCGCGCACCGCCGGCGTCGTCGGCGCGCGCCGCGCCCTCCGCTTCCCTCAGGCGCCGGTGTTCCGCGTCGAGCTGCTCGCCGCGCTCCGGGTCGAGCCGGAGCTTGGCGAGAACGGCGGGCGCGGCGATGGTGGGCAGGCTGTGTTCGAAGAAGACAGCCAGCCGGTGGCAGAGGTCGTTCTGGTCGGTGAGCGCCTTCGACATCATCTGGAGTCCGGCGAAGGCCCCGACGAAGAGCTCGGCGGTGTCCCGCACGTTGACGCTCTCCAGCATCTCGCCCCGTGCCTTGGCCTCCTTGAGCAGGCCCTCGACGAACGTGGTCCAGGCCGACATCGACTGCCGGCGGTCGAGGCGGTTGGAGCCCTGCTCGATGGCCAGGCGGGCGGCGCCGCGCTGGAGCGCGTCATGGCGGAGCCGGTACGCGAGGATCTGGCCCGCGTCGACGAACTCCTGGAGCTTGATCTGCTGCGGCCGCACGGCGATGTCCATGACCTGCTCGTGCAGTACAGCGAGCGCGAGTTCTTCCTTGGAGGGGAAGTGGAAGTACAGGGCGCCCTTCGTCACGCCCGCGCGCGAGAGGATCTCCGCGATGGTCGCGCGATCGAAGCCGCACTCGTCGAAGACCGACGCGGCGGCTTCCAAGATCATTCGCCGGGTCCTGATCGCGCGGTCCTGACGTGCCACAGAACGCCTCCCGTCCCTCAAGGCCTTGAGTCTCTCAGCAATTCGCTGCCACTCAAGTCTCCTCCAGATCAGCGGTTCCCCCGTACCTCCGCACCCCGCACCGGCATTGAAAAGAAAACCGGATGGTACGTATCTTAAACCGTGTCCGGAACTTCTCCGTATGGATGCCTAGGGGCTGTCATGAGCGACACGTTGCAGGTCAGCAGCACACTTCGGCCCACGCCCCAGCGTCGGACGCAGTCGGTCCGGAACCACCCCGCCACGGCCCGCTCGCACGGCGCCGAGGACGCCGCGGTCCCCGGCGAACTCGTGCACCGACCCCGCCCGGAGGACGTGCTGATCACGTCCTGGCAGCGCCTGGGCGAGGGCCACTTCTCCCTGACCGGCCAATGGCCCCATGACCACCGGTACTTCGCCCCGAGCCACGGTCGGCACCACCTCGTCCTCGCCGGCGAAACCATCCGGCAGGCCGGGCTGCTGCTCTCGCACAGCGAACTCGGCGTCCCCGTCGGTCATCACTTCATCCTCAGCGACCTCGTCTACACGACGCACCCCGAACACACCGTCTCCGGGAGCGGACCGACCCCGCTGATCATCGACGTCAGGTGCAGCGACACCCGCATGCGGGCCGGTGCGCTGGCCGGCAGCCGGTTCGACATGACCATCCGCACGGGTGGTCGCCTCATCGCCACCGGGTACTCCCACGTAAGTGTGACCTCCCCCGGTGTCTACCGCCGGATCCGCGGCGAGCGGCTCACCGCCCGGTCCCCCCAGGGCCCCCTCAACCCGCCGGTCCCACCCGAGCTGACCGGCAGCGCCACCGACCGCGAGGTGCTGCTCTCCCCCACCGGACGGCCGGACCGGTGGCTGCTGCGGATCGCGCCGGGCCACCCCACGGTCGTCAACCCCGCCAACGACCATGTGCCCGGGCTCGCCTTGCTCGACGCGGCATTGCAGGCCGGCCGCGCGCTGCTCGCGCCCGACCGCTTCGTCCCGTTCGCCTTCGGCACGGAGTTCCGCCGTTACGCGGAACACGGCACCCCCTGTGTGATCGAGGCGCGCCGGATCGCGCCGGCGCTCCCCGGCACCACGACGGTCGAGGTCATCGGCGCGCAGGACGGTGAACCGGTCTTCACCTCGACGCTGACGGCGCTGGACCCGTCCCGCTGAGGGCGCGCCGGATCCGGCGGGTCGGGCACCGCGGCCCGTGGGCGGGCGGTTGCGGCGGGCCGGGTGACCGGCGCGCGCCGCCGCGGCCGCCTTCTCAGACGGCGTCCGGCACCGCCCCTTCGAGCCGCAGCAGCAGCTCCTTGCGCGCCAGGCCGCCCGCGTAGCCGGTGAGCGAACCGTCGGCGCCGATGACGCGGTGGCAGGGCCGGACCACCAGCAGCGGATTGGCGCCGATGGCCGTCCCGATGGCGCGGACGGCCGCCCGCGAGGCCCCGATGGTGGTGGCGATCGCCCCGTAGGTGGTGGTCGTGCCGTACGGGATGGCCTCCAGGGCCGACCAGACGCGCTGCTGGAAGTCCGTGCCGCGGGGGACGCACTCGAAGGCGAACGGGGCCGGTGCGCCGTCGAAGTAGGCGCGCAGCTGCCGGGCGATGTGGTCGAAGGCGGCCGGGTCGTGCGTCCAGTCGTCCCGCACGGCCGCCCCGCGCTTCTGGCCGGGCACCGAGAGCGAGACCAGCGCGGTGCCGCCGGGAGCGGTGGCCGATCGCTCGCCGACCAGCAGGAGTTCGCCCAGCGGGCTGTCGAGGGTGGCGTACAGGGTCATGCGGGGTCGTGCCCTTCTGTCGGGTTCTTCCGGTGCTGCTGCGGGCCGGCGGGCTCAAGGTCCCCGGCCGCCCAGAGGTAGTGGGTGGCGTACGAGCGCCAGGGGCTCCAGACTGCCGGGTCGCTGTCCGGGGCCGGTTCGCCGAGGAGGACGTCGGGGTCGCCCAACGCCCGCATCCGGACGTAGCCGGCGGTCCAGGGGCCGATGCCGGGGAGCCCGCGCAGCGCGCGTTCGGCCCGGTCGCGGTCGGTCCCGGCGTCCAGGGCGACCTCCCCGGTGGCCAGCGCCGTGGCGAGGGCGCGCAACGCGGCCGTCTGCGACGGGGACAGACCGAGCCCGGTGAGCGGCGCCCGCGCCAGTTCCGCGGCCCGCGGGAAGAGATGGGTGAGGGTGCCGGCGGGCCGGTCAAGCGGCTCCCCGTACGCGGCGACCAGCCGTGCGCCCAGGTCGCGGACGGCGGCGGTGCCGGCCCGGCCGCCGAGGACGGCGCGCATCGCGAGTTCGTCCGGGTCCACGGTCCCCGGGGAGCGCAGTCCCGGGCGGGCGGCGACCAGCGGGGCCAGTACGGGGTCCGCGCCGAGGCGTTCGCCGACCGCGTACGGGTCGGCGTCGAGGTCGAACAGGCGGCGGAGGCGCTGGGCGGCGGTGGTGAGGTCGCGCAGTTCGGCGAGATGCAGCCGGCAGTCCAACCAGCCGTCGCCGACGGCCTCGTCGACCTCGGCTATGCCGGCGCCGTCGGGCAGCCGGAGGGTGCGCCGGTACGTCCGCCGGCCGGGCTCGCCGGTGACCTCCTCGATACCGGCCAGGGCCCGCCGCTCCAGGTGGTCGAAGACCTGCCGGGCGGCGTACGGGCCCCGGAACGCCAGCCGCAGCGGCAGCACACCGGGGGTGGCGGACGGGGCGGCCGGGCCGGTGCGGGCACCGGGCCCGGGGCGGTTCGCCCGCAGGGCGCTCGGCGTGAGCGCGTAGATCTCCTTGACGGTGTCGTTGAACTGCCGGACGCTGGCGAAGCCGGCAGCGAACGCGATCTCGGCGACCGGCAGGCCGGTGGTCTGGAGCAACACCCGTGCGGTGTGCGCCCGCTGGGCCCGGGCCAGTGCGGTGGGCCCGGCGCCGAGTTCGGCGGTCAGCTGCCGCTGCACCTGGCGGGCGCTGTAGCCGAGGCGGGAGGCCAGCCCGGCGACGCCCTCCCGGTCGACCACCCCGTCGCCGATCAGCCGCATCGCCCGCCCCACGACGTCGGCCCGGGCGTTCCACTCCGCGGAGCCGGGCACCGCGTCGGGGCGGCACCGGCGGCAGGCGCGGAAGCCGGAGCCCTGGGCGGCCGCGGCGGTCGGGAAGAAGGTGACGTTGCGCCGCCGGGGGGTGGTGGCGGGGCAGCTCGGCCGGCAGTAGATCCCCGTCGTCGACACCGCGAAGAAGAACGCCCCGTCGAACCTGGCGTCCCGGCTCCGCACCGCCTCGTACCGGCTGTCCTCACTCATCACACCCCTACTGTGCGCCATCCCGCACCCGCCCTCTGGCGGAAATCGGACATGACGTTGGTGGGGTGTCCGGCGGCGCCTACGGGGCGGCGGTCCGGCGGCCGTGCGCTTGCCGCCCGAGGGGGCTCGCCTGGGCGGGGTGAGGGTGCGGCGCCGCGTCCCGGGCGGCGCGGAGGGCGCCCGGGACGGGATCACCGGGGCACCTGGGTCCGGAGAGGCCGGGGTCCGGAGAGGCCGGGGTCCGGAAGGGCCGAGGTCCGGAGGGGCCGGGCCGGGCCGGGTCACGCCGGCGGCATCGGCCACTCGTCCAGCGAGCCGCCGCGCCACTCGACGAGGCGGGGGTTGTCCAGCGCGATGTCCTCGGCGGGGTCGGCGACGCCCGCGCGGCGGAGGAACTCGGCCACGTCACCGCGGCCGTGCGCCAGGCCGACGATCTGCCCGTGCACCGTCACCCGGCGGCCACCGGACGGCGTCGGCGGGTGCACGATGACAGGCGGGTGCTCGGACATGCCTCCAGCGTGCGCCGGGCTCCGCGCGCTCGCACGTCGGCGGCCGGAACTCACCCGGACGGCTGGGCCGGACCGGACGGGGCCGACGGTGCGCCACAATCACCGCCATGACGATGGACGATCTTGCGATACCCCGGACCCCGGCCGCCCGCGCCGCACTGGAGGTGGCGCGCGCCTACTGCTCCCCGGCGCTGCTCAACCACTCGGTCCGCGCGTACCTCTGGGCGGCCGCCTACGCCTCCGCGCGCGACATCGCCCATGACGCGGAACTGCTCTATGTGGCCGCGATGCTCCACGACCTCGGCCTGGTCGAGGAGTTCGACAACCACACCGTGCCGTTCGAGGACGCGGGCGGCCATGTGGCGTGGGTGTTCGCGGCGGGCGCCGGCTGGCCGCCGGAACGGCGCACGCGGGCTTCCGAGATCATCGTGCGGCACATGTGGGACGAGGTGTCGGTGGACCGGGACCCGGAGTCCCATCTGCTGGTCTTCGGCACCTCGTTGGACATCTCCGGCCATCGCGCGGAGGTGCTTCCGCACACGCTCCACGCCGAGGTGCTGGACCGCTATCCGCGACGGGGCCTGGGCGCGGAGTTCCTGGCCGGCTTCCAGGACCAGGCGGCGCGCAAACCGGACAGCGCCGCGGCGGCGTGCGTACGCGCCGGCATCGCCGAGCGGATCGCCGCCAACCCGCTGGACGCGTACGGGGCGTAGGCCGGCCACCGCACCGGCGCCGCGGCCGCATGCGCGGTGGCCGCGGCGCCGGCCGCCGGACTCCCGGTCGTGGTCCGGGCGCCGCGTCCCGACCACGACCGGCGATCCGCTCCCGTTCCTCAGACCTTGAGCGGCTTGATCGCGGTGGGGGCGTGGCCGGGCTCGGTCGCCAGCTCCTCCCACTCGTTGACCTTGTCGATCTCCGCTGCCGCCATGGAGATGTCGGTGACCCGCTCCAGGATCGCCTCGACGACGACCGGGACGCGGTGCTCGGCGGCCAGCTTCCCGGCCTTCTCGAAGGCGGCACCCAGCCGGCTGGGATCGGTGACCCGGATCGCCTTGCAGCCCAGCCCCTCGACGACCTTGACGTGGTCCACGCCGTAAACGCCCAGCTCCGGCGCGTTGATGTTCTCAAACTCCAGGTTGACCTGGAAGTTGATGGCGAAGTTGCGCTGTGCCTGGCGGATCAGGCCCAGGTAGGCGTTGTTCACCAGGACATGGACGTAGGGGATCTTGTGCTGGGCGCCGACCGCCAGTTCCTCGAGCATGAACTGGAAGTCGTAGTCGCCGGAGAGCGCGACGACCGGGGTGTCCGGGTCGGCCTTGGCGACGCCCAGTGCGGCCGGGATGGTCCAGCCGAGCGGGCCGGCCTGGCCGCAGTTGATCCAGTGGCGGGGCCGGTAGACGTGCAGCATCTGCGCGCCGGCGATCTGGGAGAGGCCGATGGTGGTGACGTAGCGGGTCTGCGGGCCGAACGCCTTGTTCATCTCCTCGTAGACGCGCTGCGGCTTCATCGGGATGTCGTCGAAGTGCGTGCGGCGCTGGAGTCGGGCCCTGCGCTCCTGGGCGGCGGCGGCCCAGTCGTTGCGGTCGGGGAGCGCACCGGCGGCCTTGAGCTCCTTGGCGACCTCGACGAACAGCTCCAGCGCGGCCCTGGCGTCCGAGGCGATGCCGTAGTCCGGAGCGAAGATCTTGCCGATCTGGGTCGGCTCGATGTCGACGTGCACGAACGTCCGGCCCTTGGTGTAGAGGTCCAGCTTGCCGGTGTGGCGGTTGGCCCAGCGGTTGCCGATGCCGAGGACGAAGTCGGACTCCAGGAAGGTGGCGTTGCCGTAGCGGTGCGAGGTCTGCAGGCCCACCATGCCGGCGTTCAGCTCGTGGTCGTCGGGGACGGTGCCCCAGCCCATCAGGGTCGGGACGACCGGGGTGCCGGTCAGCTCGGCGAACTCGACCAGCAGATCGGCGGCGTCGGCGTTGACGATGCCCCCGCCGGCCACGATCAGCGGGCGCTCGGACGCGTTGAGCAGCGCGACCGCCTTCTCGATCTGGGCGCGGGTGGCGGCCGGCTTGAAGGCGGGCAGCGGCTCATAGGTCTCGGGGTCGAAGTCGATCTCGGTGAGCTGGACGTCGAGCGGGAGGTCGATCAGGACCGGGCCGGGGCGGCCGGAGCGCATCAGGTGGAACGCCTGCTGGAAGACCCCGGGGACCTGGGCGGCCTCCATGACGGTGGTGGCGGCCTTGGTGACCGGCTTGGCGATCGCGGCGATGTCGACGGCCTGGAAGTCCTCTTTCTGGATCACCGCGGTGGGGGCCTGGCCGGTGATGCACAGGATCGGGACGGAGTCGCCGGTCGCGGAGTACAGGCCGGTGATCATGTCGGTGCCGGCCGGGCCCGAGGTGCCGACGCAGACGCCGATGTTGCCCGGGTGGGTGCGGGTGTAGCCCTCGGCCATGTGTGAGGCGCCCTCGACGTGGCGGGCCAGCGTGTGGTCGATCCCGCCCGCGGCCTGGAGCGCCGCGTAGAAGGGGTTGATCGCCGCGCCCGGCACTCCGAAGGCGTTGGTCACGCCCTCGCGCTTGAGGATCTCCACCGCGGCACGGGCGGCTGTCATTCGAGGCATCGCGTACTCCTGCGTCGAGCGGTCGCGGGGCATGTCCGACCGAAGAAGTCGGCATTCAGTTTCACATTGTGGAATTTAAGTTTTGCTTGACGGAAGGAACGTAGAGGGCGCCGTGCGACCCGTCAAGAGGCGTTCACGGTCCGGCGGCCGCAGCGGAGGTCGAGAGGAAGGGGCGGGCCCCGGCCGCCGGCGCCGGCAGCCCCGACGGCCCCCGGCGCCCGGCGAACGGCCGCGGCGCGGACCGCGGCCGGCTCCGCGAGATCCGCGAGCGCGCCCCGTTCCGCACGTACCGTGAGCGGGTGGACCGCACGCGCGACCGGCTTCAGGCCGTCCTGGAAGCACTGCCCAGGGCGGCGATCGTGCAGAGCGGCGACGCGCACGTGGTCGCCGTCAACCGCCGCTTCATCGAACTGTTCGGCCTCGCCGGGGTGGACCACTCCCCCGGCGCGCCCCTGGGACCCGTCGTCGAGGAGGTGGCCGGCCGGTTCGCGGTGCGCCCGGACCCGATCGGTGCCCGCAGCACCGCACTGGCCGCCCGCCGGGTGCACCGCGCCGCCGAGTTCCCGCTCGCCGACGGCCGGATCATCCGGCGCGAGACGGCGCCCCTGTACGACGCGGACGGGCAGCCCTTCGGCACGCTGTGGACCGCCGAGGACGTCACCGAGGCCAAGCGCCGCGAGCACGCGCTGCACCGCGACAACGCCGCACTCGCCGAACTCGCCCGCCGGCGCAACGAGTTCCTCGCCACCGCCTCGCACAACCTGCGCACCCCGCTGACCTCCGTCCTCAGCTTCTGCGACCTGCTCGCCGACCCGGCCTCCGGGCCGCTCGGCCCCGAACAGCGGGAGTTCCTCGCCGCCATCCGCCGCAACGCCGAGCGGATGGCATCGGTGATCACCGCACTGCTGGAGGCCGCGGCGGTGCGCGACCCCCGGCACCGCCTGGAGTTCGGCACGGTGGACGTCCCCGCGATGGTCGAGCACGCCGTACTGGACCGGATGCCGACGCTGACGGCGGCCGGGGTGTTCACCGTGCTGCGCTGCCGGCCCGGCCCCCCGCTGCACGGCGACGCGCACCGGCTGGCGCAGGTACTGGACAACCTCCTGGAGAACGCGGCCAAGTTCACCCCGCCCGGCGGCCTGGTCGAGATCGATGCCGCGGCGGACGGCGACACCTGGCGCATCGAGGTCGCGGACACCGGTATCGGCGTACCGGAGCAGTACCGGGAGGAGATCTTCTCCGGCTTCGTCCGGGCCCCCAACGCCGAACACGGCGGCTACCCGGGCACCGGCCTCGGCCTGGCCTTCAGCCGGGACATCGTGCGCCGGCACGGCGGCGAGCTGACGATCTCCGGCGCCCCGGGCCGGGGAGCGGTCTTCACCCTCCGCGTGCCGACCGGCGGGCCCGGGCCGCAGGACGCCGCGAACGGGACAGCCCCGCGGTGACCCGCATCCTCGTCGTCGAGGACGACCCCGACGTGGCGACCGCACTGCGCACCCTGCTCACCCGCGCCGGGTACGAGGTGCTGGCCGCCGACGACGGCCGCACGGGGCTGCGCCGGCTCTTCGCCGACGACCCCGACCTCATGGTGCTCGACATCGGCCTGCCCGGGCTGGACGGCTGGCAGGTACTGGAGCGCACCCGCGACCTGACCGATCTGCCGGTCCTGCTGCTGACCGCCCGCGGGGCCGAGAGCGACCGGGTGCGGGGCCTGCGGGCCGGGGCCGACGACTACCTGCCCAAACCGTTCGGCAACGACGAGTTGCTGGCCCGTATCGAGGCGCTGCTGCGGCGCGCCGCGCCCGCGCGCTGGGCCGGGACCGCGCAGGACGAGGCGCTGCGGCTGGTGCCCGAGCGGCGCTCGGCGGTCTGGCGGGGCGCGGAGGTCCGGCTCAGCGACATCGAGTACCGCCTGCTCCAGATGCTGGTCCGCAATCGCGGCCGGGTGGTCACCACCGACCAGTTGCTCGACCAGGTCTGGGACGATCCGCAGGGCATCGGCCGGGACCGGGTGAAGTTCGCCGTACTGCGGGTGCGGCGCAAGCTCCAGCAGGCGGCGGGCAGCCCGGAGAGCGACCCGATCGAGGCGGTCCGCGGGATGGGCTACCGCTATCGGGGCGGCGGGGGCGGCTGAGCGCGGTCGCGGTCGTGATGGGGCCTGGTTGCCCGGCCCCGTCGTCGCACGCGCGGCGTTCGCCCGGAGGGGCGTGCCGGCACCGGACGGCGGACGGCAGACGGCAGACGGCAGCACCACGACCGGGGCCGGGGCCGGGCCCGTCGACCATGGCGCGGGGTGACGCAGGTCCCGTCCGGGCCGGGACCAAGGTCCCGCGCCCGGTGGACGCAGGTCCCCACTTCGGGGCCGGAGCGGGATAGCAACCCTCGGGCAACCGAACGTCATCCCTCGCGGCAACGGACGGCGGCGACCTTGGTGGACGTCCCCGCCGGCCCCTCCCTGGAGTCACCATGTCCGCCCTGCCGCCGCGCAGCGTCACCGTCGTCCTGGGCACCCGCCCGGAGCTCGTCAAGCTCACCGAGCTGATCCGGCTGCTGGGGCCCGCCGCCCATGTCGTGCACACCGGGCAGCACTACGACGAGGAACTCTCCGGCCGCTTCCTGGCCGAGTTCGGCATCCCCGAGCCGACCTATCTGACCGGGGTCGGCGGACAGCCCCGCGCGGTGCAGATCTCGGCCGCGCTGGCCCAGCTCGACGCGGTGCTGCGAAACGGTCCCGCCCGGGCCGTGGTCGTCCAGGGCGACACCAACGCCGCCCTCGCCGGGGCGCTCGCCGCCAACGCCCGCGCCCTCCCGCTCCTCCACGTCGAGGCCGGACTGCGCAGCCACGACCGCACCATGCCCGAGGAGCACAACCGGGTACTGATCGACCGGCTCGCCGACGTGCTGTGCGCGGCGACGCCCGAGAACCGCGCCAACCTGCTCGCCGAGGGCGTCCCGGCGGACCGCATCGACGTCACCGGCAACACCGTGATCGAGGCGGTGCACCGCCAACTCCCCGCCGAACAGGACCGGTTGGCGCACCTGGCACGCCTCGGCCTGACCCCGGACGGCTATCTACTGGCCACCGTCCACCGGCCCGAGAACACCGACGACCCGGCCGCGCTGCGGGCCGTCCTCGGCGAACTGGCCGCACTGGCCGCCGAGGTGCCGGTCGTGCTGCCGCTCCACCCGCGCACCCGGGCCAGCGCCGAGGCCGCCGGGCTGTCCGCGCTGCTCGCCCCGCTGCGGGTGACCCGCCCACTGGGCTACCGGGACTTCCTGGCGCTGGCCCGGCACGCGGCGCTGCTGGTCTCGGACTCCGGGGGCGTCCAGGAGGAGGTGACGGTCCTGGGCCGGCCGCTGGTCGTGGTGCGCAACTCCACCGAACGCCCGGAGGCGATGGCCGACTTCGCCACCCTGGTCGCCCCGGGCCCGGAGCTCGGCCGGGCCGCACGGGAGCGGCTGGCCCTGGGGGCGGCCGGCCGCGCCCGACTGGCTGCGCTGCCCAGCCCGTTCGGCGACGGCCGGGCCTCGCAGCGGATCGCGGACCTGCTGGCCGGCCTGGTGACCGCGCACACCGCGCCGTACTCCGCGGCCGCCTGACCGCCCCGACCCGACCGCGCCGCCCCACCGGAGGACCCCGTGTTCGACAGCCTGCTGATCTTCCTCTTCCCCTTCGCCCTGCTGGCCTGCTTCCTGCTCTACTGGGCCGGGGCCCGCCACGCCTACCGCACCCGCCCGACTACCCAACCCGGCGACCCGGCCACGCTGGACTGGCACTTCTTCGTCCCCTGCCGGGACGAGGAGGCGGTGGTCGGCGCCACCGTCACCCAGCTGCGCGGCGACTTCCCCGCCGCCCACGTCTGGGTGATCGACGACGACAGCGACGACCGGACCGGCCGCATCGTCGCCGGGCTCGCCGAGGAGGACCGCCGGGTCCACCTCGTCCGCCGGGTCCGCCCGGACGCGCGGACCGGCAAGGGCGACGCGCTGAACGCCGCCTACGACCAACTCGGCGAGTTCCTGCCGGAGGACACCGACCGCTCCCGGGTCGTGGTGTGCGTGGTCGACGCCGACGGACGGCTGGACCGCGGCGCGCTGGCCGCCGCGGCGGGACCGACCGGCTTCGGCGACCCCGAGGTCGGCGGCGTACAGGTGGGCGTGCGGATCCGCAACGTCGACGACGAGCGCCCGCTGCCCGAGCGCGGTCGGTTCCTCAACTCCCTGGCCCGGCTGCTGGTTCGCGTCCAGGACATGGAGTTCGCGGTGTCCAACGCGGGGATGCAGCTGCTGCGGATGCGCACCGGCTCGGTGGGACTGGGCGGCAACGGCCAGTTCACCCGGCTGTCCGCGCTCGACCGGATCGCCGCCACCGAGCGCCGCCCGTGGAAGCGCGGCGCACTGCTGGAGGACTACGAGCTGGGCCTGCACATGATCCTGGCCGGCTTCCGGATCACCCACCTCCCCGACGCCTGGGTCTCCCAGGAGGGCCTGCCGCACCTGCGCCGACTGCTGACCCAGCGCACCCGCTGGGCACAGGGCAACCTCCAGTGCGTCCGCTACGCCCCGCGCATCGTCTCCTCCCGCCACTACGGCGGCCGGGGCGTACTGGAGACCTTGTACACCTTCTGCCAGCCGGTGGCCCACCTGGTGACACTGGGACTGACCGTGGCGCTGCTGGTGCTCGGGGGTCTCGGCGAGCTGTTCCTGTGGCCGCTGGCACCGATCCTGGCGGCGCTGGCCGTCGGCCCGTTCGTCCTGTGGGGGCCGCTGTACCGCCGCGACCACGCGCCGGAGGCGTCCCGGCTGACGGCGGTGCTGTGGGGCCTCGCGCTGTGGCTGTACGCCTACCACCTGTTCGTGGTGTCGGCCCGCGGTTTCGTACGGATGCTCCGGGGGCGCAACGGGTGGGCGAAGACCCGGCGCAATGCGGAGCCGGTGACCGACGGGCCGGTGGCCAGGGAGTCTTGACGGCCCGTCAGGACCGGTATCTCGCCATTCGGACGTGGAACTGATCACATACCCAGCAGCTCATGGTCCCGGCGTGGTTGGGTAGTCGGGCGCCGGCGGCGCGCCTGTGCCCGGCTGCCACCGCCTGCCCGAACAACCTTCAGGAGTCACCACATGCCCGCCCCCGTCCCCCTCCCCGCCTCCGCGCCTGCCCCGGCGAGCGGTTCACCGATCTACGAGAGCCTGGTCTCGAAACACGGCGACGTGGTCGCCGAGAGCCGTCGTGCCGCGCAGGAGACCCAACGGGAGGCCGACCGGCTGCTGCACTTCGCCCCGCGGGACGGCAGGGACTGACCGACCGACATCGGAGGCGGGCCGAGGCGGATGCCCGGCCCTCCTCCGACGGTGCCTGCGCCCCGCTGCCGAGCCCCCATACACAAAAAAAGACCCGATCCCTCGTCTCACCCACCGAGACACCCTCACCGCTCAGGCACGGCGCCGACCGAACGCACCGGTGCCCGCCTGAAGAAAACAGGCGCGCACCGGCGTATCAACCCTTCCCACTCCAGGTACGGCTACTTGAACCAGTACCGGACGCCCTTGTGGCGCGAGCAGGTGCCTGAGAAGTGGATCGCGGCGGCCAGTCATCCGGCAGCACCTCGGGGCCGGACCGCGGATCATGAACGTGCCGGCTGGGCAGCCAGTCACAGGCGAAGAGAGGGATCCGAACCGTCACCGGGCTGCCTCTCCGGTTGCCAGTCACCTGGGCTAGCGTGACTGGCAGCGCATGAGGGGCCTGGAGGGCGAGATGAGCGACGGCGACGTGTCCGAGGGCGTCTTCTGGACGATCAGGGTGACCCAGCCGATCATGGTTCACCTCGGCCCCCTCCGGTGCCCGCAGTGTGATGCGGATCGGGACTGGATGGCGTTCGGCGCGTGGACGGATCCGGTACGGCTCGTATGCCCTGTCGGGCACGGCTGGACGCCCTGGGAGGACGACCCGGCGAAGGGCCGGTCGCTGATGCAGGAACTCATACTCGCCAGCGGCATCGAGGAATCCCAAGGCTGAACAGGCGGGGCCTTCGCCAGTCGGCTTCGCGCTCTGCGCATCTCAACAACGGTCAGTCATCCGGCAGTTGGGGTTCGCACCTCCCAGCCACAAGCCCTCTCCGAGGGATCTCCGGCAAGCTGTCCGAGGCGTGCGGATAAGCCGGAAGGACCCTGCTCCCGGTGGAGTGGGGCCCTTCCGGTGTGACGGCGATCGGCGTGCGCCTTGCAGGGAATCACCCGCTAGCGGATCGGCATTCCCGACAGCGTGCGGGCGATGACCAGGCGCTGGATCTCGCTGGTGCCCTCGAAGATCGTGTAGATGGCGGCGTCGCGGTGCATCCGCTCGACCGGGTACTCGCGGGTGAAGCCGTTGCCGCCGAGGATCTGGATCGCCTGGCCGGTGACCTTCTTGGCCGTCTCACTGGCGAAGAGCTTGGACATCGAGCCCTCGGCATGCTCGAACTTCTTGCCCGTGACGGCCATCCAGGAGGCGCGCCAGACCAGGAGCCGGGCGGCGTCGATCTGGGTGCGCATATCGGCCAGTTGGAAGGCCACGCCCTGGTTGTCGATGATCGGGCGGCCGAACTGCTCGCGGGTCCTGGCGTACTCCAGGGCCTCCTCGTAGGCCGCGCGGGCGGTGCCGACGGCCATCGCGCCGACGGCCGGGCGGGACGCCTCGAAGGTGGCCATCGCGGCGTTCTTGACCCTCCCCCAGCCTCCGGCCGGGGGGACCCCCATGCCGCCCTTGGCGCGCTCGCGGGCGCGGGCCAGTCGCTCGTCGAGCTTGTCCTTGCCGCCGAGCAGGCAGTGGCCGGGGACCCGGACGTTCTCCAGCACCACCTCGGCGGTGTGCGAGGCACGGATGCCGTGCTTCTTGAACTTCTGGCCCTGGGAGAGGCCGGGGGTGTTCGGCGGGACGATGAAGGAGGCGTGGCCCTTGGAGCCGAGGTCCGGGTCGACGACCGCGACCACGACGTGGACGCCTGCGATGCCGCCGTTGGTGGCCCAGGTCTTGGTGCCGTTGAGCACCCACTCGTCCTTGGCCTCGTCGTAGACGGCGCGGGTGCGCATGGAGGCGACGTCGGAGCCGGCGTCCGGCTCCGAGGAGCAGAAGGCGGCGACCTTGACGTCGTTCGCGTCGCCGTACATCTGCGGGACCCAGGTGCCGATCTGCTCCTCGGTGCCGTTGGCCAGCACGCCGACGGCGGCCAGGCCGGTGCCCACGATGGAGAGCGCGATGCCGGCGTCGCCCCAGAACAGCTCCTCCATGGTCATCGGGATGCCGAGGCCGGTGGGGTCGAAGAACTGCTGGGCGTAGAAGTCGAGGGAGTACAGGCCGATCTTGGCGGCCTCCTGGATCACCGGCCAGGGGGTCTCCTCGCGCTCGTCCCACTCGGCGGCCGCGGGGCGGATCACGTCGGCGGCGAAGCCGTGAATCCAGTCACGGACTTCCTTCTGCTCGTCGTTGAGTTCCATCGTGAACTCGGCCATGTCCCCTCCAGTGGTGCGCCGGCCAGCCGTTACTTCTGGTAACCAGAGTCTGTTACTCGTCAGTAATGGATGTCAACTCCTCCCAGGAGCCGAATACACCGCGAAGTTCGGGTGTCACGAGTGCGGGTGTTACGTTGCGCGAACACCACGGATTCACAAGGGTGGGGAGCGCGACCATGGACCGCATCGACAGCGCCGGACAGACCGGCACCGACCAGGCCGGATCGGACGGCGGCGACCGGCGGAACGCCACCGAGCGCAGACGGCGGGAACTGCTGGAGGCCGCCGAGCGCATCGTGCTGCGCGACGGCCCGGAAGCGTCGATGAACGCCATCGCCGCCGAGGCCGGCATCACCAAGCCGATCCTCTACCGGCACTTCGGCGACAAGGGCGGCCTCTACCGCGCCCTCGCCGTCCGGCACACCGACGCCCTGCTGGCCAACCTCCGGGCCGCCCTGGACGCCCAGGCACTGCGCCGGGAACGCGTCGAAGCCACCCTCGACGCCTATCTGGTCGCCATCGAGACCCGGCCGCAGGTCTACCGCTTCCTGATGCACCCGGCGGACGAGGACATCCCCTCGGAGTCCGGCTTCGACGTGGGCCGGCACTCCGCCCCCCTGCTGCGCCGGCTCGGCGAGGAACTGGCCACGGTCATCGCCGAACGGCTCGACCTGGAGCCGGACGGCGCCGAGCGGGCCCGGGTGTGGGGGCACGGCATCGTCGGCATGATGCACGCCGCCGGCGACTGGTGGCTGCGCGAACGCCCCTTCCCCCGGGAGCAGTTGGTGCGCCACCTCGCCGATCTGCTGTGGGGCCAGCTGGCCGTCGTCGAGGACCTCGCCGGCGGCCCCGGCTTCTAGGGTGTGTCTTCTGCAGACACGCCCTGGGGCCTGGACGAGCTTCCGGGCCCCGCCGTCAGACGGACTCCACCGCCCGGTCCTCCGTCGCCGCCGCCCACGGGGCACGGGCGACCGCGCGCAGCGCCCGGCGGCGGCGGAGACCGGTGAGGTGGTCGACGTAGAGGCCGCCGCCGAGGTGGTCGCACTCGTGCTGGAGGCAGCGGGCGAAGAAGCCGGTGCCGGTCACCGTAACCGGCTCGCCCGTGACGTCGAAGCCGGTCACCACGGCATGGTCGTGGCGCGAGGTGCCGGCCTCGATACCGGGCAGCGACAGACAGCCCTCGGGGCCGCGGAAGACCGGACCGTCCGCCTCGACCAGCGTCGGGTTCACGAGGTGCCCCAGGTGCCGGCGCTCCTCGTCGTCGGGGCAGTCGTAGACGAACACCCGCAGCGGGACGCCGATCTGGTTGGCGGCCAGGCCCACGCCGTTCGCGGCGTACATCGTCGCGAACATGTCCTCGACCAGCGCGGCCAGTTCACCGTCGAAGGTGGTGACCTCCTCGCAGGGCCGGGTGAGGACCGGATCGCCGTACAGGCGCATGGGACGAGGACGGCCGGAACTGCCGGGGATGGTGCGGTGGCGCATGGGCCCAGCGTACGGGCCGGACCGTCCGGACGACGTCACACGGGTGGCGGAATTCGGGTCGGCCGCCGGATCTCGATAGTCTGATCCCCGACCGAAGCCTCCGGCCGGTCGGCGGCCGCGGAGGAGACCCGTTCTCCCGGCAGCCCTCAGGGCAGGAGCGCGCCGGATGCAAGGAGGATCTAGGACGATGGCAGGCAACACGGAGCCGCTGTCGCCGCGGGCCAAGCTGGCCGTGACGGCCGGCAAGGCCGCGGCAGCGGTGTCGCGCGCGGCGGGCCGCGGCAGCGGATCGGTGATCGGCGGCCGGGTGGCACTCAAACTCGACCCCGACCTGCTGGCCTCGCTGGCCAGGCACCTGGACGTGATCTTGGTCTCCGCCACCAACGGCAAGACGACCACGACCCGGCTGATCGCCGAGGCGCTGCGGGCCGCCGGCCCGGTGGTTTCCAACGCGCTGGGCGCCAACATGCCCGCCGGGATCACGTCGGCGCTGGCAGGCGGCTCGGACGCCAAGTTCGGCGTCATCGAGGTGGACGAGAAGTACCTGGCCACGGTGGCGCGGGACGTCACCCCCAAGGCCATAGCGCTGCTGAACCTCTCGCGGGACCAGCTCGACCGCGCCGCGGAGACCCGCATGCTGGCCGAGCACTGGCGCGAGGGGCTGTCCGGCTCCAAGGCGCTGATCGTCGCCAACGCCGACGACCCGCTGATCGTGTGGGCCGCCTCGGCGTCCGCGAACGTGGTGTGGGTCGCGGCCGGCCAGGAGTGGAAGGACGACGCCTGGTCCTGCCCCTCGTGCGGCGGGGTCATGCAGCGGCCGGGCGACGACTGGTTCTGCGCCGAGTGCGGTTTCCGCCGCCCGACGCCCACCTGGGCGCTCTCCGGCGACCACGTGCTGGACCCGCACGGCAGCGCATGGCCGATCAAGCTGCAGCTGCCGGGCCGCGCCAACAAGGCGAACGCCACCAGCTCCGCCGCCGTCGCGGCCGCCTTCGGCGTGCCGCCGCAGGTGGCCCTGGAGCGGATGTACTCGGTGCAGGCGGTGGCCGGCCGCTACGACGTGGTCACCTTCCAGGACCGGGAGCTGCGGCTGCTGCTGGCGAAGAACCCGGCCGGCTGGCTGGAGACGTTCTCGCTCATCGACGGCCCGCCCACCCCGGTGATCATGTCGGTGAACGCGCGCGGCGCGGACGGCACCGACACCTCCTGGCTGTGGGACGTGGACTACCCCCGGCTGGCCGGGCACCCGATCTTCCTGCTGGGCGACCGCAAGCTGGACCTCGCGGTGCGCCTGGAGGTCGCCGGGCTCGACTTCGAGGTGTGCGAGAGCCTCGACGAGGCGGTCCAGATGGCGCCGCCCGGTCGGATCGAGGTCATCGCCAACTACACGGCCTTCCAGGACCTGCGCCGCCGCGTGGGCAACTGAGCGCGTTTCACGGACAAGGACGAGCGAGCATGAGTGACAACAGCCTGCGCGTGGTGTGGATCTACCCGGATCTGCTGAGCACCTACGGCGACCAGGGCAACGTCCTGGTGGTGGAGCGGCGGGCGCGCCAGCGCGGCCTGGACGTCCAGCGCCTGGACGTCCGGTCCGACCAGCAGCTCCCCACCTCGGGGGACATCTACCTGATCGGCGGCGGCGAGGACCGGCCGCAGCGGCTGGCCGCCGAGCGACTGATCCGGGACGGCGGTCTGGAACGCGCGGTCTCCAACGGCGCGATCGTCTTCTCGGTGTGCGCCGGCTACCAGATCCTGGGCCACGAGTTCATCAACGACCTCGGCGAGCGCCAGCAGGGCCTGGGGCTGCTGGACGTGGTGAGCACCCGCGGCGAGGGCGAGCGGTGCGTCGGTGACGTACTGGCCGACATCGACCCGAAGTTGGGGCTGCCGCCGCTGACCGGCTTCGAGAACCACCAGGGCGTGACGCACCTGGGCCAGAGCGCCCGGCCGTTCGCCAAGGTCCGGTTCGGCAACGGCAACGGCGTCGGCGACGGCTACGAGGGCGCGTACAACGAGACCGTCTTCGGTACGTACATGCACGGCCCCGTGATGGCCCGCAACCCGCACATCGCGGACCTGCTGATCAAGCTGGCGCTGGACGTCAACGCGCTGCCGCCGGCCGACGACCGGTGGTACGACGCGCTGCGCGAGGAGCGGATCGCGGCGGCGTCGCAGACCGCCTGACGGGCTCCGGCACGTCGTACGACGGCCGGATCCGGGTCGACTGGCCCGGATCCGGCCGTTTTCCGTCGGCGGGTGTCCGCACTTCGGTCGCCCGTGTGCCGGGACGCCGCGCGCTTGTAGGCTGAGCGTGATTCCCGCCGGACGACGGCGTCCGGGCGTCCGGTTGACTTGCAGAGGGTTCTACAGCAATGCGTATGGGTGTCCTCACGTCCGGGGGCGACTGCCCCGGCCTGAACGCCGTCATCAGGTCCGTCGTGCATCGCGCCACCGCCGACCACGGCGACGAGGTGATCGGCTTCAAGGACGGCTGGAAGGGCCTGCTGGAGTGCGATTACCGCAAGCTCGACCTGGATGCCGTCGGCGGCATCCTGGCGCGCGGCGGCACCATCCTCGGCTCGTCGCGGGTGCAGCCCGCGCATCTGCGCGACGGGGTCGAGCGGGCCCGCGGCCACGTCGCCGAGCTGGGGCTGGACGCGATCATCCCGATCGGCGGCGAGGGCACGCTGAAGGCGGCGCGGCTGCTGTCCGACGCCGGCCTGCCGATCGTCGGGGTGCCCAAGACCATCGACAACGACATCGCCGTCACCGACGTCACCTTCGGCTTCGACACCGCGGTCGGGGTGGCCACCGAGGCGCTGGACCGCCTCAAGACCACCGCCGAATCGCACCAGCGCGTGATGATCGTCGAGGTGATGGGACGGCACACCGGCTGGATCGCGCTGCACTCGGGCATGGCGGCCGGCGCGCACGCGATCGTGGTGCCGGAGCGGCCCTTCGACATCGACGAGCTGACCGCCCGGGTCGCCGAGCGCTTCGAGGCCGGCAAGAAGTTCGCGATCGTGGTGGTCGCGGAGGGCGCCAAACCGCGCCCGGGCACCATGGCCTTCGACGAGGGCGGCACCGACATGTACGGGCACGAGCGGTTCGCCGGGGTCGCCCGGCAGCTGTCGGTGGAGCTGGAGCACCGGCTCGGCAAGGAGGCCCGTCCGGTCATCCTCGGCCACGTCCAGCGCGGCGGTACGCCGACCGCCTACGACCGGGTGCTGGCCACCCGCTTCGGCTGGCACGCCGTCGAGGCCGCCCACCGCGGGCAGTTCGGGATGATGACCGCGCTGCGCGGCACGGACATCACGCTGGTGCCGCTCGCCGAGGCGGTGGCCAGCCTGAAGACGGTGCCCGGCGAGCGCTATGACGAGGCCGAATGCGTGCTGTGACCCGTTCGTAGCCCTCCTTCGGGACGCGACTTCCTACAGGCGCCCCCGGCCGCTGTACCGGCCGGGGGCGCCTCTAGGCTTGTCGCCGGAGCATTGGTACGAAACAGGAGCGAGCGGATGCATCACAGCGGGCATGGCATGGACGGCATGAACATGGACCTGCCGCCGTTCACGCTCGGGCGGGGCCTCGCGTTCGGCGGTGATGTGTTCTTCCTCGTCGGCTGCCTGCTGGCGCTGGCGCTGTACGGCTGGGCGGTGGTCCGGCTGCGACGGCGCGGGGATGCCTGGCCGATGGGCCGGACCGTGGGCTGGGTGCTCGGCGTGCTGACCGTGGCCCTGTCGATGTGCACCAAGCTGAACGACTACGGCATGGTGATGTTCAGCGTGCACATGGTCCAGCACATGATCGTCAGCATGCTCTCGCCGATCCTGCTGCTGCTCGGGGCGCCGGTGACGCTGGCGCTGCGCGCGCTGCCGACCGCCGGGCGCGGCCGCAAGGGCCCGCGCGAGCTGCTGGTGGCGCTGCTGCACAGCCGCTACATGCGGGTGATCACGCACCCGGCGTTCACCATCCCGATGTTCATCGCCAGCCTCTACGCGCTGTACTTCTCGCCGCTGTTCGACTTCCTGATGCAGTCCCGGGCCGGGCACATCGCGATGATGGTGCACTTCCTCGCGGTGGGCCTGGTCTTCTTCTGGCCGATCATGGGCGTGGACCCCGGCCCGCACCGTCCGGGGCACATCATGCGGATCCTGGAGCTGTTCGCGGGGATGCCCTTCCACGCGTTCTTCGGCATCGCGCTGATGATGGCCACCGAGCCGATGGTGGACACCTTCCTGCACCCCCCGGCCTCGCTGGGCATCGAGGCGCTGGCCGACCAGCAGGCCGCCGGCGGCATCGCCTGGGCGTTCAGCGAGATCCCCTCGGTGGTGGTGCTGATCGCGCTGGTCTACCAGTGGTACAAGTCCGAGGAGCGCGTCTCGCAGCGCGCGGACCGGGCCGCGGCGCGGAACGGCGACAAGGACCTCGCGGACTACAACGCCTATCTGGCATCGCTCCACGCGCGGGGGCGGTGAGCGGAGCGATCCACCGCGAGCGGCCGGAAACGGCCGTCGGGCGCGGAAGGTCATCTGGCGGCGCGGGCCGCGGGCCGGGGCCGGGGGGCCGCGGGGCCGGGGCGCCGCGGGTTTCCCCCCGCGGGGGGGGGGGGGGGGGCGCGGCCCCCCCCCGGGGGCGGGGCGGGCGGGGGGGGGGGGGCGGGCCGGGCGCGGGGGGGGCGGGGGCGGGGGCGGGGGGGGGGGGCCCGGCGCCGCGCCCCGCGGCGTTTTCCCCGGCGGGCGGAGTTGAGGAGGTTGCGGCGGTGCCCCGATCTGCCAGGACGATGGCCGTGTGCACGGTGTGCGGGCTGGTGGCGGCGACCGTCTACAGCGTGGTCTTCGGGGGGAACGGTCTGGTCTGGTTCCTGTGGAGTGTCCTGGCGCTGGCGACGGTCGGGGTGCTGACGGCCCGGCGGGTGTGAGCCGCGGCGGGAACCGGCCGCCGCGGGGCGGCGGTTGCGGGGACGGACGGTCAGAAGCGGAAGACCGGACCGGTGGCGACGTCCATCGTGCAGGCGTTGGCGAACTCCCGGCGCCAGTTGACCGGCACGCCCCGCCAGTTGCCGGAGGCGGTGACGGTGACCGGGTCGTACTCCCGGGTGCAGGGGTGGAGCTCGCCCCGCAGGGCGTTCAGATCGCCGTGCGCCCAGGCCAGTTCGTCACAGGCGGCGGCGCCGTGCGGATGGGCGCCGCGGAGGTCGGGGCAGGTGAGCCGCACACCGTGGATCCAGGTGTCGCGGGCGCCGGACACGGTCAGGAAGAGGCCGTCGGCGGTGTCCGGGGCGGCGGCGCGGGCGGATGCCGCGCCGAGTGCGGCGCACAGTGCCACGGTCATGCCCGCGGCCACGGTGGCGCGGGAGGTTCGGCGTCGGCTCACGGGCATCGGGTCTCCTGGATCGCTCGGGGCGCCGTCCCGGTGGGGAGCGCGCGGTGGCGCCGGGGACGGACGACGGACGGCGCCGGCGGCCCCGGGGCCTGTCGTCACCTTCCCGCCGTCGTCCGAAGGGCGGCCCCGCGGCATCTGGTGCGTGCTCTCGGTGTGCGGGGGAAGCCCCTGCGGACGTACTGGGGCTTTCGCCCGGTGCGGCGAGAGCGCGTGCCAGGCGTCGCGGGGTGACGACAGGCCCCAGGCCACCCCTCCTCGTCCCGGCGTACAAGGGGCCACGCCGTGCGGTCGCCCGGACGGGCCCGTGGACGCGCGGACGCCGCGGTGCCGGGAGCGTGACGGAGCGGCTCCCGGCACCGCGACGGCGACGGCCCCGCCCGCGCGGAACGGCGGAGGCGGGGCGTGGGGCGGCGGCCGGCGCGGACCGACAGCACGGCCTTCGCCGCGCTGTTCCCGGGCTGACGGCACGCCTGGGCCCACTCGTCGCGCTCCCGTCTGCCGGGCGGGCAACGGGAGTCCGACGGCGGGGCCCGGCATCGGCCGGACACGCGCCGGGGGCGGCCGGGAGGAAGATCCCGACCGCCCCCGGTGGTGGGTCAGCCGGCGGCCTTGGCCGTCTGCTTCGCCGGGACGGGCGTGGCGTGCGGGGCGCAGGTGACGTCCGTGGGGTCCGTGGTGCCCTTCAGGAAGTACGCGTCGACCCGCTCGTTGATGCAGGGGTTGACCTGGCCGGTGACGCCGTGCGAACCGGCGTCCCGCTCGGTGATCATGCGGGAGCCCGCGAGCCGCTTGTGCAGCTCGACGGCGCCGCCGTACGGGGTCGCCGCGTCACGGGTGCTCTGCACGATCAGCACCGGCGGCAGGCCCTTGCCGGTCTTGACCTCGACCGGGGTCTGCTGCTTGACCGGCCAGGTGGCGCAGGGCAGGTTCATCCAGGCGTTGGACCACGTCATGAACGGGGCCTGCTGGTGGATGCGGGTGTTGTCGCGGTCCCACTTGCTCCAGCTGGTGGGCCACTTGGTGTCCGTGCACTCGACGGCGGTGTAGACCGCGTTGCCGTTCTCGGACTGGATGTTGCCGGCCTTGTCGTCGGGGTGCGGCCCGGCGCTGTCGATCAGCGGCTGGGCGTTGCCGGCCAGGTAGGCGCTCCACGCCTGGGCGACCTCGGCCCACGCGCTGTCGTAGTACGGGGCGTTCTGGAAGAAGCCGGTGAGTTCGGCGGGGCCGACCACCCCGCCGATGGGCTGCTTCTTGGCGGCGGCGCGAAGCTTCTCCCAGGCGGCCTGGACCTTCTCGGGGGTGTCCCCGATGTGGTAGGCGGCGTCGTTCTTGGCCACCCACTGCTTCCAGTCGCCCCAGCGGGTCTGGAAGGCGACGTCCTGGTCGAGGTTGGCCTGGTACCAGACCGACTCGCGCGAGGGGTTGACGACGCTGTCGACCAGCATCCGGCGGACGTGGTCGGGGAAGAGCGTGGCGTAGACCGCGCCGAGGTAGGTGCCGTAGGAGACGCCGAGGTAGTTGAGCTTCTTCTCACCGAGCGCGGCGCGGACCACGTCCAGGTCGCGGGCGGTGTTGGGCGTCGTCATCTGCGACAGCATCTCGCGGCCGGTGCGCTCCAGGCAGCCCTGGGCGTACTGGCGGGCGAGCTTGCGCTGGGCGCGCTTGTCCGCCTCGCTGTCCGGCACCGGGTCGGCCTTGGGAGCCTTGACGAACTCCTGCGGGTCCTGGCACGAGATCGCCGCGGAGTGGCCCACGCCCCGGGGGTCGAAGCCCACGAAGTCGTATGCCTGGGCGGTCTTGACCCACAGCGCGCTCTTGTTGGTGATCCGGGTCGGGAAGCGCATGCCCGAACCACCGGGGCCACCGGGGTTGTAGAGGAGTGCGCCCTGCCGCTGCTCGGGGCCGCCGGTGGCGACGGCCCGGTCGACGGCGATCTTGATGGTGTGGCCGTTGGGCTTGGCGTAGTCGACCGGGACGGTGACAAAGCCGCACTGGATCGGGGCCTTCAGGCCCCAGTCGGCCGGGCAGTCCTGCCACTTGATGCCGGCCTTGGCGGCACGGGCGGCGGCGAGCGCGACGCCGCGTGCCTCGGCCTTGCCGCCGGTTCGCTGTTCGCCCGCGGCTGCGGGCGTGGCTATCGCGCCGGCGAGGAGTGCGCCGGTCACCAGAGTGCCGGCGGCGCCGAGCGCTACTGTTCGTCTCACGTGGTTGATCCCCCTGCATGGTGCGCCGCGTCGCGGCGATGATCACAGAGCTACAGGGGGATCCTGTCGTGTACGGGCCACGTTTGAACAGATTGCGCCACAATTTCTTTATCAATCCGTAGGGTTGGCGCACGCGAGAGCGGGAACGGTCGCCTGCCGCGGCACTTGACCGACGGCCCCCTCGCCCCATTCCACCGACGCGCGCCACGATGTCCGACCGCGCCCGTGGCGGGGTCCGTCCGGGACGTCGGCGGGTCCTTCCGCGCCGTCGGGCGGCCGGATGGCCTCCCCTCCCAGCGCTTGGTTTCGGCCAGTTGGTAAACCCACGAGGGGCGCACGGGGACGCCGGGCCGTGCGCCGGTTGAACGCTGGCCAACAGGCGGCTGCGCGGGGGTGAGCGGGCGTACGCCCGCGGTCAACAGAGGGCCGACAACGGGCCGACGAGAGGTGAGAACAGGCCAATTGACCCCGGCCTCACGCATATGCCGGTGCGCTTCACGCCGCCTTCAGTAACCTTCCGTGCAGGCTCTCCCACAGACCGCAAACGTGGGAGAGCCTCGCGTTTTGTTTTGTCCTGTGCTGCGCCGCATGGCGCGCTCGCCGGAGGGAGACGTCAGGTGCCCGGTATCGACCAGGTGTTGGCCCGTGCGATGGGGATACCCGGAGTCCGGGGGGCCGGTCTGACCGACTGGACCAGCGGGCTGACGTTGGGCACCGTCGGGCAGGCCCCGCACGGTGACCACGAGGCGGCGGCCGCGGACACCGCCGAGGTGGTCCAGTCGGTGGCGCGGAACGCCACGTTCGACACCACGGGCGGGAACGGCGAACCGCTGGAGGACCTGATCATCACGGCGGGGAGCAGCTACCACCTCATCCGCCTGATCCCCACCGCCTTCGACAGCCAGACCTGCCTCCATCTCTGGCTGGACCGGACGCAGGCCAATCTGGCCATCGCCCGATTGCGCCTGCGAGAACTGGCGGCGGAGCTGGTGACGGGCTGACGTCGCGCCATGAGCCGGACGCCACTGCCCCACGGGTCCCCGATCGGTGACGACGGCCGGTCCGGTCCGCTCGGCCGCTACGCCGCCGAACGGGCCACCGGTGCGCTGCGCGGCCCGGACGGCTGCGTCTACCTCCACGAGGGCGCGGTCTACTGCGTGGAGTGCCCGGCGGCGCCCGACCTCGGCGCCCGGCTCGCACAGGCCGGCCGGCTGTCGCCGGAACACTGGCGGCACGCGGCGGAAGCGGCCGGAGCCACCCACCAGGGCGGCCGATTCCTGCTCCGGCGGGGCTGGTTGACCCGCGGCGAACTGGAGATCGGCCAGCTCTCCGCCCTGCTCGACGCGGCCTGCTTCGTCCTGCCGCCGGCCTCCGGGGCCACCTCCTTCACACCGGGCGACGTGCACTGGCTGGGCGTGATCCGCCCGGTCGGCGCCGCCGCCCTGCTGGACGCGGTCGAGCGCCGGCGGGCACAACTCGACCGCCTGGACGCCTGGGCGGCCGCCGACGGCGCACCGGTCGTCCCCCTGCGGCCGGAACGGGACGGCCATCCGCCCCTCACCGGCCGGCAGCGGTGGCTGCTCGCCCACGCCGACGGCGTGCGCACCCCCGGCGAACTCGCCCACGCGCTCGGCCAGTCGGCGTTCTGCACCCTGTTGGAGGTGCGGCGGCTGGCCGCGGCCGGGCGAGTACGACTGCCGCCCGCGCTGCCGCGCCGGCGCCCCGGCACCCATCAGGAAGGACGGCGTGCGCGCGATGCCGCGGCGGAGACGACGGTCTGGCACCTCCCGGACCCGGGTGCCCTGGAGATCACCGATCCGGACGTCGCCCTCCTCGTCCGCCTGCGCACCGCCCTGGAGGAGAACCTGTGAGTCCCTGTGACCCCCGCCCATGAGGCGCGTATTCGGAATGCGCGCCAGAAGAAGGAGCATCAGAAGACCGATGACGAGCGAGACCGAGGCGATCGCATCCGGTATCCGGGACGAATTGCTCGCGTTGCGCGATCACGTCCGGCATCTGCACGGCGGAATGGTGGCGAGCGCGGACGGCATGGTGATCGCCCATGACCTGCCGGACATCGAACCCGACGGCCTGGCCGCGCTCACCGCCGCGGCCATCGGCGTCGCCAAGCGGCTCACCGACGCCACCGGACAGGGCGGGTTCGAGGAAGCCCTGACGCGCGGCAGCCGGGGCTACGTCGCGGCGTACGCGGTGGGGAACCGCGCGGTGCTCACCGCCGTGGCGGGACCGGACACCAACGTGGGCCGGCTCCACCTCCAGGCCCGGCGCACCGCCGCCCGGATCGCGGCCCTGCTCGACGCGCCACCGGGCCGATGAGCGGCCGGTCCGCCGACTGCCGGGTGCGGACCGGTGTCCACCGGCCCCGACCCCGGACGTTCCCGCCCCCGGCCGCACGGCGGCCGAAGAAGTCCACCCGACCCGTACGACCGAACATCCAGCGAATCCGGCAAGCCGGCGAACCCACCGAAAGGCACGACCCCTCATGACACAGTTGGAAACCGCCCTCGGCGAAGCGATGTCGACGATCGAGGGTGCGATAGGCGTCGCCCTCGTCGACTACACCAGCGGTATGGCGCTCGCCACGCTGGGCGATCCCCAGACGTTCGATCTCGATGTGGCGGCGGCCGGGAACACCGATGTGGTCCGCGCGAAGTTGCGCACGATGGAGATGCTGGAACTCCAGGGCACCATCGAGGACATGCTCATCACCCTGACCTCGCAGTACCACATCCTCCGGCCGGTGACGGGCAAGAGCGGCAGCGGCCTGTTCCTCTATCTGGTGCTGGACCGCAAGCGCGCCAACCTCGCGCTGGCGCGCCGCCGCCTCGCCCTTCTGGAGGCCGATCTGGAGGTGTGAGCCTCCTCAGCCGGCCGCGGCCCCGTCCAGCAGTCGCCGCAGCGACAGGCCGTCCGGTGCGACCGCGGTGGCCAGGGCGGCGGGTCCGGCGAGCGGTGCCAGGACGCCCTGGCCGGCGCCGTCACCGGACGCCCCGCCGAGCAGCCGCACCTCGGCCGGCCGGTCGGCGAACTCCGGCCCGCAGAGCAGGAGTTGGCCGACGGCGCGGTGCCTGCCGAGGACGGCGGAGCTGTCCCAGCCGGGGACTCCGGGCCCGTAGGCGGTCTCCTGGTCGAGCAGGGTGCGGCCGGCCTGGCGGACCGTCAGGCGGCTGCGGAGCGCACCGGTGTGCTCACCGCTGCGGCCCAGGACCTGTTCCTCGCGGAACACCAGGCGGGCGGTGGGCGCGAGGTCGATGGTGGTGGTCATCCGCAGATCGCTGCCCTCGGCGGAGATCAGCGGTTCCGGCAGCCATTCGAGCCGGGCGCCGTCGCCGACGGTCAAGTGGACGTCGTAGGTGGCGACATCGCCGGTCCGGCCGGGCAGCGCGACGGTCGCCGCGGCCGCGGTGATCCGCAGGGCGGCGCCCGCCTCCACGGTGGCCTCGATACGCAGCCGGTCGCCGCCGAGCGGGGCGCTCATGGCGCCGACCAGGCAGACCCTGGCCTGGTCCGCGGGTGACTGGATGCGGCGGAGCGCGAACGGGCCGGCGCCGTCCAGGACCGGCAGCCGGGTGGCGCCGCCCCCGTCGTCGAAACGGGCGACGATACGGGCGGTGGCCCGCAGGCCGCCCGCCGGGAGGGCGGTGGCCTGCGGTGCGGTGGGGAGGGTCAGGGTGCGGGTCATGCCTGGGCCGCGGTCCAGTCCGCCAGCCGCGCCCGGACCCACTCCGCCACCGGCTTGACGCCGCCGGGCTGCTTGAGGGCGGTGAAGGCGACGGGCAGGTCGCCGCGCTGGGCCTTGGCGTCGCGGGCCATGCCCTCCAGGTCCACGCCGACGTAGGGGGCGAGGTCGGTCTTGTTGACGACCAGCAGGTCGGCGGTGGTGACACCGGGGCCGCCCTTGCGCGGGATGTCGTCGCCGCCGGCGGTGTCGATGACAAAGATCTGGGCGTCGACCAGACCCTTGGAGAAGGTCGCGGTGAGGTTGTCGCCGCCGGACTCGACCAGGATGAGGTCGAGCGAGCCGAGGCTCTCCTCCAGGTCCTCGACGGCTTCGAGGTTGGCGGAGATGTCGTCGCGGATGGCGGTGTGCGGGCAGGCACCGGTCTCCACGGCGACGATCCGCTCGGTGGGCAGGACCGCCTCGCGGCGCAGGAACTCGGCGTCCTCGCGGGTGTAGATGTCGTTGGTGACGACGGCGATGGACAACTCGTCCCGCAGTGCGCGGCACAGGGCGGCGACGGTGGCGGTCTTGCCGGTGCCGACCGGGCCGCCCAGGCCGATGCGCAGGGCGCGCCGGGTGCCGTCGGGACGGAGGGGGGCGGCGGCGCTGTAGGTGTGCCGCTCGGGGAAGCCGTCCTGGTGGTCGAGGTGCATGGTGACTCCGGTGGTTCGTACGGCCGCGGGGTGCGCGGCGCGGTGGGTGGACGGAAGGTCAGGACGCGAACAGCCGGACCGGCCAGGCGGCGTGTGCTTCGGCGGTGATGTCGAGCAACGGCGCGGAGGCGGCGGGCAGGACGTCCGGGCCCTCGGTGACGGCGCGGTGCGCGGCGTCGGCGCCCGCCTGCGCGACCTGTTCGAGGTCGTCGGTGAGGCGGGCGAGGACGGCGGTGGCGTCGAAGGGGTCCAGGCTCAGCAGGCGGACCGCGGCGGTGGCCGGGCCGCTGATGTTCTCGTAGGCGACCGCGTGGGCGGCGTCCAGGGGGGTGAGGCCGGCGGACCGGGCGGCCAGACCGAGGACGATGGGCTGGTGGGCGCCGCGCGGGCGGGCCGCGGCCAGCGCGTCCAGCTCGGCGCTGGGCCAGGTGGCGCGGGCGGCCCGCATCATCTGGCGGCCGAGCCGGCGGGCGACCTGGCGCAGCGCCGGGACCGGCGTGCGGGCGTCCGCCGCGTCGTCCAGGAGGAGCGGGTCCAGACCGGCCGCGGCCGCGGCGGCGAGCCCCGCGGCGACCAGCCCCGCGGTGTGCAGCCGGCCCCGGCAGAAGGTCGCGAGGGTGGCGGCGTCCTTGATGTGCCCCGCGGTGACGGCCGGTTCGGCGCCGCCCGAGTGGGCGTGCCCTCCGGCGGGGAACCGGCCGTCGGCGAGGACGAGCAGCGCTGCGCGGCTCATCGTTGGTGCTCCGGATCGTATCTCGGCGGTACGTCAGAAGAGGAAGTACCGCTGGGCCATGGGGAGTTCGGCGGCGGGGGCGGGTTCGACCACCTCGTCGTCGATGGTCACCGTGAAGGTGTCGGGGTTGACGTGGACCCGCGGCAGGGCGTCGTTGTTGCGCATATCGGCCTTCTTGACCCCGCGGGTGGAGCGGATGGCCTCGAAGGACTTCCCCAGCGGGAGGCGCTCGGGGAGGTTGTCCTCCAGGGCCTGCTGGGAGACGAAGTTGACCGAGTTGCTGCCGGGGGCCCGGCCGGTGGCGCCGAACATCGGGCGGGGCAGGATCGGCTGCGGGGTGGGGATGGAGGCGTTGGCGTCGCCCATCTGCGCGTAGGCGATCTGGCCGCCCTTGATGACCAGTTGGGGCTTGACGCCGAAGAACGCCGGGTCCCACAGGACGAGGTCGGCGAGCTTGCCGCTCTCGACCGAGCCGACGACGTGGTCGATGCCCTGGGCGAGCGCCGCGTTGATGGTGTACTTCGCGACGTAGCGCCGGGCGCGGTGGTTGTCCGCGCGGCCGTCACCGGGCAGCGCGCCCCGGCGGCGCTTCATGACGTGCGCGGTCTGCCAGGTCCGCAGCACGACCTCGCCGATCCGGCCCATGGCCTGGGCGTCGGAGGACATGATCGAGATGGCGCCGAGGTCGTGCAGGATGTCCTCGGCGGCGATGGTGGAGGGCCGGATCCGGGACTCGGCGAAGGCCAGGTCCTCCGGGACGGCGGGGTTGAGGTGGTGGCAGACCATCAGCATGTCGAGGTGTTCCTCGATGGTGTTGACGGTGTGCGGCCGCGTGGGGTTGGTGGACGCGGGCAGCACGTTGGGCTCGGAGACCATCGCGATCATGTCGGGGGCATGGCCGCCGCCGGCGCCCTCGACGTGGAACGCGTGGATGGAGCGGCCGGCGATGGCGGCGATGGTGTCGCCGAGGAAACCGGCCTCGTTGAGGGTGTCGGTGTGGATGGCGAGCTGGGCGCCGCTCTCCTCGCACACCCGCAGGCAGGCGTCCAGGACGGCGGGGGTGGCGCCCCAGTCCTCATGGATCTTGAAGCCGAGGACGCCGGCGCGCAGTTGGTCGCGCATCGACGGCAGGGACATGGTGTTGCCCTTGCCGAGCAGACCGACGTTGACCGGGACGCTGTCCATGCCCTCCAGGAGCCGGGCGATGTGCCAGGCACCGGGGGTGATGGTGGTGGCCTTGCTGCCCTCGGCCGGGCCGGTGCCACCGCCGATCATGGTGGTGATGCCCGAGGCCAGCGCCTCGTCCGCCTGCTGGGGGCAGATGAAGTGGACGTGGGTGTCGATGCCGCCGGCGGTGAGGATCTTGCCGTTGCCCGCGATGACCTCGGTCTCCGGGCCGATGACCAGGTCGGGGTGGACGCCCTCCATGGTGTCCGGGTTGCCGGCCTTGCCCAGGGCGGTGATCCTGCCGTCGCGGATGCCGACGTCGGCCTTGACGATGCCCCAGTGGTCGAGCACCACGGCGCCGGTGATCACGGTGTCCGGCGCGCCCTGCGCGCGAGTGACGCGGGACTGGCCCATCGACTCGCGGATCACCTTGCCGCCGCCGAAGACCGCTTCGTCACCGGCCCGTCCGGGGCCCCCGGAGCGGTCCTCGGAGATCTCGATGACCAGGTCGGTGTCGGCGAGCCGGATGCGGTCGCCGACCGTGGGGCCGAAGAGGGCGGCGTATTCCTGGCGGGTCAGTTCAGACACCTTCGACTCCGTTCTCCCCCAGACTCCGTCCGGGGGCACCCCCATCTCCGGACGCTCGGAGACGGTGCAGGTCGTTCCACGGCTGCGGCCCGACGGCCTCCCGTGCGTTGCTCTCGTCGAGGGAGCCCGCGATCTCACCGCGCAGGCCCGCGACGATCCGCTTGCCGGCGAGGGGGACCAGCTCGACCTCGGTGGGGATGCCGGGCTCGAAGCGCACGGCGGAGCCGGCCGCGACGTTCAGCCGCAGGCCGTGCGCGGCCGCGCGGTCGAAGTCGAGGCCGGGGTTGGCCTCGGCGAAGTGGTAGTGGGAGCCGACCTGGACGGGGCGGTCGGCGGAGTTGAGGACGGTCATGCGCGTGAGGGGGAGGCCTTCGTTGAGGCGCACCGGCTCGTCGGCGTAGAGGATCTGTCCCGGGATCATGTTCTGCGCTCCCGTGGTCAGTTGATGGGTTCGTGAACGGTGACGAGCTTGGTGCCGTCGGGGAAGGTGGCCTCGACCTGGACGTCGTGGATCATCTCCGGGACGCCTTCCATGACGTCGTCACGGGAGAGCACCTTGCGTCCGGAGGACATCAGCTCGGCGACGGTGCGGCCGTCGCGCGCTCCTTCAAGGATGTGCACCGTCAACAGGGCGATGGCTTCCGGGTGGTTGAGCTTCACACCTCGGACACGTCGCTTTTCGGCCACGTCTGCCGCCACATGAATCAACAACCGTTCCTGCTCATGCGGGGTCAGTTGCATACGTTCCACCTCACAGGTTTCCACCCGGGCGCATTTACCCAGGTCACAGGCGTGAACATACCTGCATGATTAGATGTAGCACACAATGATTAAAGGGGGAGCAAACGGACTTCCACTAGTTGATCAGTAACTCCCTCATCGGGGAGGCTAGTTCGGCGAGATTTCGATGCCGATACCGGCGCGAGGAATTCCACACCCCCTGTCGCGCCTGGCCTAACCCACCGAAAATCACCGGCTGTTACCGCCCGGCGACTACTCCGGCGACCGCTCACCCCGCCCCGGCCTCCGACGCCACACTCCCCTCGCGGTGGCGCGTTCCCCCTCCCCAACTCCCTTCCGGAGTGCGGAAAAGCAGCCGGACAGCTCACGACCAACGGGAAATACCCCCCGAAAACAGGCGCCATTCCGATGCCCGGACGCAGCTGTCCGATATTCGCCCTTGACCGCAAGGAAAGCCCCTCGGAATCCTCATGCTCGCGTCAAGATTTCCGCTGCGCTTCACCCCCCACAACAGCATCGGAGCCTTCCGTGTCACGCTCAACCCGCATACGCCGCGCCGTCCTCACCTCCGGCGCCGCCACCGCCGTCGCCGCCCTGCTGGGCACCGCGGCGGTCGCCCAGGCCACCTCACCCCAGATCCAGGCCGCGCCGGACATCCCGGTGGCCGGCATCAAGGCCCACCTGGACCAGCTCCAGTCCATAGCCGACGCCAACGGCGGCAACCGCGCCCACGGCCAGCCCGGCTACAAGGCGTCGGTCGACTACATCAAGGGCAAGCTGGACGCGGCCGGATTCACCACCACCGTCCAGGAGTTCAACAGCGGCGGCGCCAAGGGCTACAACCTGGTCGCCGACTGGCCGGGCGGCGCCGAGGACTCGACGGTCATGGTCGGCTCGCACCTCGACTCGGTCGAGGCCGGACCGGGCATCAACGACGACGGCTCCGGCTCGGCCGGCATCCTGGAGGTCGCACTGGCGGTCTCCAAGGAGCACCTCCAACCCGCCAAGCACCTCCGGTTCGCCTGGTGGGGCGACGAGGAGGACGGCATGGTCGGCTCCCAGCACTACGTCGACACCCTGGGCGCCGACCGGTCGAAGATCTCCACGTACCTGAACTTCGACATGATCGGCTCGCCGAACCCGGGCTACTTCGTCTACCACTACGACGACAAGCTCGCGAAGGTCTTCACCGACTGGTTCGGCACCAAGAAGATCGCCACCGAGTGGGACACCGAGGGCGACGGCCGCTCCGACCACGCCCCCTTCCAGCAGGCCGGCATCCCGGTCGGCGGGCTGTTCTCCGGGGCCGACTACATCAAGACCGAAGCCCAGGCGAAGAACTGGGGCGGCACCGCGGGCAAGGCGTTCGACGCCTGCTACCACCGCTCCTGCGACACGTCGAAGAACATCGACGACACCGCGCTGCACAACAACACCGACGCCATCGCCAACGCGGTGTGGCAGCTCAGCTCCTGACGCCCCGGCGGCATGGACGGCCGCACCGCGCGGCCGTCCCCCAGGCCCTGTCGCCACGGTCCCGTCCGCAGACAGGAGACTGACGACAGGACCTCGCCGCGGTCACCCCTCCCGACCCGGTCGCCGATTCCCGGCGGCCGGGTCGCGGTGTTCCGCCGCGATACCGAAGCGCTGACGTTCGCCCGGAGCGGACGGCAGGTGCCGCATGGACGAGACCGTGCTGATCACCTGCTCCTGCTCCGCGGCCTCCTCCTCCCGCCCCAGCTCTTCGAGTCGTTCCAGGTCAGCGGCAGACACCAGCGCCACGAGCGGTTTGCCATGGCGGGTGACGACCACCCGCTCGCCGCCGTACACGACGCGGTTGATCAGATCCGCGAGCTCGGCCCGGGCTTGCGTCACCGGAATTTCGTAGGCCATGCTCCCATTCTAACGGGATGTACGTCCTGTACATTTTTTACAGACGGAAGGGAGCAGTCATGCTGCGGTCGACGGCCCGCTACGTCCTGCCGGAGTTCACCGAGCGCACCAGCTACGGAACCCGGACCCTGGACCCGTACTCCAAGCTGCTCGGCGAGCGGATCGTCTTCCTGGGCACGCCCCTCGACGACGCCTCCGCCAACGACGTGATGGCGCAGCTCATCCACCTCGAACACGCCGCACCGGACCAGGACATCTCGCTCTACATCAACTCCCCCGGCGGCTCGTTCACCGCGATGTGCGCGATCTACGACACGATGCGCTTCGTCTCCTGCGACGTGGAGACCGTCTGCCTGGGCCAGGCGGCCTCCGCGGCCGCGGTCCTGCTGGCCGCCGGCGCCCCGGGGAAGCGGCTGGCCCTCCCGCACGCCCGGGTGATGATCCATCAGCCGGCGTTCAGCGAAGCGGTCCAGGGCCAGGCCGACGACCTGCGGATCCAGGCGGAGGAGATGCTGCGTACCCGCAACAAGCTGGAGGAGATGCTGGCCGAGCACACCGGCCAGCCCCTGGAGCGGATCGCCGCGGACACCGAGCGGGACACCTTCTTCGACGCCCCCGCCGCCCAGGAGTACGGGCTGATCGACGGGCTCACCCGCGGGCGCAAGCGGTCCGTGCAGTCCTTCGAGGGGTGAGGGCGCGGTGCTGCCACCGGAGCTGCCGCCGCTGCCCGCGCTCACCCGGGCCGAGGGGGAACTGATCGACTCCTACCTGGCGGTGCTGGATCTGCTGGGCCGGATCAACCCGGCCCGCGGCGCCACCACTTACGCCGGCCTGCGCGCCGCCCAGGCCCTGGTCGGCAAGTCCGCCGAGCTGCGGGACGCACTGGCCCTGATGCACGACCGCGGGGAGAGCGAGCTGCACAGCGCGACCCTGGGGCGGGCGCTGCGGGTGCTGGACGGGGAGCGCCGGGCACGGCGGGTGACCGTGCCACCGCAGGACGAGCCCTGATCGGACGGCCGCGAGGGGCACCCTGAGGCCGGCGTGAGGCCCGTCCAGAGGGGGTGCCCCGCGCCGGGACACGGGCGGCTTCCGGGCGCCCGGACGGCGTAGCGTGCGGGGCTGCGGTAAGGGGGCGAGGAATTGCGCGGCTCACCGAAAATTCCCGCCCCCCTTGGGTTTCTGCCCTGGTCCGCGCCCCGCCGACGAGCCGATGACGGGGCCGGATGGAACAAATACACCCATTGGCGCCAAACGTGACCAATGTCACATACGGCATTTTCAGCTCGGAAATCGGGCGGGTAGTGCGTGACGATCCCTTTCGACGACAAGCCCCCGCCACAGCGACGGGGCGGTCCGGACGGACAGCAGCTTCCGCCGTCGTCCGGATCACCGGCTGACGAAGGGTTGCGCATGACCATGCGCGTGCAGCTGCCGCATCTCCTGGTGCGCGCCGGCACCGTCTCCGCCCTCACCCTGGTCGCCCTGGCCGGTCCCGTACCGGGCCTGGGTGCGACCGCGGAGGCCGCGAAGGCCCCTGTGCCCACCAAAGCGCTGCGGATCGCCGCCTCCAAGAAGGGCGCGCCGTACCGCTGGGGCGCCCAGGGACCGAACAGCTTCGACTGCTCAGGACTGACGCGCTACTCGTTCCGGCGCGCCGGGCGGGCCCTGCCACGCACCGCGGACCAGCAGTACCGGCACACCAGGCGCATCTCGCGTGCCGCCCGCAGGACCGGGGATCTGGTCTTCTTCCACTCCCGCCGCGGGATCTACCACGTCGGCATCTACGCCGGCGGCAACCGGATCTGGCACGCGCCCAAGACCGGCGCGGTAGTCCGGCTGGAGCGGATCTGGAGTCACGCCGTCTCGTACGGGCGGGTGCGCTGACCGGGGATGATGCCGGCGCACGGCCAACTGTCAGTGGTGCTCGGTAACTTGGCGATGTGACCTCGGAACTGAGCAAGCTGCTGACGGCCGCGGCGCGCGGGAGCTTCCCGCCCGCCGACGGGTCGGTGACGGTGCTGCCGCCGCCCTCCCCGCGCGATGCCGGGGTGGCGTCCTTCACCGCCCACGCCGTGGTGTTCGCCGACGTGCCGGCGTCATGGGTGCGCGAGCGGATACCGCCGGGCGACCTCGCGGCGCCGCTCGCCCCGCCGTTCCTCGGTGCGCTCGGCGCCCGGCTCGGCCGCGAGGTCCACACCGTCGACATGCTCACGATCGCCGAAGCCCTCCCCGGCCCGCCACCGCGGGCGCTGACCGAGGTCACCGACCACGACCACCCGCGGATATCCCGGGCCCTCCGGTTCCGCGACGCGGTACGGGCCTGGACGACCGCCGACGGCGGGACGGTGGTGGTCGGCCGCGGGGTGGCCGGCCGCTGGGAGATGGCCGTGGAGGTGGACGCCGTCGCCCAAGGGCGCGGGCTGGGACGGGAGCTGGCCCGGGCCGCGCGCCATCTGGTGCCGGCGGGCGAGCCGTTGTGGGCCCAGGTCGCACCGGGCAATGCGCGCAGCGTGCGGGCCCTGCTGGCGGCCGGGTTCCGGCCGATCGGGACGGAGGCGCTGCTGGTGCCGCCCGGGGAGCGCGATGAGGCGCTGCCGTCGCCCGCCCGGAGGGCGTGCCGGGCGGAGGGCGTGCCGCCCGGAGGGCGTGCCGGGCGGACGGCAGACGGCAGACGGCAGACGGGAGTTCGACGACCGCGCCGAGGGCCGTCCGGCGGATCGGGGCGGCGCCCCGGGAGCCGCATCGTTCCGGCGGGCCGTCGCCGTCAGGGTGCCGTGGCCGGCCACGGCACCGTCACCCAGACCGTCTTGCCGCCGGCGGCCGGCTCGACCCAGAGTCGGCCGCCCCGTTCCGCGGCCAGCGAGCGGACGATCACCAGGCCCCGGCCGTTGTCCTGCCGCACCGCGGCGGGCAGGCGGCGCGGCGGGCTCGGATGGCCGTCGGTGACGCCCAGACACAGCCGTGCGTCGTGGTCCAGGCGGAGTTCGACGGTGAAATGCGGGGACCGGCCGCGGGTGTGCTGGACGGCGTTGGTGGCGAGTTCGGAGACGATCAGGACGAGATCGTCGACGGCCGACTCCTCGGGCGGCAGGCCCCAGTGGACGAGGACGTCCCGGATGTGCCCGCGGGCGTCGGCGACCGAGGTGTCCAGGCTCGGCAGCGTGCGGGTGGATTCCTGGTGGTCTGCCATGACGGGCCGTCCCTTTCCCACCGAGGCGCGGCGTCGGCCCGTCAGAAACGCGCATGCCGGCCGGGGCTCACGTCCTCGGATGTGTGCTGTGCGCCAGACTGCCACCCATGCCGCCGATGTGGCGGATGATCGCCCAAGACATACGGACTCCTGTCGCCGGCCCTCGTCCGATGCGGTGAACTCTGCGGTGACGTAGGGCGTTTGAGGTGTCTGAGGCGGCCGGGGCGGTGCCGTGGCCCGGTGCGCCGCGGTGGCGGCGCTGCCGGGCGGTGACTTCAGGCCACCGGCGCGGTCGCCACGACAGCGCCGACCGCCATGGCGATCTGCGCGTCGGTCAGGTCGGCCCGGGCGGTCAGCCGCAGCCGGGAGATCCCGTCGGGCACGGACGGCGGGCGGAAGCAGCCGACCGCGAGCCCGGCCGCCCGGCAGTCCGCCGCCCAACGGACCGCCGCCTCCGGGGAGGGGGCGCGGACGGAGACCACCGCGGCGTCCGGGCGGACCGCCGTCAGGCCCGCCGCGGTGAGCCCGGCGTGCAGTTCCCCGGCCACCTGCCGGACCCGCGCCGGGCGGTGCGGCTCGCGGCGCAGCAACCGGAGGGCGGCCAGCGCCCCGCCGACCGCCGCCGGCGCCAGCCCGGTGTCGAAGATGAACGAGCGGGCGGTGTTGACCAGATGCTCGATGACCCGGGCCGGGCCGAGCACCGCGCCGCCCTGGGAACCGAGGGACTTGGAGAGGGTCATGGTCGCCACCACGTCGGCGTCTCCGGCGAGCCCGGCGGCGGCGAGCGCACCGCGGCCCCCGTCGCCCAGCACGCCGAGCCCGTGCGCGTCGTCGACCAGCAGCGCGGCGTCGCGGGTGCGGCAGGCGTCGGCGAGCGCGGCCAGCGGCGCGGCGTCGCCGTCGACCGAGAAGACCGAGTCGGTGAGCGCCAGCGCCCGGCCGTCGTGGCCGGCCAGCGCGGCACGGACGGCCGCGGGGGCGGCGTGCGGGACCACCTCGGTGCGGGCCCGGGAGAGCCGGCAGCCGTCGATGAGGGAGGCGTGGTTGCCGGCGTCGGAGACGACCAGGGTGCCGGGGGCGGTGAGCGCGGTGACCGCGGCGAGGTTGGCGGTGTACCCGGAGGACAGCACCAGCGCCGCCTCGAAACCGGTGAACGCGGCCAGTTCGCACTCCAGTTGGGCGTGCAGCTCGGTGCTGCCGGTCACCAGCCGGGAGCCGGTCGCGCCGGCGCCCCAGCGCTCGGCGGCCTCGGCCGCGCCCCGCGTCACCTCCGGGTGCCGGGCCAGCCCGAGGTAGTCGTTGCCGGCCAGGTCCAGCAGCGGGGAGTCGGCCGGGCGGGGTCGGAGGGTGCGGACCAGGCCGGCGCGGCGGCGTTCGGTGCGGGCGGCGTCGATCCAGTCGAACGCCGCGCCGGAGGACGGCCGGCGGGCCGCTGCGGCCGACTCGGCGGGCGCGGTCTGGGTGTCGTGCAACAGCGTCGGGGCGGGGTCCTGCGGCATCGGCGTCCTTCGTCTGTCGGCCGGGGCGACACGCCGTCCGCCCGGCCCGGTGAGCGGGCCCGGGGAGCGGTCGCGGCAACGGTCCTGCGCGGCCTCGATTGTGGGCTGTCGATAGACGTTAGCGGTCGTTCAACTCGAAGACGGTGTGGTGATACACACACCCCGATCGATGGCCATTGTGGGAATCCTCCTTGGCCGGGGGCCGGGCCGTACGCCAGGATCATCGCCATGGAGCTGCTGAACACACTGGTGGACAAGGGGCTGCGGCGCGAGGTGCCGACCCGTGACGAGGCGCTCGCCGTACTGGCGACGTCCGACGAGGAACTGCTCGACGTGGTGGCCGCGGCGGGGAAGGTGCGCCGCGAGTGGTTCGGGCGGCGGGTCAAGCTCAACTACCTCGTCAACCTCAAGTCGGGCCTGTGCCCGGAGGACTGCTCGTACTGCTCCCAGCGGCTGGGCTCGAAGGCCGAGATCCTCAAGTACACCTGGCTGAAGCCGGACGAGGCGTCCAAGGCGGCCGCGGCCGGGGTGGCCGGCGGCGCCAAGCGGGTGTGCCTGGTGGCCAGCGGCCGGGGGCCGACGGACCGGGACGTGGAGCGGGTCACGGAGACCATCTCCACCATCAAGGAGGAGAACGAGGGCGTCGAGGTCTGCGCCTGCCTGGGGCTGCTGAACGACGGTCAGGCGGAGCGGCTGCGCGCGGCGGGCGCCGACGCCTACAACCACAACCTCAACACCTCGGAAGCCACTTACGGCGACATCTGCACCACGCACGACTTCTCCGACCGGGTCGACACCGTCCAGCAGGCCCAGGCGGCGGGGATGTCGGCCTGCTCCGGACTGATCGCCGGCATGGGCGAGAGCGACGCCGACCTGGTCGACGTGGTCTTCGCGCTGCGCGAGCTGGACCCGGACTCGGTGCCGGTCAACTTCCTGATCCCGTTCGAGGGCACCCCGCTGGCCAAGGAGTGGCACCTCACCCCGCAGCGCTGCCTGCGCATCCTGGCGATGGTCCGGTTCGTCTGCCCGGACGTGGAGGTCCGGCTGGCCGGCGGCCGCGAGGTGCATCTGCGCAGCCTCCAGCCGCTCGCCCTGCACCTGGTCAACTCCATCTTCCTGGGCGACTACCTGACCAGCGAGGGCCAGGCCGGCAAGGACGACCTCGCAATGATCGCGGACGCCGGGTTCGAGGTGGAGGGCACCGACACCACCACGCTGCCGGCGCACCGCAGGGACGCGGCGGCATGCGGGGAGGCGGAGCCGGCGACCGCGCCGGAGGCCACCGTCCCGGGCCCCTCCGAGGAGACCCGCCGCGATCTGGTCGCGGTGCGCCGCCGCGGCGCCGGCACCGACCTGCCGCCCAATGCCTGAGCCGCTCACCCCCGATGCCCTGCTGGCGCTCGACCGGCAGCACGTCTGGCACCCGTACGGGCCGATGCCCGGCCGGAGCGAGCCGCTGCTGGTCGAGTCCGCCGCCGGCGTCCGGCTGCGGCTGGGCCGGCCGGCCGAGGGCCACTCCGAGCTGGTGGACGGGATGTCGTCCTGGTGGTCGGCGGTGCACGGCTACAACCACCCGGTGCTCAACGACGCGGCCCGCGGCCAGTTGGAGCGGATGAGCCATGTGATGTTCGGCGGGCTCACCCACGAACCCGCCGTCCGGCTCGCCAAGCGGCTGGTGGACATCACCCCCGCTCCGCTCCAGCACGTCTTCCTCGCCGACTCCGGTTCGGTGTCGGTCGAGGTGGCGGTCAAGATGTGCCTCCAGTACTGGCGTTCCCAGGGGAAGCCGCACAAGCAGCGGCTGCTGACCTGGCGCGGCGGCTACCACGGCGACACCTGGCAGCCGATGTCGGTGTGCGATCCGGACGGCGGGATGCACCACCTCTGGCAGGGCGTGCTGCCAGAGCAACTCTTCGCGGACGCACCGCCGGCCGGCTTCGACGCCCCTCTGGACGCCGGGTACGCGGCGCACCTGCGGGAGTTGATCGGCCGGCACGCCGACGCATTGGCGGCGGTGATCGTGGAGCCGGTGGTCCAGGGCGCGGGCGGGATGGCGTTCCACTCCCCCGGCTATCTGCGGGTGCTCCGCGAGGCCTGCGACGCCCACGGCGTGCTGCTGGTCTTCGACGAGATCGCCACCGGATTCGGCCGGACCGGAACCCTGTTCGCGGCCGAGCACGCCGGGGTCGCCCCGGACGTGATGTGCGTGGGCAAGGCGCTGACCGGCGGCTATCTGACGCTGGCGGCGACGCTGTGCACCACGGAGGTCGCCGAGGGGATCTCCCGCGGCGAACTGCCGGTGCTGGCGCACGGCCCCACCTTCATGGGCAATCCGCTGGCCGCCGCCGTCGCCGAGGCGTCCGTCGAGCTGCTGCTGTCCCAGGACTGGGCGCAGGAGGTCAAACGGATCGAGGCCGGACTCCGGGACGGGCTGGCGCCCGCCGCGGAGCTCCCCGGGGTGCGCGAGGCGCGCGTCCTGGGCGCGATCGGCGTGGTCCAGCTCGACCACCCCGTGGACATGGCGGCCGCCACCCGGGCCGCCGTCCGGGAGGGCGTCTGGCTGCGCCCGTTCCGCGACCTGATCTACACCATGCCGCCGTACATCACCGGCGACGAGGACGTGGCGCGGATCTGCGCCGCGGTGTGCGCGGCCGCCCGCGAGGGCTGAACCCGCGCCGCGGGCGGGGGCGGCCGGTCCGCCCCCGCCGGTCCCTCTCCCCCACCACCAGCGACGAGTTCGAAAGGGCACACCACATGTCGGTGCTGTTCGTGACCGGTACGGGTACCGAGATCGGCAAGACCATGACCACCGCCGCGGTCGCCGCGGCAGCGCTTCGCCAGGGCCGCTCGGTCGCGGTCCTCAAGGCCGTCCAGACCGGCGTCGCCCCGGACGAGCCGGGGGACGCGGCGGAGGTCGAACGGCTGGCCGGCCCGGTCACCCTCGCCGAACTCGCCCGGTATCCGGAGCCGTTGGCGCCCGACACGGCCGCCCGGCGGGCCGGCCGGCCGGCGGTGCGTCCGCACGAGATCGCCGAGGCCGCGCTGAAGCTGGCCGCCTCGCACGACCTGGTCCTGGTCGAGGGCGCCGGCGGGCTGCTGGTCCGCTTCGACGACGAGGGCCACACCCTCGCCGACGCGGCACGGCTGGCCGGCGCCCCGGTCCTGGTGGTCGTCGAGGCCGGCCTGGGCACCCTCAACTCCACGGCGCTGACCGCGCTGGCGCTGCGCAGCCACGGCCTGGACTGCCCCGGCGTCGTGATCGGCAGCTGGCCGGCCGAGCCCGATCTCGCGGCCCGCTGCAACCTCGCCGACCTGCCCCGCGCCGCCGGCGCCCCGCTGCTCGGCGCCCTCCCGGCGGGCTCCGGCGCCCTGCCGCCGGACGCCTTCCGCACCGCGGCCCCCGACTGGCTGGCACCGGAACTGGGCGGCACGGGGACGTTCGACCCGACCCGCCCCGGCTCCCAACCGGCCTCCTCTGCACGGTAGTTGACTCACTCATCGACCGGATCGGCGGTCCGCTCCAGGCGGGCTGCGCGGGCGTGCAGGTAGTGCTGCTCGGGGAGGCTGGTCGTCAGGCGGGCGGCGAGGCGGTAGGCGCCGAGCGCCGCGGCGCTGTCGCCCGCCGTCTCCAACAGGTGCGCGCGGACCGCGTGCAGCCGGTGGTGCCGGGACAACCGCCCGTCCCGCTCCAGCGGTTCGAGCAGCGCGAGGCCGACGGCGGGGCCCTCCACCATCGAGACCGCCACGGCATGGCCGAGGGTGGCCATCGGGCCGGGGCCGGCCTCCTTGAGCAGGCGGTAGAGCCGCACGATCTGCGGCCAGTCGGTGTCCGCGGCGTGGGCCGCCTCGCCGTGCACGGCGGCGATGGCCGCCTGCAGTTGGTAGGGGCCCACCCGGGCACGGGAGAGGGTGCGGGTGACCAGGTCCAGCCCCTCTTCGATCGATGCGCGATGCCACCGGCCGCGGTCCTGATCCTCCAGCGGGACCAGGCTGCCGTCGGGCCGGGTGCGGGCCGGGCGTCGGGCGTCGGTCAGCAGCATCAGTGCCAGCAGCCCGGCGATTTCGCCGTCATCGGGCAGCGCCCGGTGCGCGATGCGGGTCAGCCGGATCGCCTCCCCGGTCAGGTCCGCGCGGTGCAGACTCGGCGAAGTGCACCACGGGTCGTCCCATGTCCTTCCTCGAACCTCTCCTCGCTTCGCGGGACCTCTGGGCGGGTCCCTCACATCCGAGGTCGGAACCGTCCGCCGGGATTCGACATCCGGGCGGTCCCAGGGGCATGGAGCCGAAACGAAGCGATGGCTGTTCGCCGCGGATCCGGGTCAGACCGTCCAGGTGCGCAGTTCCTCGGCGATGGTGCGGACGTCCGCGGTGCCGTCCTTGACCAGGCGGGCCAGGTCGCGGACCTGTTCGGGGGAGATGGCGACCTTCAGGCCGCTGGCGACGAGGAAGCCGTAGGCGACGGCGCTGGCGAACATCGCGTTGGAGCGCTCCAACGCCGGTACGTGCAGCAGCAGTTGGAGCAGGGCGGCGGCGCGGTCCTGGGGCTCGGAGTAGACGGGGACGCCGAATATCTCCGCTTCGTGGCGGCCGATCGCGGCCATCAGGGCGCCCCAGTCGGTGACCTGCGGGTCTCCGGGCGTGTGCTGTTCGGCGATGAGGAGGAGCCAGGCGAGATCGATGCGCAGTGTCACGTTGTGCCCGGCTGTCCTTCCCGGTGGGGGTCGTCCCGGTGGTCGGGGGTGGAGCGGAGGCGGTCCGCTCCCGGGTCGAGGCCGAACTCCTCGGCGAAGACCCGCTCGTACTGCTTCATGAAGTCCGCGGCGGCCTCGACGAAGGTCTGGCCGACCTCGCCGGCGTCCCTGAGCACCAGCTCTTCGATGTAGCGGTTCACGCTGACCCCCCGTTGGAGGGCGCGCTCCCGCGCCGCTTCGGCGGTGGCCTCGTCGACCCGGACGTTCAACTGCGTTTTCGCCACCCTGCCAAGCTAGCGCGCAACTGCTAGCACCGACAAGGGTCGTCACCGGACTCCCCCGGCCAGTGCCGCACCCCGCGCAGCACGTCCAGGAACGCCCGCTCCGCGGGGGACAGCAGCCGGTCCCGGCGGCGGATGAGGCTGATCGGGCGGGGGTGCGGGGCCGGGGTGACCGGAAGCACGGCGAGGGTCCCGGCGCGCAGTTCGTCGACGACGGCGTGTTCGGAGATCAGGGCCAGGCCCATCCCGGCCGCGACGCACCGCTTGACCGCCTCCGGGCCCCAGATGTCGGCGCGCGGGGCGGCGGCCAACTCCCAGTCGGCCAGCACGCGTTCCTGGAGCGCGCGGGTCTGCGAGCCCGGTTCACGCAGCAGGAAGCGGGGGCCGGCGGCGGCCAGGTCGTCCGGGGCGACGGCGGTGCGGCCGGACAGCGGATGGTCGGGGGCGGCGATCAGGACCAGGCGCTCGTCGAGGACGGACTCCACGGCCAGGCGGTCGCCGAGCGGGGTGCCGGCCACCACGGCGATGCCGATGTCGCCGTTCGACAGCCGTTCCTGGACGGCCTCGTAGTTGCCCACGAAGACGTCGCAGTCGATGGCGGGGTGGCGCTGCTGGTAGCGGGCGAGGAGGGCGGGGAGCAGATAGGTGCCCACGGTCGTCGAGCCGCCGACCAGGAGGCGTCCGGTGACCAGGCCGCTGACCTGCCGGACGGCGGCCACCGCCTCCTCGGCGAGCAGGAAGACCCGCTTGCCGTACGCGGCGAGCACCTCGCCCTCGGCGGTCGGCCGGGCGCGGGTGCCGGAGCGGTCGATGAGGGGAACCCTGAGGGACTGTTCGAGCCGGCGCACCTGGTTGGAGACGGACGGCTGGCTCATGTAGAGCTTCTGGGCCGCGGCGGAGAAGCCCTGGTGCTCGACCACCTGCATGAAGATCCACAGTCGGTGGAGGTTGAGTTCCACGCCCCTCCCTCGGTCCGCGGCGCGCGGGGCGCCGCGGGGAAGCGTCATGATCGACTACGCCCGTCGACCCTAGCCCGGGGAAGCCCGCCGTGGACAGGGCGGGGACGTCCGGGCTTCCCCCTCGCCGCGCGCCGGCCCGCGCCGGGATCCCGCTCGGCTCAGCAGTGGCGCTCCTCCCCGGCGCACTGGAGGCGTCGGTCGGGACGCGGTACCGCTTCGGAATGACGCGGGTCGGCTCCGGGCTCATCGCCTTCGGGGCCCGCGCCATGGGCACCGTCGGGCTGCCGCCGGCGGGCGCCGCCGCGGGGTACGTGGCCCAGCGCATGCGCGCAGAGCCCGGCGACGATCAGCGCCAGACCGGCCCAGCCGGCGCGCGCGGGCGCCGCGACCCCGGTCAGCAGCGCCTCCCCGAGCAGGGTGAACGGCACCTCGGCCGCCTGGGTCGCCTCGACGGCGCCGAGCGCGGCGGGGTGGTCCCGCACCCGGTCGGTGGCCCGGAAGAAGAGGGTGGTGGCCACCACGCCGGAGAGCAGCGCGACGATCAGCGACTGCGTCAACTGGCCGCCGGACGGCGGGCCTTGGGTGACCGCGGCCACGCCGGCCAGGGCCAGCCAGAGGGGCAGCGACCCCAGCGTCATCGCGAGCGTGCGCTGCACCCCGTCCAGGCCGTCGAGCCCGAGCAGCCGGCGGTTGCCGAGCGGATAGGCGACCGCGGCGACCAGCACGGGCAGCGCCACCCGCAGTGCGTCGCCGGTCCCGGTGCCGCCGGCGTGCTGGAGCTGGGTGAGGACGACCCCGAGCACGATGAGCGCGGAGACACCGAGGGTGCGCAGCGGGACCCGGCCGCCGCCGAGCGCCCCGAGGGCGATCCCGGCGACGATCACCAGCTGCCAGGTGGCGGCCACCAGCCAGCCGGCGCCGTGCTCCCCGGCCCAGGTCAGCGGCGCGTAGAAGAGCCCGAAGCCGACCGTCGACCACAGCAGCCAGACGCCCGGGCGGGCCCGCAGGCTGCGCAGTACGGCGGGCAGGCCGCCGCGGACCGCGACCAGCGCGAGCAGCGGGAGGGTCATGAGGAGGTAGCGCAGGCTCGCGCTCCACATCCAGGAGCCGCCGGCCACGCTCATCATGCGGTTGAGCACGAAGGTGGTGGCGAAGCAGGCGGCGGCGAGAACGCCGAGGCCCATGGGGAGGACGATGCCGCCCCGTGTGCCGCGTGCGGATATCGGCACGGTTCTCCCTTCCCTCACGGCGCGCAGGACGCCTTTCGGCCGGCCCGGCACGGGATTCCCGGTCCGCCGGACCGGCCCGTCATGACCGTCCGGCGGGACCGGACCGACGATCACGCACAATTGACATCTGAAATGTTAGTGCGCCCCTCGACGTCCCGTCCGCCCGGGGCGGCCGCTTAGGATCAAGGGGTGACCGCACTGGAACCGGTGCCGAGAAGGCTGCTCCGCGACAAGGCGTACGACGCCCTGCTGGAGGCGATCGTCTCCGGCGAACTGCCCCCGGGGCAGAAACTCCACGACGGCGAGCTCGCCGACCGCCTGGGCCTCTCCCGCGCCCCCGTGCGACAGGCGCTGGCCCGCCTCACCGCCGAGCGGCTGGTGGTGTCCAAACCGCAGAGCTACACCCGGGTCGCCCCGGTCGTCGCCCGGGAGATCCGCGACGCGCTCGCGGTCGTCCAGGCGATGCACGCCCTCGCGGTCCGCACCGCGGTACCCCGCCTGACCGACGAGGACCTGACGCGGATGCGGGCGGCCAACGCCGCGTTCGTCCGGGCGCTGGACGCCGAGGACCCCGCGGCCGCCGTCGCCGCGGACGACGCGCTGCACGCCGTGCCCATCGAGGCCTGCGGCAACGAGGCGCTGGCCGAGACCGTGCACCGGTACACCCCCCTGCTGCGCCGCCTGGAGCGCCGCCGCTTCTCCAGCACCGCGGCGCGCGCCTCCGCCGCCCGGCACGACGCGCTGATCGACGCCTGCGCGGCGGGCGACATCGACACCGCGGTGACGCTGTCGGGCGAGATCTGGGCCGGACTCGAAGCGGAAGCGGCCGCGGAGGAGGCGGCCACCGCGGCCGAGAGGCTATGACACCCATAGCGCTTTCGGTGGTTCTGCGGCGCTGAGCAGCGGTGCTACCCATGAGGAGCGGGGCGGCACCGACCGCCGTCCCGGTCGACCGAACTCAGGGGTGGATCCGCAGATGAAGCAAGCCGGTGCCCAGCAACTGACGGTGAACGGCCGCGACTACGCCTGGCCGGCCCGGCCGGTCGTGGTGGTGTGCATCGACGGCAGCGAGGACGCCTACCACGAACGGGCCGTCGCCGACGGCCGGATGCCGTTCCTGGAGGGCATGCTGCGGCGCGGCAGCGATCTGCGCGCCGACTGCACGATGCCGTCCTTCACCAATCCCAACAACCTCTCGATCGCCACCGGCGTACCGCCGTCGGTCCACGGCATCTGCGGCAACTACTTCTACGACCCGGCCTCCCATGGCGAGGTCATGATGAACGACCCGGCGCTGCTGCGCGCCCCGACCCTGTTCGCGGCCTTCTCAGCACACGGCGCGCGGGTCGCGGTGATCACCGCCAAGGACAAACTGCGCCGCCTGCTGGGCCACGGGCTCACCGGCGGCATCTGCTTCTCCGCCGAACGGGCCGACCGGGTCACCGAGGCGGAACACGGCATCGACAAGGTGCTGGAGCGCACCGGCATGGACCTGCCGCCGGTCTACAGCGTCGAGCTGAGCGAACTGGTGCTGGCCGCGGGCGTGGACGTGCTCGAACGCGAGCGCCCGGAGCTGATGTACCTGTCGCTCACCGACTACATCCAGCACAAGCACGCCCCCGGCTCACCGGTCGCGAACGACTTCTACGCCATGCTCGACCGGTACTTCGCGCGACTGGACGCGCTCGGCGCGGTGCTGGTGGTCACCGCCGACCACGGGATGAACGCCAAGAGCGACGGCGCGGGCCGCGCCCAAGTCGTCTTTCTTCAGGACCGGTTGGACCGGAGCCTCGGCACGGGACGGGCCCGGGTGGTGCTGCCGATCACCGACCCGTACACGGTCCACCACGGCGCGCTGGGCTCCTACGCCACGGTGCACCTGCCGCCGGGCACCGGCCCGGAGGAGACCGCCGCGCTGGCCGCCGGGCTGGCCGAACCGGCCGGGGTGGCGGCAGTGCTGACCCGCGCCGAGGCGTGCGAGCGGTTCGAGCTGCCGGGCGACCGGATCGGCGACCTGGTCGTGCTCGCCGAGCGCAACACGGCACTGGGCACCACCCCCGCCCGGCACGACCTGAGCGGTTTCACCGAACCACTGCGCTCGCACGGCGGACTGACCGAGCAACGGGTCCCGTTCCTGGTCAACGCCCCCGTCGGCGCCCTCCCCGACGGACACCGACTGCGCAACTTCGACAGCTACTGGATCGGCACCGCGCTGGCCGCCGGACGACCCCTGACCGGCTGACCGCCCCTCCCCACTCCCCCGCTCCCCCTGACCGGACTGTTCCTCCCTCAACGGGAACAGCCGTCCTACTACGCTTTTTTGACGATGCGTCAGCCTTGTCGTACTCCGGCACCACACGGCACCTCCTCGCGACCCACCCCGTCTCCAGAGAGGGAACCGATGACGACGCACCCCACCCACCGCACGCCCGATCCCCGTACCGCCGCGGCATCCGGCCGCGCCACCGGGCCGGTCCGCACCGCCGACACCGCGGTGGTCGGCGGCGGCATCGTCGGCCTGGCGCACGCGCTGGCCGCCGCCCGGCGCGGCGACCGCGTGGTCCTCTTCGAACGGGACACCCGCGCGGTCGGCGCCTCGATCCGCAACTTCGGGATGGTCTGGGCGATCGGCCAGCGCCGCGGCACGGTCTACGAACGAGCGCTCCGCAGCCGGGACATCTGGCTGGAGCTCAGCGCGAAGACCGGGATGTGGGCGGAGCCGACCGGCTCGCTCCATCTCGCCCACCACCCGGACGAACTCGCCGTCCTGGAGGAGTTCGTGGCCACCACCCCGGCCGCCCGTGAGCGCGGCACGACGATGGTCACCGCGGCGGAGGCGGTGCGCCGCGGCCCCGCGGTGCACGCGGAGGGGCTGCTCGGCGCGATGTGGAGCCCCACCGAGGTCAATGTCGATCCCCGGCGGGCGATCCCCGCGGTCGCGGCCCAGCTGGCCGACGCCCACGGTGTGGACGTCCGCTTCGGGACGGCGGTGCGCGGGATCGCGGCGCCGCGGCTGTCCACCACCGACGGCGCGTGGCGGGCCGACCGGATCGTGGTGTGCAGCGGCAACGACTTCGCCACCCTCTACCCGGAGGTGTTCTGGGAGAGCGGGCTGGTGCGCTGCAAGCTCCAGATGCTGCGGACGGGGGTGCAGCCGGACGGCTGGCAGCTCGGACCGATGCTGTGCGGCGGGCTGACCCTGCTGCACTACGCGGCGTTCGAGCGGTGCGCGGCCCGTGCGGCGCTGGACGCCCGGTTGCGCGCGCGGCTGCCGTTCCACCGGGAGCACGGCATCCACGTGCTGCTGTCGCAGACCGCCGACGGCCGGCTGACGATCGGCGACAGCCACGCCTACGCGGTGACCCACGACCCGTTCGCCAGCGAGGAGATCGACCAGGCGATCCTGGGCGCGCTGCGGGAGTTCGCGCGGCTCCCGGACCCCCGGATCACCGAGCGCTGGACCGGCTACTACCCGTCGCTGCGGGACGGCCGCACCGAGCTGGTGGTCGATCCGGAGCCGGGGAGGACTTCCGCTTCGGCGTCGCTCTGCTCGCCCTCGACACCGGTCCGGCCTGGCGCGCGAAGTGCCGCCGCGCCGAGGAACTGGGCTATGACGTGCTGCTCGTCCCGGACCATCTGGGGTGGCCGGCGCCGTTCCCCACGCTGTAGGTGCCGACGCTGCTGATCGGCACCCCGGCGCAGATGGCCGAGCAGCTGCGGGAGCACCGGGAGCGCCACGGCTTCTCGTACCTGACCGTCCTCGAATCGGCGAGGGAGGAGTTCGCCCCGGTCATCGAGGAGCTCAAGGGCAGCTGACCGGACGCCGCCCCCGGTCTCACTCCGCGGAATCCCTTCGACGGGGCGGCGGCCGCGGTGATGGGATCCCCACCATGAGTGACGTGCAGATACGGGCCGCTGGGCCGGCCGATCTCGATGCCGTGCTGGCCTTCTGGAAGAGCGCCGCCGAGGGCACCAGCATCAGTGACGACACCGACGGCGTGGCCCGGCTGGTGGCCCGCGACCCGGAGGCGCTGCTGCTGGCCGTGCGGGTCCCCCAGGCCGGGACGGAGCCGGGAGCCGACGAGGAACTGGTGGGCACGGTGATCGCGGGCTTCGACGGCTGGCGGTGCAGCCTCTACCGCCTCGCCGTCCTGCCGGAACGGCGTCGGCAGGGCATCGCCACGGCGCTGCTCGCGGCCGCCGAGCGGCGGTTCACGGCCCTGGGCGGCCGGCGTGCCGACGCGATGGTGCTGGAGGCGAACGAGCCGGCGCACCACGCGTGGGCCGCCGCCGGCTACCACCGGGAGGACCAGTGGCGCCGCTGGGTCAGGCCGCTGGAGGCCTGAGCGCCGCGCCGACCCGCCGCTCTGGAGCCCGTCCCCGTTTCCGGGGCGGGCTCCTCGCGTCTCCACGACCGTCCGACCCCTCGAACTTTGCCGTCGCTTTACTATGGGCGTTCGGGATGAACGGAAATCCCCCGAAACCCCTCTCCGACGAAAGGTGTGTGAGCGTCCGGCCATGGCCGAACCTCCCAGTTGTCGTGCGTCCTTCCGACAGGGCGCGAACCTCCCGCCCGTGCCCGACCATGGGACGGAGGTGACCCGATGACCGACCTGCTCCTGCTGGCCGTGGCGCTGCTGCTGACCCTCGCCTGCGGCGTCTTCGTCGCGGCGGAGTTCTCGCTGACGACGGTGGAGCGCGGTGATCTGGAGCGCGCCGCCGCCCGCGGCGAGCGCGGCGCGGACAGCGCCCTGAAGGCGGTCCGCGGACTGACCTTCCAACTGTCCGGCGCCCAGCTCGGCATCACCGTGACGGGCCTGATCATCGGCATGCTCTCCAAGCCGGCCATCGCCACCGTGCTGACCGGTCCGCTGGCCGCGATCGGGCTGTCGCGCGCCGCCGCCGGCTCACTGGCGGTGGTCCTGGGGACCGCGCTGTCCACCGTCGTGCTGATGGTCATCGGCGAGCTGGTGCCCAAGAACTGGGCGATCTCCAGCCCCCTGGCCGTGGCCAAGCGCGTCGCCACCGCCCAGCGCGCGTTCAGCGCCGTCTTCAAGCCGCTGATCACCCACCTGAACAACACCGCCAACCGGGCCGTCCGCCGGCTGGGCCTGGAGCCGGCCGAGGAACTGGCCTCGGCCCGCGGGCCGCAGGAGCTGATGGCGCTGGCCCGGCACTCGGCCAGGGCGGGCGCCCTGGAGGCGGACACCGCCGAACTGTTCGTCCGGACCCTCAACCTCGCCGACCTGACCGCGGAGAACGTGATGACCCCGCGGGTGCAGGTGGTGGCGCTGGACGTGCAGTCCACCGCCGAGGACGTCGCGTCCGCGTGCCGGGCCACCGGGCTCTCCCGCTTCCCCGTCTACCGCGGCAGTCTCGACAGCGTCGTCGGCGTGGCACACGTCAAGGACGTGCTGGCCGTCCCGGCCGAGCTGCGGCCCCGCCATCCGGTCGCCGAGCTGCTGCGCGAGCCGCTGCTGGTCCCCGAGACGCTGACCGTGGACCGGCTCCTGGACCGGCTGTCCGACCGGCGCACGATGGCCGTGGTCATCGACGAGTACGGCGGCACGGCCGGCGTCGCCACGCTGGAGGACATCGTCGAGGAGGTGGTCGGCGAGGTCCGCGACGAGCACGACCCGCTGGAGATCCCGGACCTGGCCCCGGCCGGCGCCGACGCGGACGGGCGGGCGATCTACCAGGCCGACGGCGCCGCCCGCACCGACCAGCTGGAGCGGATCGGCCTGCGGCTGCCGGAGGGCCCGTACGAGACCCTCGCCGGCGTGATCGCCACCGAGCTGGGCCGCATCCCCCAACCCGGCGACAGCGTCGAGATGGCGGGCTGGACGATGGAGGTGCTCGACGCCACCGGCCGTCGCGCGGCCCGGGTGCTGCTGCACGCGCCGGCCGACGCCGCCGGCGAGGAGGCCGGCCGATGATCGCCCTCCAGTTGTTCGTCGGCCTGCTGACCCTGGTCGTCAACGCCTTCTTCGTCGGCGCCGAGTTCGCGCTGATCTCGGTGCGCCGCAGTCAGATCGAGCCGTACGCGGAGTCCGGTGACCGCCGGGCGAGCAGCGTGCTGTGGGGTCTGCAGCACGTCTCGGCGCTGCTGGCCGCGGCCCAGTTGGGCATCACGCTGTGCACGCTGGTGCTGGGCGCGGTGGCGGAACCGGCCATCGCGCACCTGCTGGAGCCGCTGTTCGACCTGGTGGGGATGCCGCAGGCGCTGACCCACCTGATCTCGTTCGTGATCGCGCTGGCCGCGGCGACCTATCTCCACATGCTCTTCGGCGAGATGGTCCCGAAGAACGTGGCGCTGGCCGAACCGGTCCGCAGCGCGCTGCTCCTCGGGCCGCCGCTGGTGGCGCTGGCCCGGGCGCTGCGCCCGGTGATCTTCTCGGTCAACGCGCTCGCCAACAGCCTGCTGAAGCTGCTGCGGGTGGAACCCAAGGGCGAGATCGCGGCCGCCTTCTCGAACGTCCAGCTGGCCCAGTTGGTCGAGGACTCACGGGCCGCCGGCCTGCTCGACGAGCGGGCCCAGGAGCGGCTCCGGGACGCCCTGGAGCTGGGCCGGCGCCCGGTGCGGGACGTGGTGCTGCCGGTGGACGAGGTGGTCTCGGCGCGCATCGGGACCACCCCCGAGGAGCTGGAGCGCCTGGCCGCCGAGTCCGGGTTCTCGCGGTTCCCGGTCGTCGACGACACCCGCCGCATCCTCGGCTACCTGCACGTCAAGGACGCCCTGGACGCCGCCCCGCGCACCGCGCCGTTCCCGGTGTCGGCGCTGCGGCCGATCGCCCGGGTCCGGGCCGCGACCCCGCTGGACGACGTGCTGACCGCGATGCGCGGTTCCCGTACGCACCTGGCCGCGGTGATCGGTGACGACGGCCGGCTGGCGGGTCTGGTGACCATGGAGGACGTCCTGCGGGAGCTGGTGCTGCAACAGCCCACGGCCTGACGCCCCTTGGGGTCCCGCCGCGACGGAACGACCCCCTGAACACCACCACTGACCGATCGGTTAGATTGCTAACCGATCGGTCAGTCGCGTGGCGCACCGCCACCGCGACGGCCCGGTCGCGCATCCGTACGCGCAACGCGACGAGGGGGAGACACCATGGACCGCACGACATGCTGCGTGGTGGGCGGGGGCCCGGCCGGCATGATGCTCGGACTGCTGCTGGCCAGGGCCGGCATCGAGGTCACCGTCCTGGAGAAGCACGGCGACTTCCTCCGCGACTTCCGCGGCGACACCGTCCATCCGTCCACCCTGAACCTGCTGGACGACCTCGGCCTCGGCGAGGAGTTCGCCAAGCTGCCCTTCCCCAAACTGGAGGAGATGCGGACCCAGATCGGCGACACCACCGTGGTGATGGCCGACATGCGGCGCATCCCCGGCCGCCACAAGTACTTCGCCATGGTCCCGCAGTGGGACTTCCTCAACCTGATCGCCCGCGCCGCCGCCGAGGAACCCGCCTTCACCCTGCGGATGCGCACCCGGGCCACCGGACTGCGCACCGAGGGCGGCCGGGTGACCGGGGTGACCTACGTCGACGAACACGGCGAGGCCGGGGAGCTGGCCGCGGGCCTGACCTTCGCCTGCGACGGCCGGGACTCAAAGATCCGCGAGACGGCCGGCATGCGGCAGCGGTACTTCGACGTCCCGATGGACGTCTGGCAGATCCGGGTGGACGCCCCGGCCGACGCCCTCAAGGAGGGCCGGGTCTTCGGCCGGTTCGGCGGCGGCCAGGCCGCCGTCACCATGGACCGCGGCACCTACTTCCAGACGTCCTACCTGATCGGCAAGGGCCAGGACGCCGCCCTGCGCCGTCACGACATCCAGTGGCTGCGGGACCGGCTGGGCGCGCTGTTCGGCTGGGGCGACGAGGTGACCGGCACCATCGGCTCCTGGGACGACGTCAAGCTGCTGGACGTGACCTTCGGGCGGCTGCGGCGCTGGCACCGGCCCGGCCTGCTGTGCCTGGGGGACGCCGCGCACACCATGTCGCCGGTCGGCGGGGTCGGCGTCAACCTCGCCCTCCAGGACGCGGTGGCCGCCGCCCGGATCCTGGCCGGGCCGCTGCGCCTGGGGACGGTCGGCAGCGACGACCTGGCCCGGGTCCAGCGGCGGCGGGAGTGGCCGATGGCGATGGTGCAGAAGTCGCAGCAGAGCGAGCACGCCTTGATCCGGTCCGCGCTGGACGGCACGCTCCACGGGGATCGACTCCCGGTCCCGATGAGGCTGCTGCGGCGGGTGCCCGCACTGCGGACCGTCACCGGCTACCTCGGCGGCATCGGCTTCCGGCCCGAGCCGACCCCGGACTTCGCCAGGGCGGGCACCGGCGCGCTACGACGCTGAGCGCGCCACCGCGTTGAGGGTGAAGGTCTCCAACTCCGCGGCGGCGGCGTCCAGATCGAGGTCCGGGTGGGCGAGCCAGTGCCCGATCACCCCGTCGATCGCGCCGCCGATCGCCAGCGCCACCGTGCGGGGGTCGAACTCCCGCAGCGCGCCGGCCCGTTGCCCCTCCGCCAGCAGCGCGGCAAGGCTCTGCCAGCGGTCGTAGGTGTCGTGCGAGCCGGGCGTCTTGAGCCGGGTGCCACCGTGGTCGTCGAGCAGCATCTCGGTGATCAACCGGACCTGGCGGCGATTGTCCCGCTGGTAGCCGATCATCGCGTGCACATAGGCGACGACCGCGGCCGGCGGGTCACCGGCCCGCTCCACCCGCTCGCGGACATAGGCGCCGAACTGCTCCAGCACCTGGGTCAGCGCCGCGCGGGTGAGGTTGTCCTTCGAGGAGAAGTGGTAGAGCACCGCGGCCTTGGAGACCCCGGCCCGCTCCGCGATCGCGGACAACGAGGTCGACGGGAAGCCGCGGGTGGAGATCAGGTCGATGGTGCAGTCGATCAGCTGCTGCCGCCGGGCCCGCTCGGTGAACGTCGCCGCCTCGGGATCGGTGCTCCGCCGAGGACTCATCCCACGCCCACCTGTGCCTTTCCCTGCCTCGTCGCGACCGGCACTCCGGCCGCTGTCGACCGTACACCGCGGGATAGGATCACCGCGCCATGGAGACGAATGCGCAATACAACAGTTTCGTCGCGGTCGGCGACAGCTTCACCGAGGGGATGTCCGACGGCCTCCCCGACGGCTCCTACCGGGGCTGGGCGGACCTGCTCGCGGCCCGCCTGGCGGCCCGGACACCCGGCTTCCGATACGCCAACCTCGCGGTGCGCGGCAAGCTCATCGACCAGATCGCCGACGAGCAGTGCGGCCCGGCCGCCTCGATGGGCGCGGACCTGGTGACCCTGGTCGGCGGGCTCAACGACGTCCTGCGCCCCACATGCGACGTGGCCCGGGTCTGCGCGCGGCTGACGGAGTGCGCCGACCTGCTGGTGCGCGGCGGCGGACAGTTGGTGCTGATGCGCAGCCCGGGACGCCGCGGACCGGTGCTGGAGCGGTTCCGGCCGCGGATGGAGCAGCTGTTCGCGCACATCGACGAACTGGCCGCCCGGCACGGCGCGCTGGTCGTGGACCTCTACGCCTCCCGGGCACTGGCCGATCCGCAGATGTGGGCGGAGGACCGGCTGCATCTGAACGCCGAGGGACACCGCCGCGTCGCCGAGGCCGTCTGGCAGACCCTGGGCCTGCCCGCCGAGTCGGACTGGGACACCCCGCTGCCGGCCGCGATACCGCCGGGCTGGGCCGCCCGGCGCACCGCCGACCTGCGGTTCGCCCGCGAGCACCTGGGCCCGTGGATCGGCCGCCGGCTCACCGGACGCTCGTCGGGGGACGGCCGGACCGGCGCCCAGTTCAGCGCCGCCCTCGGCAGGGCCTTCTGGATCACCCCGGCGGACCACGCCGACCCCGGCCCCGTGACAGGCTGGCGCACGGTCGGGGCGTGAGGTCCGGCCGGCCCGGGCCGTCGCCCCTTTCGCGCGATACGCTCGTTGTGCACGCATACGTTCCGATCGTGCGGAGGCGGCCATGAGCCAGTACGACGAGTACACGACTCCGTCACAGGCCGAGGGCGAGCGGCTGGACGAGGACCGGGATCCCAACGAGCCGCGCCACCCCGAGACGATGCGCACCCAGCCGTCCCAGGCGGAGGGCGAGCGCACCGCGGAGGACGACGAGAGCTGACGGCACGGGACCGCGCGTGCCGACGAGGGCGCGCCGCGGCTGCAGCACAGCGCCGCGGCGCGACGGCCGCCACCGCAGGATCGCGGGCGGCGGTGAGCGGAGGCGCGGGGCGCCGGCCCTCGGGCTGGACCTGTAGGAAAGCACAGCCGGGACCGGGGCGCTGGCCTGCGCAAACCGCCAGTAGACTCTGACCACGTGACTGCTGTGTCTGCGAAGCCTCGCATCCCCAATGTCCTGGCCGGCCGCTACGCCTCCGCGGAGCTGGCCGTGCTGTGGTCCCCCGAGTACAAGGTCAAGCTGGAACGAAAGCTGTGGCTCGCGGTGCTGCGCGCCCAGAAGGACCTGGGAGTGGAGGTCCCCGAGCAGGCGCTGGCCGACTACGAGCGCGTGCTGGAGACCGTCGACCTGGCCTCGATCGCCGAGCGGGAGAAGGTCACCCGGCACGACGTCAAGGCCCGCATCGAGGAGTTCAACGCCCTGGCCGGGCACGAGCAGATCCACAAGGGCATGACCTCCCGGGATCTGACCGAGAACGTCGAGCAGTTGCAGGTGCGGCTCTCGCTGGAGCTGGTGCGGGACCGCACCGTCGCGGTGCTGACGCGCCTGGCCTCGCTGGCCGCCCAGAACTCCGAGCTGGTCATGGCCGGCCGCTCGCACAACGTCGCCGCGCAGGCCACCACCCTCGGCAAGCGCTTCGCGACCGCCGCCGACGAACTGCTGGTCGCCTTCGCACGGACCGAGGAGCTGCTCTCCCGTTACCCGCTGCGCGGCATCAAGGGCCCGGTCGGCACCGCCCAGGACATGCTCGACCTGCTCGGCGGGGACGCCGGCAAGCTCGCCGAGCTGGAGCAGCGGATCGCCGCCCACCTCGGCTTCGGGCAGGCGTTCACCTCCGTCGGCCAGGTCTACCCCCGGTCGCTGGACTACGAGGTGGTGACCGCGCTGGTGCAGCTGGCCGCCGCGCCGTCGTCGCTGGCCAAGACGATCCGGCTGATGGCCGGGCACGAGCTGGTGACCGAGGGCTTCAAGCCCGGCCAGGTCGGCTCCTCGGCGATGCCGCACAAGATGAACACCCGCTCCTGCGAGCGCGTCAACGGCCTCATGGTGATCCTGCGCGGCTACGCCTCGATGACCGGCGAACTCGCCGGCGACCAGTGGAACGAGGGCGACGTCTCCTGCTCCGTGGTCCGCCGCGTCGCGCTGCCGGACGCCTTCTTCGCGCTGGACGGCCTGCTGGAGACGTTCCTGACCGTGCTGGACGAGTTCGGCGCGTTCCCCGCCGTGGTCGCCCGCGAACTCGACCGCTACCTGCCCTTCCTGGCCACCACCAAGGTCCTCATGGGCGCGGTGCGGGCCGGGGTGGGCCGCGAGGAGGCGCACGAGGCGATCAAGGAGAACGCGGTCGCCTCGGCACTGGCCATGCGCGAGCAGGGCGCCGAGCGCAACGAGCTCCTCGACAAGCTCGCCGCGGACGCCCGAATCCCGCTGGACAAGGCGCAGTTGGCCGAGCTGATGGCCGACAAGCTGTCCTTCACCGGCGCGGCCGCCGACCAGGTGGCGGCGGTGGTCGCCCGGATCGACGCGATCGCCGAGCAGCACCCCGAGGCCGCCGCCTACGCCCCTGGCGCGATCCTCTGACCGGGGCCTGACGTGCGCTTCACCCCTGAGGAACTGGAGGCCGCTCGCGACCGCGTCGTCCCGGACGTGGTCGCGGGCGGACTGCGGGTGCTGTTCTGCGGGATCAACCCCGGGCTGATGACGGCGGTCACCGGGCACCACTTCGCCCGCCCCGGCAACCGCTTCTGGCCCGTGCTGCACGCCGCCGGCTTCACCCCCCGGCAGTTCCACCCCGCCGAGCAGGCCGAACTGCTCGACCACGGGCTGGGCATCACCAACGTCGTGGCCCGGCCGACCGCCCGGGCCGACGAACTGACCGCGCAGGAGTACCGCGAGGGCGGCCGGCTGCTGGCCGAGAAGGTGGCCCGGCTCCAGCCGCACTGGCTCGCGGTCGCCGGGGTCACCGCCTACCGCGTCGCCTTCGGCGACAAGCACGCCGCGATCGGCCCCCAGGAACGCACCCTGGGCGCCACCCGCATCTGGGCACTGCCCAACCCCAGTGGCCTGAACGCCCATTGGACGCTCGCGACCATGGCGGAGGAGTACGGGCGGCTGCGGACGGCGGCGTTCACCGAGTCCTGACGGGCGGCGGGCACGGCCCGCGGCGGGTGCCCGCCGCGTGCGCGCCGTGGCCCTGGGGCCTGTCCGATGAGTCTGCCCCGCGGCAGCCATCGGACAGGCCCCGGTGGTGCTTCTCCGGTAGCGCTTCTCCAGTAGTGCTTCGCCAGTAGCGCTGTGGCGACACAGAATGGTCTGTTCCGTCAGCTGTGGGCACGGACGTCGATCCCGCACGCCGCCCCCATTGCCGCCCGGTCCGCGTACGTGACGGAGACCGGCAACGTGCGCGCCCTTCCAGCTCACCCGCGTTAGCCGGATGTTAGAGGAGCGGCAGTCCCGCGATAGCGGCCCCGATCAGAGTGGGTGACCTACCAAGGAGACCACGTCACCAACTGTCCCGGGGGGACCTGAAATGCACTCCAGCGCCGCCGTCCGCACCGCTCGCCGCCGTACCCTGCACGTTGCCGCGGCGGCCCTGACCGCAGCCGCCGCCCTGACCCTGACCGCCTGCTCCGGCTCGGACGCCGGCGGCGCGAAGTCCGCGGGCCACACGGACACCAGCGCGGCCACCGTCGAGTCCAGCGGCGCGGGCTCCTCCGCCGGCGCCCAGGGCTCCGGTGACAAGGCGGGCTCCGGTGACAAGGCGGGCACCAAGGCGAGCGCCACGGGGAAGCAGTCGAGCGGCTCGCACGCCGGCACGGGCACGACGGCATCCCCGATCCGCACCCAGACCCTGGCGGACGGCAGCAAGGCCGAGATCTACGACCTCGGCGCCCAGCGCTACCGCGCCAAGATCATCAGCCGCGGTTCGGTCCTGGCCACGCTGGAGACGACGGGGGAGGAAGCCGACGCCGGGCTCGACGCCAACGACATGTTCGTCGTGCTCACCATGGGCGGCCAGGTCCACTCCTGGATGGGCGGTGGACACCAGGGACCGGGCACCTTCAAGCTCGCGGGCGGCTGGACCGCCAAGGTCACGAAGGTCGGCGAACTGCGGTACCGCGCCCAGATCATCGGCCACGACGGCTCGGTGAACGCCACGCTGGAGACCAAGGGGCACGACACCGGGGTCGACGCCAACGGCGTGTACATCGTGCTCAGCACCGGCGGCGTGATCAGCGCCCACGGCTAACCACCCGACAGACCGCGGCGGTGGAGCCTCCTCCGGCGGGGCGGCCCCACCGCCGCCGGGACGACAACCTCCGCGTGCCCCCGACGCCCTGGGCCGACGCCTCGCGAAGGCGGCCCGGCAACGCCCCCTTCACCACGCGTCCGCGTCCCAGGGGCATCCCCCAAGAGCCTCTCCACCGGGCCGATCGAGCGGACGATCAGAAAGCGCCTCCCCAGGGCATGCGTATGACCCGGCCCGGCGGTCGCGCCGCCACCGCGCCCAGGACCTGGCGCGGCTGCCCGGGCTCCAACGGCCCGGCGCCCACCGCGATCCAGCGACCGCCGTCGCCCCAGGCGTACACCCGCGGTACCAGGGCGCACAGCACGTCCAGCGGAGCCGGGACGGGCAACCCCTGCGCGCCGCGCTCCAGCGCGTCGGTCAGATCGTGGACGACGGGCTCGCCCCAGCGTAAGGACACCACCGCGACCAGCGCGGCGAGTTGGTCCGTGCACTGCGCACGGGCCGCGGCGGCATCGGCCGGATCCGCGTCCCACAGCGGTCCGCTCCGCCACAGCCGCGCCACATGGAAGCCCGGTCCGCTCTCGCCTGCCGCGGTGGCCGCCCTCCGCTCCGGGAACGGACGGGCCGTCAACGCGTCGAGCCGGGCGAGCGCGGTGGACGCGCCGCCGGACGGCTCGGGCCCGTGCGGTGCGGTGGGCGGAGCCCCGGCGGACCCCGCGGGGGCCCGGGGCGCCGGGATCGTCGGACGGGACTGCTCGCTGCCGGTCGGTTCGGGCGTCATACCGTCAGTAAACCGGCAGGGTCTGACAATTGACGGCGCCGGGCACCTCCGCAGCACCGCCGCCGGGCCCTCGGGAGCCGGTCCACAGGGCTCGCCGCACACCCGCTGACCGGCTACGATCCGCCAGACAGGCGAGGCGAGGAGACGGACGTTGGGTCGGCTCACCGGCGGGGACCCCTCTCTGCTGCGACGGATCAACTCCGCGGTGGTGCTGCACGCGTTGCGCGCCGCGGACTCCCCCACGCTCACCGATCTCGTCCAGATGACCGGCCTGTCCCGGCCGACGGTCGAGGGCGTCATCGAGGGGCTCATCGAGACCGGGCTGGTGGCCGAGGCCCCCGCCGAGGACGGCGAGATCCGGCGCCAGGGCCGGCCGGCCCGCCGGTTCCGCTTCCGTACCGAGGCCGGGCACCTGCTGGGCATCGAGATCGGGCCGCACCGGGTCGCGGTGGTCCTCGCCGACCTCAGTGGGCAGCTGCTGGGCTCCGCGCAGCGCGACGTGGCCGAGACCGCGGCGGCCGGCGAACGGCTGGAGCGAGTCCGGGCCGTGGTGTCCGATCTGCTGCGCCGGGCGGGCGTGGCCCGCAGTTCGCTGCGGGCGGTCGGGGTGGCAAGTCCCGGCATCGTGGAGGCCGACGGCACGGTGCGGCTGGGCACCGCGCTGCCCGGCTGGACCGGACTGCCGCTCGGCGAGCGGCTGCGCCGCTCGTTCCGCTGCCCGGTGCTGGTGGAGAACGACGCCAACGCGGCCGCGGTGGCCGAGCATTGGCAGGGTGCCGCCGCCGGCTCCGACGACGTGGTGTTCGTCCTCGCGGGGCTGAGCCCGGGCGCCGGGGCGTTGATCGGCGGGCGGTTGTACCGCGGGTTCGGCGGCGCGGCCGGGGAGATCGGCGCACTGCACCTCCTGGGCCGGGAGGCGACGCCCGAAAAGCTGCTGTCGACGACCGGTGAGCCGCTGCACCCCTTGGACGAGGCGCAGGTGGCGACGGTGTTCGCGGCGGCCAGGGACGGGGACGCCCAGGCCCAGGAGGCGGTGGACCGCTTCCTTCAGCGGCTGGTGCACGACGTCGCCGCACTGGTGCTGGCCCTCGATCCGGAACGGGTCGTGGTCGGCGGCTGGGCGTCCGGTCTGGCGGGCGTCCTGACGCCGCTGCGACGGGAGTTGGCGCGCTACTGCCTGCGCCCGCCGGAGGTGGTCCTCTCGCAGCTGGGGCAGGCCGCGATCGCCACCGGTGCGCTGCGGCTGGCGCTGGACCACGTGGAGGGCGAACTCTTCGCGGTGGACGGGACGGTGACCGCGCGGCGGTGAACCGCGCGCCCCGGGCCGGGCGGTGGACGGCGTACGGGCCCGCACCGGGAGCGCCCCGGTGCGGGCCCGTACGCGGTGCCGTTCCCGGTCAGCTCGCGAGGAGCGGTTCCGTCTCGCGCTCCCCGAAGGTGAGCCGGCAGGTGTCGGCGCGGTAGGTGGAGACCGCGACGGCGACGGCCCGCCCCTGGGAGACGTAGCGGGTGGTGACGACGAGGACGGGTGCGCCGGGCAGCCGGTCCAGTTGCCTGGCGTCCTCGGCGCGGGCCGAGCCCAGTTCGACGGTGCGGTCCTGGCCGTCCAGGTCGAGGCCCTGGAGGGCGAGCAGCACCGCGCGGGCACGGGCGGCGGGGTCGACGGGCGTGACCTCGATGCAGCCGGGCACCGCGTCGGCCCGGACGTAGAGCAGTTCGGCGGCGACCGGCTGGCCCGCCGAGACGCGGCTGCGGCGCACGAGGTGGACCGCCTCGCCGGGGGCGGTCTCCAACAGGCGGGCCACCGCGGTGGGCACCGCGTCGGCCTCGCCGGCGTCGACCGGCTGCCAGTCGTCGCCGGCGGCGCCGGGCCAGGTGTGGCGGGCGGGGTCGACGGCCACGCCGACCCGGGGCGGCGCGACGGTGGTGCCGACACCGCGGCGGCGCTGGAGTCTGCCCTCCAGCTCGAGCTGTTCCAGCGCCTGCCGGAGCGTGGCCCGGGCGACGCCGAACCGCGCCGCCAGATCCCGCTCGTTGGGCAGGATCTCACCGACCGCGAACTCCTTGTCCAGCGCCTCGCTGAGCACGGTCTTGAGATGCCAGTACTTGGGCTCCGGAGCCGTTTCGAGCTGCGTGATCCCCACCCCCCGAGGCCGCGGGCCCGCCGTGCGGACCCGGTGCTGATGACGTGAGGGCCCGCGGACGGGCCCCATCGCGCGCGAGCCCGGACGGACCCGGTGCCACCCGGCCCCGACGGGCGCGGTGACATGTGGGCCCAGCGGGCGCGGTGACATATGGGCCCAACGGGCTCAGTGACATCTGGGCCCCAGCGGGCCCGAATAATGCGCGCTTCTTTATTAAAGGTTGTTGCAGTATCTCGACGATATGACTGCCCCCATCCTTGGTCAAGACCAATCCCTTATCCTTTGCGCCCCGCTCACCGCCTCTTCACCAGGCCGCCGGCCGTCCGCTGCGCCATGTGCCGGCGTTAGGCTCCCGGGCATGCTCGCCCTGCTGCACACCTCGCCGGTCCATGTCCCCGTCTTCGACGCCCTGCGCGACGCCGACGCCCCCGGACTGCCGCTACGGCACCTGGTCCGGCCCGAACTCCTGGCGGGGGCCCGGGAGTCGGGGCCCGACGGGGTGGCGGAGGAGGTCGCCGAGGCGCTCGGCGAGGCGGCGCGCGCCGGGGCCCGGGCGGTGCTGTGCACCTGCTCGACGCTCGGCCCGGTGGCCGAGGCGGCCGGGCCGGCGGCCGGCCTGCCGGTGCTGCGGGTGGACCGGCCGATGGCCGCGGCGGCCGTCGCCGCCGGCCCCCGGATCGCGGTCCTCGCCGCGCTGGAGAGCACCCTGGCGCCCACCACGGAACTGATCGCCGAGGAGGCCCGCAGGGCCGGACGCCCGGCGCGGGTGCACCAGGTGCTCGTCCCGGGTGCCTGGGAGCGGTTCGAGGCCGGCGACCGGGCCGGCTATCTCGCGGCGGTGGCAGACGCGGCCCGGCGGGAGCGGGACTCCGGCCGGGCCGACGTCCTCGTCCTGGCGCAGGCGTCCATGGCACCCGCCGCGGAACACCTCCCGGCCGACGGGCGGCCCGGCCGCGAGGTGCCCGTGCTGTCGAGCCCGCGGAGCGGCCTGCGGGCCGCGGCCCGGCTAGCCGGCGAGTGACACCAGCTTGTCCGGGTTGCGGATGATGTAGACCGTGTCGATCCGGCCGTCCCTGATGCCGAGTTGGAAGACCGAGTCCGGAGCGCCGCCGGCACGGACGACCAGCCCCATCCCGCCATTGAGCTCGCGGAAGTCGAGTTCCAGGTCCGCCGGGGAGGTGCGCAGGACGCCGATGAGGAAGCGGGCGACCTTGTCGGCGGTCTCGACGATCCGCAGCGGCGCCTTGGCCTTGCCGCCGCTGTCCCCCACCAGCCGGGCGTCGTCCGCGAGCATGGCGAGCAGCCCCTCCAGGTCGCCCCCGGTGGCGGCGGACAGGAACCGCTCGGTCAACTCCCGCTGCTGCTCGGGGTCGACGTCGAACCGCGGAGTACCCTCCGCCACGTGCCGCCGGGCCCGGCCGGCCAGTTGGCGCACCGCGGCCTCGCTGCGCTCCAGGACGGCGGCGATCTCCGCGTACGGGTAGCCGAACGCCTCGCGCAGCACGAACACCGCGCGCTCCAGCGGGGAGAGCGCCTCCAGCACGACGAGGACGCCGAAGGTGACCGTCTCGGCGAACACCGCGCGCTCGGCACCGTCCGGGACCGGCCGCTCGGGGGCCAGCACATCGGTGGCGAGGGGTTCGGGCAGCCAGGGCCCCACGTAGGACTCACGGCGCGACCGGACCTGCCGGAGCCGGTCGATGGCCAACCGGGTGGTGATCCGCACCAGATAGGCGCGCGGTTCGCGCACCTCCGCCCGGTCGACGGCGAACCAGCGCAGCCAGGCGTCCTGGACCACGTCCTCGGCGTCGGCCACCCGGCCGAGCATGCGGTAGGCCACGGACTGGAGCAGCGGGCGGTGGTCCTCGAAGACCGTGGTGGCGTCGTCGGCGGGTTCGGTCGGCACCGTTCCATCCCAGCGGGCGAACGCCGCGTTGTCCAGCGAAAACGGCAACCCGCCGGCCGCCCCGGGGTGTTGCCTTCGTCTCGTCAGGGGCGGTGCGGTGGCGTCTTCCCCGTGGCCGGCTCGGTGCGGCGCTCCGGTGCCGCGGCAGGTTCGGCGCTTGGGGCCCGGTCCCGTTCGGGTCCGCGGTCCGCTCGGCGGCCAGGACCGCGAGGTCGAAGCCGAGCATCCCGACGGCGGCGAGCGGCGCCGGCCACACCCGGCGCCACCACGAAGGACCGGCGGGTGCGCCTGGTACTGGGGTACGCGCATCCGACGCCGGCGGAGATCCGTCAGAGGCGCCCCGGGGACGGCCAACCCCCGTCCCCTGCAAGGCGGTTCAGGACCCCGCCAGCACCCGCGCGTTGTTCCATTCCCGGGTGCACAGGACCAGGCGGTAGCCGTCGGGGTCCTCGACGGTGACGCCCCAGGTGTCCCAGTAGGGGTTGTGGGCCGGGACGCGGGTGCCGCCGCAGCGCTCCAACCGGGCGAGAAGGTCGTCGGGGACCGGCCCGCCCAGGTAGATGACGAGGAGGTCGTCGGGCGTGGGGGTCGGGCGGAGCGCGCCCGTCGGGTCGAGGGTCAGTTCCAGGTGCCAGGAGGCGTCCGGCCGGCCCAGCATCAGGAGGGAGTGCTCGCCCGCCTCCGCGGTGTGGCGGTGGAGCTCGTGCAGGCCCAGCCCGTCCCGCCAGAACCGGCCGGCGGCGGCCAGATCGCGGGACGGGCGGGCGAGGCGGAGGTGCGCGGAACCGAGGGTCGGCATGGCGGTCGCCTTTCGTGGGGCCGCCGGGCGGCGGCGCGTTACCGGAGCGTAGAGCTCCGGGTCGGTACCCGGCGATCGGTCGTTGGTCCTGCGACCCTGGTCCCGGTTCGCGCCTCATATGACGGGAGTTCACCGGGAGTTCGTGCGTGCGGCACCGGACAGCGATACCAACGGGACGGAACGAACGAGATCGACGCAGCACGGAGGTAGGACATGGCGCAGGGTTCCGGCGGTGGCTTCGGACGGCGGGCGCTCCTTCAGGGCGCGGCGGCGGGTTCCGCGGCACTCGCGCTGCCTGCGGTGGCCGCTGCCGCCCCCCGCGGCGGCCGCGCCGGCACTGGTGCGCGGCGGGCGGCCGCGCGCCTCCTGGGGCGTACAGGCCGGCGACGTGACCGCCTCGTCCGGCCTGGTGTGGACGCGGTCCGACCGGCCGGCCCGGATGGTGGTGCAGACCGCGGCCACCGAGGCGTTCCGCAACGCCCGCACCTGGTACGGGCCGTTGCTCGGTCCCGGTACGGACTTCACCGGGGTGACCGCGCTGCACGGACTGCCGGCCGGCGAGCAGATCCACTACCGGGTGCTGCTGGCCGATCCGGACCGCCCCGGGCACGCCGGCGAGCCGGTGACGGGCACGTTCCGCACGGCGCCCGACAGCCGCCGCGGTGGCGGCCGCCGGGAGGGCATGCGGTTCCTGTGGTCCGGCGACCTGGCCGGACAGGGCTGGGGCATCAACCCCGAGCACGGCGGCTACCGCGTCTACGAGGACATGCGGCGCCTGGACCCGGACTTCTTCCTGTGCAGCGGCGACAACATCTACGCCGACAACCCCATCCCGGAGCGGGTGAACCTGCCGGACGGCCGGGTCTGGCGGAACGTGACGACGGAGGAGAAGTCCAAGGTCGCCGAGACGCTGGCGGAGTTCCGCGGCGCGTTCCGCTACAACCTTCAGGACGCGAACCTGCGCCGGTTCAACGCCCAGGTGCCGACGATCACCCAGTGGGACGACCACGAGGTGCACAACAACTGGTATCCGGGCCAGCTGCTGGACGACGACCGGTACCGCGTCAAGGACGTCGACGTGCTGTCCGCGCGGGCGCTGCGCGCGTTCGGCGAGTACTTCCCGATCCGCACGCTCCGCCCGGACGCCGGAGGCCGGGTCTACCGCGTCCTGCGGCACGGCCCCCTGCTGGACGTGTTCGTGCTGGACATGCGCCGCTACCGCAACGCCAACTCCCCCGACCGGCAGACCGACGACCCGCAGGGCACCCTGGGCGCCGAGCAGCTGCGCTGGCTCAAGCGGGAGCTGTCGCGCTCGCGGGCGGTGTGGAAGGTGATCGCCGCGGACATGCCGCTGGGCCTGGTCGTCACAGACGGCCCGGAGAACTTCGAGGCGGTCGCGCAGGGCGACCCGGGCGCGCCCCTGGGGCGGGAGTTGCAGATCGCCGAGCTGCTGCGGCACATCAAGCACCAGCGGATCACCGGTACCCTCTGGCTGACCGCCGACGTCCACTACACCTCGGCGCAGCACTACGCGCCGGAGCGGGCCGCGTTCAAGGACTTCGAGCCGTTCTGGGAGTTCGTCTCCGGGCCGCTGAACGCGGGCGGCTTCCCGGCCGTGAAGCTGGACGGAACCTTCGGACCGGAGCAGCCGTTCGTCAAGGCACCGGACCGTGCGAACGTCTCCCCCGCGGAGAGTCCGCAGTACTTCGGCGAGGTCGTGATCGACGGGGGAAGCGGGGAGCTGACGGTGCGGTTGCGTCAGGAGGGTGGAGAGGTGTTGTTCGCGAAGACGCTGCAACCGGGACGGGTTGGACAGTAGAGGCCAATGCGTCGATTGCGTCTTTTACCCGCCCGACACAAGGTGTTGGCGGCCAGGCAACACCCGTCGGCCAGGCTGTCGGCATGACTGATGCGACTTCCGCCCGTTCGGCCCGGCGCCACCACTGGCGTCGGGACGTCGTCGAGCTGGCCGCCCTGTTCACGGCCGTGGCGGTGGCCGACGCCGTCGCCAACACCCTCGTCCGCGGCCCCTCCGGCCCCGTGCTGCTGTGCGCCGGCGCGGTCGCCCTGCTGGCCACGGCCGGTTTCCACGTCTGGTGGGCACGCCGGCGAGATCACGCAGTGCGCCGGCACGAACACGCTCCACCACCGCCGATCACCGCGGATACCGGCGCCACCGCACCGCCCGCCGCACCGGCTCCCGAGGCCGGCGCCCGGGAGGCGGTGCTGTGGCGGATGCGCACCACCGTCCGGGACGAGCCGGGCAGCCTGGCCGCCCTGTGCACGGCCCTGGCCGCCCGGCACATCGACATCCTCAGCCTCCAGACCCACCCGCTGTCCACGGGGACCGTCGACGAGTTCCTGCTGCGCGCCCCGGCGGGGCTGGCGCCGGCACAGCTGACCCGCGCGGTCGCCGGCGCGGGCGGCACGCACAGCTGGCTGGAGCGGGCCGACGCGCACGACCTCGTCGACGGCCCGACCCGGATGCTCGCCCTGGCCACCCGCACCGCCCTGGACTCCGCCGAACTCCCGCTCGCGCTACGGCAGTTGCTGGGGCGGTGCACCCTCCACTCGGTGCCGGCCCGGTCGCTGACGGGCCGGCCGCTCGCCGAAGCCGTGCCGGCCGAGGGCGTGCTGGCGGACCACACCATGACCTTCCGCGCGCCCTCCGGGGGCTCGCTCACCATCGAAAGGCCGCAGTTGCCGTTCACCCCCACCGAGTTCGCCCGGGCGCGCGCACTGGTCGAGCTGGACACCCGGCTCGGCCCGCGCGTACCCCCGCGCCGCGAGGTGCTCACGCTGCCGGAGGGCAACGACATCACGATCCGCCGTGCCGGCCCCGGCGACCTGGCCGCCGCCCGCACGATGCACCAGCGCTGCTCGGACCGCACGCTGGCGCAGCGCTACCACGGCCCGGTCGGGGACGCCGACCGCTACCTCGGGCATCTGCTCAGCCCGCGGTTCGGCCGCACACTGGCCGCGGAGACCGCCTCCGGACGGCTGGTCGCCCTGGGCCACCTGCTGTGGGACGGCGACGAGACCGAGGTGGCGCTGCTGGTCGAGGACGCCTGGCAGCAGCGCGGAGTCGGCGCGGAACTGCTGCGCCGACTGGTCGCGATGGCCGCCGAGACCGGCAGCGAGAGCGTCTACGCCGTCACCCAGGCGTCCAACACCGGCATGGTCGCGGCGATGCGGAGCCTGGGCCTGCCGCTCGACTACCAGATCGAGGAGGGCACGTTGGTCATCACGGCACGCCCGACGGGCGTCCCGGCCCACCGGGAGCCCCGGGAGGCGCTCCGGGTCCGGGACGGCTGACGCCCCCGGTGCCCTGCCGCCGGGGCGTCCGGCCGGCCCCCGCGCCCCGACGGCCCGGCACATCCCGCCGCGCTCCCCCTCTCACCCGGGGACGGACGGACGACGAACACGTCAGCAACGTCAGCAACGTCAGTCGGAATGGTGGTGACGCGGCGGCTCGATCCGTACGAGGATGGCCCGCATGTCCAACACCACTACTCCCACGAGCGGTCCGCTGCCCCGCCAGGTTGCCGACGCCTATGTCGACGCCCTCGTCGAACTGGACCCGATCACCGGCACCTTCCTCGGCGTCGCCGAGAGCTCCGGCAAACTCCCCGACTTCTCGCCCGAGGGCCAGGAAGCGGTGGCCCGGCTCGCCCGTACGACCCTGGACGAACTGACCGAGGCCGAGGCCCGCCCGGGCGCGGACAGCGCCGCCGAGAAGATCTGCGCACGGCTGCTGCGCGAACGGCTCACCGCGGAACTCGCGGTCCACGACGCCGACGAGGGCCTGCGCACCGTCAGCAACCTCAGCTCGCCGCTGCACCACGTACGAGAAGCCCTCACCCTCACGCCCGCCGACACCGAGGCGGACTGGGCGGCGATCGCCCAGCGGCTGCGCGCCGTGCCCGCCGCACTGGCCGGCTACCGCGCCTCCCTCCAGGCCGGCCTGGAGAAGAACCTCCCCGCCGGGCCGCGCCAGGTCACCACCGTCATCGGACAGCTCGGCGAGTGGATCGGCACCGACCGCAGCTGGTTCGCCGAGTTCACCGCCCCCGGCCCCGAGGCGCTGCGCGCCGAGCTGGACACGGCCGCCGAGGCGGCCACCGGCGCCCTGGTGGAACTGCGCGACTGGTTCCGGGACGTCTACGGCCCGGCGATCGAGGGTGCACCGGACGTGGTGGGCCGCGAGCGGTACGCCCGCCTCGCCCGCTTCTACAACGGCGCCGACCTCGACCCGGAAGAGGCGTACGCCTACGGCTGGTCCGAGTTCCACCGGCTGCTGGCCGAGATGGAGGCCGACGCCGAGAAGGTGCTGCCGGGCGCCAGGACGCCGTGGGAGGCGCTGGCGTGGTGCGATGAGCACGGCGAGGCGGTGGAGGGCGTCGAGGAGACCCGGCAGTGGCTCCAGTCGCTGATGGACGAGGCCATCGACGCGCTGGACGGCACCCACTTCGACCTCGCCGAGCGGGTCCGCCGGGTGGAGTCGAAGATCGCGCCGCCCGGCAGCGCCGCCGCCCCGTACTACACCCAGCCGTCGCTGGACTTCTCCCGCCCCGGCCGCACCTGGCTGCCGCCCATGGGCCAGACCCGCTTCCCGGCCTACGACCTGGTCTCCACCTGGTACCACGAGGGCGTCCCCGGCCACCACCTCCAGCTCGCGCAGTGGGTGCACGTCGCCGACCGGCTCTCCCGCTACCAGACGACGGTCGGCATGGTCAGCGCCAACGCCGAGGGCTGGGCGCTGTACGCCGAGCGCCTCATGGACGAACTGGGCTTCCTGACCACCCCGGAGCGGCGCCTGGGCTACCTGGACGCGCAGATGATGCGGGCGATCCGGGTCATCATCGACATCGGGATGCACCTGGAGCTGCGGATCCCGGACGACTCGCCCTTCCACCCGGGCGAGCGCTGGACGCCGGAGCTGGCCCAGACGTTCATGGCCGCGCACTGCAGCCGGCCGGCCGACTTCGTCGAGAGCGAGATCATCCGCTACCAGGGCATGGCCGGCCAGGCGATCGGCTACAAGCTCGGCGAACGGGTCTGGCTCCAGGGCCGGGAGGCCGCCCGGGCCCGGCACGGCGCGGACTTCGACCTCAAGGCATGGCACATGGCGGCGCTGTCGCAGGGCTCGCTCGGCCTGGACGACCTGCTGACGGAACTCTCGGCGCTCTGACCGAACTCCCGGCGCACCGACCGGAGTCCGCGCGCCATGGCCGGCCACCCGCCCCCCACGGGGTGGCCGGCCGCAGCGCGGGCACGGGGGCGCACGGCCGAGCAGCGGCCGCCGGAGCCCGCGCCCGCACCCCAACCCCCTTGCCCACCAGGTGACACGCCTGCTAGACAGCGGGGATGACCGGATACTCCCCTGATGCCGTCGACCGGCGCATCCTCGACGTCCTCCAGCACGACGGGCGGGTGGGCCACGCCGAGTTGGCGCGGGCGGTGAACGTCTCGCCGGGCACGGTCGCGACACGGGTGCGGCGCCTGGAGGAGTCCGGGGTGATCTCCGGCTACGCGGCGGTGATCGAGCCGGAGCGGGTCGGGCTTCCGGTGCTGGCGTTCGTCCGGCTGCGGAACGCCGTCGGGAACGGCGAGCCCTTCCGGGACCTGCTGGCGGACACGCCGGAGATCCTGGAGGCGCACCATGTCACGGGCGAGAACTGCCTGTTCCTCAAGGTCGCGGCGCGGTCGATGAAGCACCTGGAGGAGGTCTCCGGCCGGATCGGCGCCCTGGGCGAAGTGGCCACCAGCGTGGTCTACTCCTCACCGCTCCCCCGACGCCCCGTCAGCACCTGACCGCTCCACCCGACGGGCCGCCGGGCAGGTCCCGAACGCGTCGTGGCTCGAAACAGGTCGACGGCGTGGGCTCGACGACTTCCTCCACCACAGCGGTTCGCGACCGAGTGCCGCAACCCGCCCATTCCGCCCTACGGAGTCGCGTTGGACCGAGACGCCTCTCCGCAGCCGTCCCCTTGCGCGGCCTTCGGCAGGAAGCCCTTGATGAACTTCAGGAGCGCCGACTTCATCTGACTGGTGTCATCGGGATGGAATCCATCAACTTCCATGGCATAGCTGCGTATCTCCTTCTCCCGCAAACCAGGGGGAGCCTTACGGCAGCGAAAGGCCAGAGGGGGAGGCAGGGGGTGCTCTGGGTGCCGCGCCGTGCCGCGCGGTCAGTGTCTGAGTCGCCGGCCGATGGGCCGGCGCATCGTCAGGCGTCGCCCGGTACCCGGTGTCGGACCCGTGAGCCGGAGCGGTCCTTGAGGACCTCCAGTTGGGTGGGGATGCGGGACTTGAGGTCAGGGACGTGGCTGACGATGCCCACGTTGCGGTCGCGTTCGCGGAGGCCGTCCAGGACGTCGAGGACCTCGTCGAGGGTCTGTTCGTCGAGGCTGCCGAAGCCCTCGTCGATGAAGAGCGTGTCCAGGCGGATGCCGCCGGCCTCGTCGGTGACGACGTCGGCGAGGCCGAGGGCCAGCGCCAGGGAGGCGAAGAAGGTCTCGCCGCCGGAGAGGCTCGCGGTGTCCCGTTCACGGCCGGTCCAGGCGTCGATGACGTGCAGGCCGAGGCCGGAGCGGCGGGCGCCGCCGACGCGTTCGTCGGAGTGCACGAGGGTGTAGCGGCCGGCGGACATCCGGTGCAGGCGGGCGCTGGCGGCGGCCGCGACCTGTTCGAGACGGGCGGCCAGGACGTAGGACTCCAGCCGCATCCGGCGGGCGTTCTCGGTGGAGGTGCCGGCGGTGAGCGTGGCGAGGCGGGCGATGCGGTCGTACGCGGCGCGCAGCGGGGCCAGTTCGCGGGCGTCGCGGACGGCGTCGGCGGAGAGATGGGCGAGGGCGGTACGGCGATCCCGGGCGGCGGCGAGGACCGCGGTGGCGGTGCGCAGGCGGGCGGTGGCGGCCTGGTGGGCGGTGCGGGCGGCGTCCGGCTCGGCGGGCGGCAGGGCCGCGGCGGCGCGGAGTTCGGGGTGGTCGAGTTCGGCGGCGATGGCGGCGGACTCAGCCTGCCAGGCGTCGTACTGGTGCTGGAGCGCCTGTCGTCGGGCGTCCGGGAGGAGGGCGTCGGCGGCGTCCTGGGGGGTGGCGAAGCCGGTGCGGTAGGCCGCGTCGGAGAGGCGGGCGTCGGCGTCCTTGAGGCGTTCGGCGCAGGCCGCGGCGGTGTGGGCGGCGCCGGCCGCGGCGGCGAGCAGGGTCGTCTGCCGCTCCAGTCGGGCGGCGCGCTCGGCGACGCTGGCGCAGTCGCCGCGGGCCTCGGTCAGTTCGGCCTCCAGTGCGGCCCGTTCGCGGTCCAGGGCCTCGCGGTGGGAGGTGCGGGCGGCGGCCCGGCGTTCGGCCCGCTGCTGGTCCTCGCGGCGGCGCTCGTGCTCCCGCTCGGCGCGGGCCAGCGCCTCGCGGGCGGTGTGCAGGGCGGCGCCGGCGGTGCGGGCGCGGGCCGCCTCCCGCGTCAACTGCTCGGCGTGGGCGGCCAGTTCGGCGGTCGGGGCGTCACCGGCGGTGGCGCCGGCGGCGGCCAGCGCCTCCTTGACGGACTGGCGATCGTCCTCGGCGCGCTGCCGGGCGTCGTCGGCGCGGCGGTGGTCGGCCTCGGCGGCCTCCTCGGCCGCCCGGTCGACATGGCCGGCGCCGGGGCGGGCCGGGTCCGGGTGGGCGGTGGAACCGCACACCGCGCAGGCCCGGCCGGCCGAAAGGCCGGCGGCGAGTTCGGCGGCGATACCGCGCAGCCGCCGGTCCTTGAGGTCCAGCCAGTGTTCCCGGGCGGCCGCCGCGCGCTCCCGGGCGGTCAGCACCTGCCGTTCGGCCGCGGCGAGTTCGGTGGCCAGGCGGTCGCGGCGGCGGGCGGCGGCGAGCCGTTCGGCGGCCGGGGCGAGCTGGGCTGCGAGCTGTTCGGCGCGCTGGACGGCCTCCTGCGCCTCGTCGATACGGCGCTGGTGGGCGCGGCGCGTGGCGTCCCAGCCGGTCAGCCACTCCGCGGCGTCCAGCAGCGTCTGCTCGTCGGCGCGGGCCTCGCGGTCGAGGTCCGCACGCTCCCGGGCGAGGTCGGCGGCGCGCCGTTCGGCCCGCCGGGCCGCGGCGAGGGAGCCGAGGGTGGCCCGCACCTCCCGTTCCCGGGCGGCCAGTTGGTCGCCCTGGGCGTCGGCGAGGTCGGGCGGCAGCGGGGTCCGGTGGCGCCGTTCGGCGTCCTGGGCGTCGGCCAGCTCCCGTCCGGCGGCGTCCCGGAGGGCGAGGACCGGGGCGACCTCGGCGGCGGCCCGGGCCCGCGCCAACTGGGCGTGCAGCCGGTCGCGTTCGTCGGAGCGGGCAGCCAACCGCTCGGCGCGGTGCCGGGCGTCGGAGTGGCGGCGCTGGAGGCGGTCCCGTTCACGGGCCTCCTCCCAGCGGCCGGCCGCGGTGCGCTCGACCGCCTCGGCGGCGGCCACCGCACTCTGCGCGATCTCCAGACGTTCCTGTGCGCCGACCCGGGCGACGGCGGCGCGGGCCAACACCGCGTCGGCGAAGCCGGGTTCGCCGGGGCCTGGCGCGGTGGCGGGCTCGGCCCCGTCGGCGGCGCGGGCCGGTGCCGCGCTCCGGGTTGTACGTCCATTGCGTCCGGCGGGTCCGGCGGTTCCGGTGTCCCCGTCCGCGGCGCGGGCCGCTGCCGCGCTCCGGGTGCCGCGACCGCCGCGTCCGCCGGGACCGGCCTGGGCGGGGACGGCGGCGCGGGCGGCCGGGGCCGGCACGGACGGGTCGGCGAGGTCGGGGGTGTCGCCGGCGGCCTGCGCGATCCGGTGGGCGAGGGCGAGCAGGCGCTCGTCACCGGCCGCGACCCGGTCGGCGGCGGCCTTGCGGCGGGCGGTGAGCTGCTCCTCCAGCGCGGCGAACCGCCCGGTGTCGAAGAGCCGGCCCAGCAGCCGGGCCCGGGCCTCGGCGTCCGCCCGCAGGAAGCGCGCGAAGTCGCCCTGCGGCAGCAGCACCACCTGGCAGAACTGCTCCTTGCTCATGCCGAGGAGCTGCCCGACCTCCTCGCCGATCTCCTGGTGGGAGCGGCTGAGCGCACGCCACTCCCCCGCGGCCGGATCGCCGTCCGCCGCCGGCGCGAACTCCCGCAGCCGGCTGACCGCCTTCTCCTTCGTCGTCCCCGTACCGCGCTTCTTCGGGCGCGGCTGCTCGGGCAGCCGGGAGATCTCCAACCGCCGTCCGGCGACGGTCAGTTCGAGGACGACCTCGGTGGGGGTGGCCGGGTCCGCCAGGTCGCTGCGGAGTGCCTGGCCGCTCTGCCGGGCCCCGGGAACCGAGCCGTAGAGCGCGAAGCAGACCGCGTCCAGGACCGAGGTCTTGCCCGCGCCGGTCGGCCCGTGCAGCAGGAACAGGCCCTCGCGCGCGAGCCGGTCGAAGTCGACGGTGTGGGTGCCGGCGAACGGGCCGAACGCGGTCAGGGTCAGCCGGTGCAGCCTCATCGCGCCACCTCCGCGGCCGCGTCGGCGGCCCGTACGTCGTCGATGGCCGACCGCAGTTCGGCCCGTTCGCCCTCGTCGACGCCGCGGCCGGCGCGGACGTGGGCGACGAAGTCCTCGGCGATCTCCTGGTCGCTGCGGCCGCGCAGCCGCTGGGCGTACGAGGCGGAGGGGCGGGCCGGGGCCTCGTCGGGGTCGAAGACCAGGCTGAGGGTGTGCGGGAACCGCTTGCTGAGCCGGGCCATCGGCTCGGCCGGGCGGGCGGTGTCGGTGAGCGTGGCCTCGACCCAGGAGTCCTCGTGCCGCGCCAGCTCCGGGTCGTCCAGCAGCTGCTCCAGGGGGCCGCGGAGGCGGGCGAGCGGGCGGGGCACCGGGCAGTCCACCCGCTCGGCGTGCACGGCGCCGTCCGCGTCGAGGTCGATCAGCCAGGACGACTTGCGGTGCGTGGCCTCGGAGAAGGAGTAGCCGAGCGGCGACCCGGAGTAGCGGATCCGCTCGGTGAGGGTCTGGCAGCCGTGCAGATGGCCCAGGGCCGCGTAGTCGACACCCTCGAACACCGCGGCCGGGACGGAGGCGACGCCGCCGACGGTGATGTCCCGCTCGCTGTCGCTGAGGGCGCCGCCGGTGACGAAGGCGTGCGCCAGCACCACCGAGCGGGTGCCGGCGGGCCGGGTGGCGAGGTCGGCGCGGACCCGGTCCATGGCCGCGCCGAGCACCGCGGCGTGGTCGGCGCGCGGGGCGCCGAGGGCGTCGCGGACCATGGCCGGTTCGAGGTACGGCAGCCCGTAGCAGGCGACCGGGCCGTGCGCGTCCGCCAGGAGGACGGGCGTACCGCACTGTGCCGGGTCGGTGTGCAGATGGACGCCGGCGCTCCGCATCAGTCCGGAGCCGACGCCGAGCCGGCGGGCCGAGTCGTGGTTCCCGGAGATCATGACGGTGGGGACGCCGAGCGCGGCCAGCCGGTGCAGGGCGTCGTCGAAGAGCTCCACGGCGGCCAGCGGCGGCACCGCCCGGTCGTAGACGTCGCCGGCGACCAGCACCGCCTCGACGTCGCGGGTGCGCACGGTCTCGACGAGGTGGTCGAGGAACGCGCGCTGGGCGGTGAGCAGGTTCACTCGGTGGAAGGACCGGCCCAGGTGCCAGTCGGAGGTGTGCAGAAATCTCACGACACCGCTCCGACCTGCATCTTCTTCCCTTCCCTGGGCGCCGGCTCAGCACCATGTCGGCACGAGCCTACGCATCGGCACGGCCGACCTTAGCCGCTGGCGGCGTCCGGCCCGCCATCGGGCCGGGCGGCGGACCCTGGCAACCGTCGGCAGTCGGCCGGTCCCGCCACGCACGGGACGCCCCCGCGGCCTCGACCGCGCCGCCGGCACCCACGCGGGAGCTACGCGCGCGTCGTCTCGTCATCGGGAAGAGCGGCGGCAGCCGGAGAGGTGTCGACGCGGACGAAAATCCGGTGCGAAAGTTCCGGGCCGGATGTCAAAACACTGACGACGGCTCCGACCACCACCCGGAAGAGCCCCGCCCACCACAAGGAGGACCCGATGCAGTTCCTGATCAGCATGCACATCAACCCGGCCGTGCTGGACGCGTTGACCGACGAGGAGAAGGCGGCGATCGGCCAGGGCCACGCCGCGTTCATCGCGGGGCTGAAGGAGTCCGGCGAACTGGTCACCACCCAGGCGCTGGTGGACCCGTCCCAGGCCGTGGTGGTGTCCGTGCGCAACGGCCGGCCGGTGGTGACCGACGGCCCCTTCCTGGAGTCCAAGGAGTACCTGGGCGGCTTCTACCTGGTCGACTGCGAGAACAAGGAGCGGGCGATCGAGCTGGCCACGCAGATCCCGGACGCCGCGATCGAGGGACTGGGGCTCGAGGTGCGTCAGGTGATGTTCGCCGACGGAGACCTCGAATCATGACGGCTCCGGCTCTGGAGGACCTGCTGCGTGCCCTCACGCCGCAGGTCCTCGGCGCGCTGGTCCGCCGGTACGGCCAGTTCGAGGGGTGCGAGGACGCCGTGCAGGAGGCGGTGCTCGCCGCCACCGTGCAGTGGCCGGCCGAGGGGGTGCCGCACCACCCGCGCGGCTGGCTGACGACGGTCGCCGCCCGCCGCTTCGTCGACCAGCTGCGCAGCGACCAGGCCCGTCGCGAGCGGGAGTCGGCGACGGCCGCCGAGGTGGTGCCCGAGGACGTCCCGGACACCGACGACACGCTCCTGCTGCTGTTCCTGTGCTGCCACCCGACGCTGACCGCGGCCTCCCAGACCGCCCTGACGCTGCGGGCCGTCGGCGGCCTGACCACCGCCGAGATCGCCCGCGCGTTCCTGGTGCCGGAGGCCACCATGGCGGCCAGGATCAGCCGCGCCAAGCAGCGCGTCAAGGCCGCCGGCAGCACGTTCGGCCTGCCGGCCGGCGCGGAGCGCGAGGAGCGGCTGCGGGTCGTCCTGCACGTGCTGTACCTGATCTTCAACGAGGGCTATACGGCGTCCTCGGGCCGCGCACTGCACCGCGCCGATCTCGCACACGAGGCGATCCGGCTGACCAGGACGGTCCACGCGCAGCTGCCCGAGGACGACGAGGTGACCGGGCTGCTCGCCCTGATGCTGCTGACCCACGCCCGCCGGGCGGCGCGGACGACGGCGGACGGCGACCTGGTGCCGCTGGACGAGCAGGACCGTACGCGGTGGGACCGCGGGCTGATCGACGAGGGCACCGAGCTGGCCAAGGGCGCGCTGGCCGGCCGGAGCCTGGGGCCGTACCAGCTCCAGGCCGCCATCGCCGCCACCCACGCGGACGCGACCACGGCCAAGGAGACCAACTGGCCGCAGGTGCACGCCCTTTACCTGATCCTGGAGCGGATCGCGCCCAACCCGATGGTCACCCTCAACCGTGCGATCGCGCTCGCCGAGACCGAGGGCCCCCGGGCCGGACTGGCCCTGCTGGCCACGTTGGACGACGACGCGCGGCTGGCCGGGCACCACCGGCTGCTGTCCGTACGGGCGCATCTGCTGGAGCAGACCGGCGACACCGCCGGCGCCCACGCGCACTACCGGCGCGCCGCCAAGGCCACCGCCAGCCTGGCCGAGCAGCGCTACCTGGAGTCCCGGGCCGCTCGGGTGCGGACGGCCTGACGCTCGGCTCCGGCCCCGCCCGCGGACCCGTCCAGGCCGAAGAACGCGGCGGTGTAGTAGCTGGCGCACAGGGAGCCCAGGTAGTGGGTGCCGGTGGCGCCGCACTGGTCGGGGCCGGGCCCGGGGTCGACGGCGAGGCCATGGCCCATGCCGGGGACGGTGTAGACCGCGACCGCGGTCGTGCCGCTGCCGTCGTCGTAACGGCTCTCGGTGGTGCCGCCCGGCAGGGTCCGGGTGTGCGACGGGGTCCGGCCGATCCCCCAGACATCGGTCCACTGGTCCCGCAGTTCGGTGGCGTTCACCGGGAAGACGGTGGTGTCGGCGGTGCCCTGCCAGACCGCGAGGCGCGGCCAGGGGCCGGCGTAACCGGGGCGGGCCGCGCGGACCTTGTCGCCCCACTGGGCGGGGGTGAGGTGCTGGTCGCTGGTCTGGCACAGGGAGGCCTGGAGCAGGGTGAGCGCGCAGTGGGCGGGCGGCCCGGCGTTGACCGCTCCGCCGGCGAACACCTCGGGGTAGTCGGCCAGCAGATCGGCGGTCATCCCGCCGCCCGCCGACAGGCCGGTGACGAAGACGCGGTGCGGGTCCGAACCGTACTGGGCGGCGGCGTGGCGCACCATCTGGACGAGGGAGGCGGCCTCGCCGTTGCCGCGGGTGTCCTTGGTGGCGTCGAACCAACTGAAGCACGACAGCGGGTTGTTGACCGGCGTGGTCTGGGCGAAGACCAGCGCGAAGCCGTACCGGTCGGCGTACTTGGGCCAGCCGGAGTGCGCGTAGTAGTCGGGGGCGCTCTGGGTGCAGCCGTGCAGCGCGAGGACCAGGGGCGCGCCGGACGGGAGGCCGGCCGGCGCGTACGCGTACATCTGGAGGTGGCCGGGGTTGGCGCCGAAGTCGGTGACCTGCTGGAGCGTTCCGCCCGCCGCGGCGGCGGGCGGGGCGGTGGGGCCGAGTACACCGAGGCACGCGGCGAGGAGGCCGTGGACGGCGGCGAGCGCCGGCCGCGGCGAGTGGCGGCGCGCGGGATGCGGGGACGAGGAACGCATGGCGGCTCCCGGTTCTGAGGCGGACGTCGAGGAGCGGCGGCGCACCGGCCGGCATCGCGCCCGGGTCCCACCGCGCCCGACACCGCACGACGGCATGCCACGCGGCTTGCTGATGCGGCACGTTACGAGGCGGGAGGGGCGAGCGGACATGTGCCGGACGCCCACGGTGGCGCGGGGGAATGTGGGCGGTGCTCACATGTGCCGCGCGGCGTTCGGTTCCTATCGTGGCGCCCATGCAGAGCAGCCCCGGCCCCAGGGCCTCCACGGAAGGTGATCCGCGCGGCGACGCCGACCACGCGGCGGTCGGTGCGCGGTTCCTGGCCGGGCGGACCGCCCTGGTCACCGGAGCCGCCGGCGGCATCGGACGGGCCTGCGCACAGGCCCTCGCGGCCGCCGGGGCCCTGGTCCACGTGGTGGACCGCTCCGAGGAGGCGACCTTGCAGCTCGCCGCGGCGATCGGCGGCACCGCGCACCTCGTCGACCTGTCCGATCCGGACGCGGTGGACACGCTGCCGGACGACGCCGACGTGGTGGTCAACAACGCGGGACTCCAGCACGTCGCGCCCGTCCACGAATTCCCCCCGGAGCGCTTCGCGTTGCTGCAACGGGTGATGGTGGAGGCACCCTTCCGCATCCTGCGCCGCACCCTGCCGCAGATGTACCGGCGCGAGTGGGGCCGGGTGGTCAACATCTCCTCCGTCCACGGACTGCGCGCCAGCCCCTACAAGTCGGCCTATGTGGCGGCCAAGCACGCCCTGGAGGGGCTCAGCAAGGTCGTCGCCCTGGAGGCGGCCCCGCACGGCGTCACCAGCAACTGCGTCAACCCCGGCTATGTGCGCACCCCGCTGGTGGAACAGCAGATCGCCACCCAGGCCCGCGCCCACGGCATCCCGGAGGACGAGGTGGTGACGCGCGTGATGCTGGCCCACCCGGCGATCAAGCGCCTGATCGAGCCCGAGGAGGTGGCCCGCGCCGTCCTGTGGCTGTGCGCTCCGCCGGCCGCGGGCATCACGGGCATCTCCCTTCCGCTGGACGGGGGTTGGACGGCGCAGTGACGGCCGGTCGGGTCCGTCCCGAGTGCGTCAGCCGACCCGCTGGGCGAGCACCTTCCCGGGCCAGGAACCGGACAGGAAGCGCTCGGTGGGGGTGAAGCCGTTGCGCTCGTAGTACGCGACCAGTTCGCCCCCACCGCCCGCCCAGCAGTCGACACGCAGCAGCGCGATCCCGGCCCGCCGGGTCTCCGCGACGGCATGGGCCAGCAGCGCCGCCCCGACGCCCCGCCCGGCATGCCGTCGATCGGAGACCAACAGCCGGACGTACCGCTCCGGTTCCTCGACCGGCGCGATCGGCATCTCCGGGCTGGGGCCGGAGTCCAGCACCAGGGCTCCTACGGGCCTGCCGTCCACCTCGGCGATGTACGGGGCGTTCTCGGTCGTGTACCGCTCCACCCGCGCCGTCCCGCCGGGCCGCTGCGAATACGGTGTCGTGCCCCACTGCTCGGTGTTGCCGCGCCCGTTCATCCAGACCACCGCGGCGTCGAGCATGTCCAAGATGGCCGGCGCGTCCGCCGGGCCGCCGGGCCGGATCCGTATGTCCTGTGTGGTGTCGTTGTCGTTCACGGCGGAAGCTTAGGCACTCCCGACGGCCCCCGCCGGGAACGCGACGACCACACAGGAGCGCGGAGCGGGCGGCCGCCCGCCTTCACGGACTAGGCGCGGATGCCCTCCAGGCAGTACTCGCTCTCCGCCATCCACTCGGCCGCGCAGAGGGATTGGTCGGTGAAGAACGCGGCGATGAGCTCGGTGACCTCCTGGGGGCGTTCGAAGCACACCCAGTGATCCGATTCGGGGATGGTGAGGAAGCGCCCTCCGCTGATGGTCCGGGCGAAGGCCGCTTGGCTGTGCGGCGCGGACACCGTGTCGTGTTCGCCGCAGAAGACCAGGGTGGGGACGCCCTGAAGCCCGCCGCGGGCGTCGACGTCTTCGGATGCCGAGCGATGGAGATGCGTGAAGTTCCGGGGGTTGGCGGAAATGGCATGGGTGACCAGGCGTTTGACATAGCGATGGGCGAGTTTCCGGTGCCGGACCGTGCGGCTCTCGTCCTGGCAGAGCCACAGCCGCAGCGCGCGGCGGATGAATTCGTCGGGCGCTCCGCGCGCCATGTACCGTGCGGCGTCCTGCCATTGGGCGATCTGCTGCTCGGTGATGTAGGCGGGTACACCCCCGAGAAGGAGTCGGGAGATCCGGTCGGGGTGGCGTTGGGCGAAAGAGAAGGCGATACGGGCACCGAAGGAATAGCCGAAAAGATTGACCCGGCCGAAGCCGAGGTCGTCCAGAGCGCGCTCCACCGCGCGGCACATGGTGTCCATGCCCTGGTCGTGCCGTAGGGGATCGGCCTGGCCCGCACCGGGCAGGTCCAGTGTCAGCAGGCTCGCCAGCGGTCCCACGGGTTCGTCGAGATGCGTCCACCCGTGTTTGTCCTGGAGGGCACCGCCCAGCACCAGGATCGGTTCGGTCTGCGGATCGGGCTGCCGCAGCAATCGGTAGTAATAGGTAAGCCCCTCCACCGTCAGGGCTTTGACTGTCTCCGCGCTCATTTCCATCCTCGGAATACGTCCTCAACTGCGGGGCGGCGCCGACTCAAGGGCGACTGATGACCAATGCGGCGTTGTGTCCACCGAACCCGAGGCTGGACTTCACGGCGAGATCAAAGCGTGCGGGTCGGGCGTCCTTGGCGACCACCTCGACGGGGATCTGCGGATCCGGTTCCTCGAAGTTCGCGGTCGGCGGCACCAACTGGTGCTGGACCGCCAGTACCGTGAAAGCGGTTTCGATCGCACCGGCGGCACCCAGGGTGTGCCCGGTCATCCCCTTCGTCGAGGTGACCAAGGGGTGATCGCCCAGGACGCGCCGCAGCATCGCGCCCTCCACCCGGTCGTTCAGCACGGTGGACGTGCCGTGCGCATTGACATGGCCGATCTCCGCGGGGCCCGCGCCGGCATCGGCCAGGGCTTCGCGCACGGCCCGTTCCGCGCCCGCGCCGTCAGGATGCGGCGCGACCGGGGAGTAGGCGTCATTGGACGAGCCGTAGCCGACGACATGCGCCCGGACACGGGCACCCCGGGCCCGGGCGTGCTCAGGGCGTTCAAGGACGAGGATGCCGGCGCCCTCCCCCAGGACGAACCCCTGCCGACCGGCGTCGAAGGGGCGGCATGCGCCCGCAGGATCGTCCCGTCGCGTCGAGAGCCCTTTCGTCTTGCACAGGCTCGCGACGATCAACCGTGAACACACGGACTCCGTTCCCCCCGCGATGGCGATATCGCATCGGCCCGCCTGGAGGAGCTGACGCGCATAGCCGACGCTGTCCGTGCCCGAGGCGCAGGTGGAATTGATCGCCATGCTGGGCCCGTTGGCGCCCAGGTCCCGGCAGACCCCTGCCGCCGCGCTGTTGCTGGTGAACAGGGCCGCCAGCATGGGCGAGACGCGGCGGTGCCCGCGCTCCAGCAAGGTGGTGTGCTGCGCCTCGTAGCCCGGGAGCCCGCCGTTGGCGTTGCCGATGACCACCGCGACGCGGTCCCGCTCCCACCGGGACGGGGAGAGGCCGGCGTCGGCCACGGCCTCACGGGCCGCCAGGACCGCCAGCTGGGAGAACCGGTCCAGCAGCCGCCGGCTGTTCGCGTCCAGCTCGGCGGCGATGTCGACGCCGTCGACCAGATACATGAAGTCGGCCTGGAGCCCCCGGAGTTCGTCGGGCCGGCGCACTCCTGAGGGCTTGTTGGTGCCGGTCACCGCCTCCCAGTTCCTCGCGGCTCCGACGCCTGCGGCGGTGAGCAGGCCCACGCCGGTCACGGCCGCGGCATATCCGGCGGTCGGCATCCGGCGGTTCCGCACGGTGACCGTCACGAGGCGCGCGCCGCCCGGATGAGGGACGCCCCCGGCCGCTTCGGCGCATGCGACGCGTACCGCCTGCCCGCCGGCGATTCCGCCGGGACCTGACGCACCGCGGACGGACTTTTCATCTACTCACACCTTCGTCGCCGTTGTTCAGGTGGGCCTGAGATCAGCCGGTACACCCAGTACACCTAGACAACGCCGGCGCCGGCAGATGGGTCACCCCCTCCGCCGGAACGGACTCACCCCGCCTCAGGCGGCATCGGGCCCGTCGAGGAACCGGCGCAGCACGGCGGCCTCCGCGCGGAGCCGCGCGGCGCGTTCGGCATATGCGGGAGCGGTCAACTGCGCCGCGGCATCGAGCCGTTCGGCGGCCTCGGCACGCACGAGGGCGACCACGCCGCGCTCGCTCAGCTCGCGCCGCGCCGCCTCGGTGGCACCGGCACCGACCGGCGACTGCTCCAGCGCCGCGGCGCGGTGCACGGCCTCTTCCACCGGCACCGCCTCGGCGTTGTCCAGCACGGCGAGCGCGGCACGCAGCGCACTCACCGCGGCCTTGTCACGGGCCCGCATCGCTTCCGGCAGCGCTTGACACATACGAAGACGCAAAGACATAGCGGTGACCCTAGGTCCGCATCCGCGCACCCACAACGCGATATGTGCCTGGGGTCAGGGTTGACACCGGTGCGCCGGTGGCGGGGAGGTGGGGTCAGCCCTGGGCGGCGCTGGTGAGGGCGGCGCGGAGGTCGTCCTCGTCCGGGCCCGGGGGCGGGAGGGGGGTGGCGTTCGCGGGGTTGAGCGAGTCGAAGAGCAGGACGGTGTAGCGCGCGCGGGTGGCGGGCGTGGTGCCGGGGAGGGCGAGGCCGGCGACGCCCATGATCAGGACGCGCGGGATGTCGTCCGCGGTGAGGTCGGTGCGGATCTCGCCCTGCTTCTGCCCCTGCTCCAGGAGGGGGCCGAGCGAGGCACTGAGGCGCTGGACGGCGTCCATCGCGACGTCGGCGAAGTTGCCGACGAAGGTGACCAGCCCCCGCTCCTCGGTGATCAGATCGAGCAGCCGGGTGGCGATCTCCAGGAGCGACCGGCGCGGGTGGCGGGAGGCCGCGGCGTCCGTGATGAGCGGGAGGAGGTCCGTTTCGAGGATGTCGTCGAGGACGGCCCGGACGAGGGCCTCGCGGTTGGGGAAGTGCCGGTAGAGCGTGGCGATGCCCACGCCCGCCTCGGCCGCGATCTGCTCCAGGGATGCCTCGCCGGAGCCGAGGACGATGCGTCCGGCGGCGACGATGCGCTCCGCGCTGGAGCGGGCGTCGACCCTGCGGGCCCGGGGCTTGCGGGGTGCGGTGTTCGGCATCTGGGTTCCTCCCGTTTCCGTGTCGCAGGGTACCTGGACCCCACCTGGGTGAGAGCACCCTCTCGCTTTGATAGTCCACTATCGTTTTGAGGGTACGCTCTCACTTCCAGAGGTGCGGTCCCCCGACGAACCGCACCGGAAGAAGGGAGACCGGTGTGTCCGTGTTGCTGTACCGGATCGGGCGCTTCGCCTACGGCCGGCCGTGGCGGGTGATCGCGGCCTGGGCGGCGGCGGTGTGCGCCGTGGTGGCACTGCTCGTGGCCAACCCCGTCAAGCTGAGCAACGAGGTGCGTATCGACGGCACCCCCGCCCAGCGGGTCATCGACGACCTGGCGACGTCCCTGCCCGAGGCGTCCGGCGGGCAGGGCATGCTGGTGTTCCGCGCACCGGACGGGGGCCGGGTCGACGGCGCGGGCAGCCGCGCCGCCCTCGTCGCCGCGGTGGACGCGGTCTACCGCCACGACCATGTCGTCGACGCCCGCAAGGTCCTCGCCGGCGAACTGGCCAAGGGCCCGAAGAGCCCGCTGACGCAGGCCCGGGCAGCGGTGGCCCAGGCGGCCGGCCGGCCGACGGGCAAGGCACCCGTCGCCCTGCTGGAGGCGGGCCGGCCGGTGCCGGGCGTCGTCGTCTCCGCCGACGGCTCCACCGCCTTGATGCAGTTCCAATTCGACGAGCAGACCTATGAGTTGCCCGCCGGGACGGTCGACAGCCTCGTCCGCGCCGCCGAGCAGCACGCCGGCAAGGCGCACCTGGACGTCCTGCCGTCCGCCGTCATGATGGAGATGCCCGAGATCATCGGCGCCGGCGAGGTCGTCGGCGTCGTCGTGGCCGCCGTCGTCCTGCTGATCACCCTGGGGTCGGTCGTGGCGGCAGGGCTGCCCCTGGCCGTCGCGGCGACCGGCGTCGCGGTGGGCGTCGGCGGCACCTTCGCCCTCTCCTCGGTCTTCGAGATCCACTCACTGACCGCCGTGCTGGCCCTGATGCTGGGACTCGCCGTCGGCATCGACTACGCCCTGTTCGTCATCAGCCGGCAGCGGCGGCTGATGCTCGACGGCGGCCTGGACGCACACGAGGCGGCCGCCCGCGCCATCGGCACCGCCGGCAGCGCGGTCTTCTTCGCCGGCAGCACCGTCGTCATCGCCCTGGCCGGGCTCCTGGTGGTCGGCATCACCCTGCTCAGCACGATGGCACTGGCCGCCGCGGCCACGATCGCCCTCGCCGTCCTCCTGGCGCTGACCCTGCTGCCGGCACTCCTGGGCCTGGTCGAGGAGCGCATCTGCCCGGCCCGGGCCCGCCGCGCGGCGCAGCGGCGCGCCACGGCGGCCGCGCCGACACGGGCCACCGCGTGGGGCGCGGGCCTGGTGCGCCACAAGTACCCCGCGCTGGCGGCGGCGTTCCTCGTCCCGCTGGTGCTCGCGCTACCTGCCGCCGGTATGAAGCTGGGACTGCCCTCCGGCGCCGGCTACAACCCCGACACCGTGCAACGCCAGAGCTACGAGGCGGTCGGCCGGGCCTTCGGCCCTGGCTACAACGGGCCGCTGATGGTCGTCGCCCGCTCCACCGACGGCGAGCGCCCCCTCACCCCCCAGGCCCTCGCCGCGGTCGCCGCCGACCTGAAGGGCACCAAGGGCGCCACCGCGGTCTCACTGGCCGGCATGAACGCCTCCGGCACCATGGCCGTCCTCGGCCTGGTCCCCGACGACGGGCCGAACGACGACGGCACCAAGGACCTCGTCGGCTCCGTCCGGGCCAAGAGCGCCGCGATGAGCGCGACGCACGGCGTCACCACGGGCGTCACCGGGTTCACCGCCCTCGCGATCGACGTGTCCGACCGCCTCGCCGACGCCCTGCCCGTCTACCTCGCCACCGTGCTCGGGCTCTCGCTCCTCGTCCTGCTGCTGGTCTTCCGCTCCGTCGTCATCCCCGTGATGGCCACCGTCGGCTTCCTGCTCAGCATCGCCGCCGCCCTCGGCGCCACCAGTGGGGTTGGCTGCAGTCCCTGCTCGGGCTGGACGCCACCGCACCGGTGATGAGCCTGCTGCCCATCATCGTCACCGGCGTGCTCTACGGACTGGCCATGGACTACCAGATGTTCCTGGTCACCTCGATGCGCGAGGCCCGGGTGCACGGCGCCGGCCCGCTGGACGCGACCGTCTCCGGCCTCACCCGGGCCGGCGCCGTCGTCGCCGCCGCGGCCACCATCATGGTCTCCGTCTTCGCCGGGTTCGTCTTCAACGCCCAGCCCATGATCAAGCAGTTGGGGTTCGCGCTGGCCCTGGGCATCCTCCTCGACGCCTTCGTGATCCGCATGACGTTCATCCCGGCCACGATGGCACTGGTCAAGGACAAGGCCTGGTGGATCCCGAGGTGGCTGGACCGCCTCCTGCCGGACCTCGACGTCGAGGGCGACAAACTCGCGCAGAAGATCCCCCTCCCGCTCCCCGCCGAACAGCGGCGACACGCCACCGTGCGGTGAGGGTGCGCGACCGCTAGCCAGCCAGCGTCCGTTCCCGCGCCGAGCACCCCTCGCGCGGGAGCGGACGAGGCGGTTGGGGACCAGGGTGTCTGCTGTGCCGGGGCGTTGTGCGGCGGCATGCTCGGTTTCCGGTCACCTTGCGGCGATCGTCGCATCTGCCCAGGTCACGCCCACTACAGTGGCGCTCCCGGGGCCGGTTGACCGCGGCCACCGGGCACGTCGCAGAGGGGGACGCTTGACCTTGGCGGGTGGGATAGGACGGGTGGACGAGCGGGCCCGGCTACGGGCCCTCCTCGACACGGTGCGCGCGGGACGGGTGCCGGCGAGCGTGCTCGTCACAGGGGAGCCCGGGATCGGGAAGTCGGCGCTGCTGCGGGAGTTCGCCGCGTCCGCCGCCGACGCCGGATTCCAGGTCGCCCTCGTTCCGGGGCGGAGCCTGCCCGAGCACCACCTGGCCGCGGCCCACCACGTCCTCGGCCGGCTGCCGGCGGCCTCCGGCGGGCCGGCCGACGCGACCGCCCAGGACGCCCACGACGCCCAACGCGCCCCGTGCGGCACCGCCGTCCGGGACCTCGTGGAGTCGCTGCGGCAACGGGCCCGCCGGGCGCCGGTCGCCCTCTGCCTGGACGACCTGGCACACCTCGACGCCTGGTCGGTGCGGTGGCTGGCCGGGCTCTCCGAGGCCGTCCCCGACGTCCCGTTGGCGATCGCGCTGACCGACCGCGCCATCGGAATCGGGGACGACGCCAGACCGGCCGCCGCGCTCGCGGCGAGCGCCGAACGGATCGATCTGACGGGCCTGGAACCGGCGGCGCTCGGCGCCTTCGCCACGGCGCACCGCGGCGTCACCCTCGACGAACCGGCCGCCGCCGCGTGCCGCCAACTGACCGGCGGCAACCCCGCGTTGCTGCTCACCCTGCTCGCCGCGCACACCGGCACCGCGCCCACCGCCGAGGCCCTGCACGACACCGCGGCGACGGCCGCACTCCCGGGCCTGGAACGCTGGTCGGCCGGGCTCGGCGGAGCCGCACTGGCGTTGGCCCGGTCGGTCGCCGTGCTCGGCCCGGACGCGGAGCTCGCGCAGTGCGCCGCACTCACCGGCCTGCCCGTCCGGGAGACGCTGCCCCTGGTCGACGAACTGGTCGGCCGGTCCCTGCTCGCCAACCGCACACCGCTGCGCTTTCGCCATCCCCTGCTGGCCGCCATGGTCCTCGGCACGATCCCGGTCGGCACCCGGACCGCCCTGCATCTGACGGCCGCCGAGATCCTGCGCGACGGCCACTTCGCCGCCACCCGGGTCGCCCACCACCTGGTCGCCGCCGGACCGCTCGGCCTGACGTGGACCGTCCGCCCGCTGCGGACGGCCGCCCGCCAACTCGAACGGGAGGGCCGGCACGAGGACGCCGCCCGGCATCTGCGCGGCACCTTGCGGGAGCCCCTGCGCCCGCGCGTACGGTCGGCCGTCCAGCGCCAACTCGCGGAACTGGACGGCTTCGTCGCCCCGGACCGCGCCGCCCGCCTGCTGGACGCCGCCCGGAGCGAGGCCGACGACCCGGACATCGCCACCGACCACGCCCTCGCCCTGGGCGCCCTGCTGACCGCGTGCGGGCGCCCCGAGGACGCCGTGGCGGTCTACGACGACACCGCCGAACGGCTCGGTACCGCCGCATCGGCCCAGCGCTGGCGGCTCCGGCTGCACAAGGCCCTCACCTGCCTCGGCGGCCCCGCCCAGCCGACCGCAACCGCCGATCCCCCGGACGCCCTGACCGCACAGGCCCCCCGGCACGGCGCGGCCCAGCGGGAACTGGCCGCACTGCACGCCGTCCACGCGGTGCACGAGGGCGCGGACCGGGACGCCGCGGTGCGTCATGCGCGCCGGGCACTGAGCGGCGCCCCGGCCCGGCATCTGCCGCCCTGCTGCTCCGTACTGATCAGCGCCGACGAGCTGGCCGAGGCCTGGACGCACTGCGGCCGGGCCCGGCCGCCGGCCCGGGAGAAGCCGGGAAAGTGGGAGGAGGTCGCCGTCGACCTGCTGCGCGCCCAGATCCTGCGCGCCCGCGGCCGCCTCACCGCCGCCGACGCCGCCCTGACCCCGCTGGTCTCCCCGTTGCGCGCGGCGGCCGCGGCCGGCCGGCTGTCCGCCGTGCTCGCCGCGGCGGCCCTGGTCGAGGTGCGGGCGCTGACCGGCGACACCGACGCCGCGCTGGCCCTCCTGGCCGACTGCGCACTGGACGGCGAACTGCCGCCCCGGCAGGACACGGTGGCCGTACTGGCCGCACGGGCCGTGCTGTGGGAGCAGACCGGGGAGCCCTCGCGCGCCCTGGAGGACCTCTTCGCCGCCGGGCGGCTGCTGACCGACGCCCGGGTGCGCAATCCGGCGGTACTGCCCTGGAGGTCCCGCGCCGCCCGGCTGCTCGCCCGGCGCGGGGAGGCCGCCGAGGCATCGGGACTGGCGCTGGCCGAATGGGAGGACGCGCGCCGCTGGGGCACCCCGCGCGCACTCGGCACGGCCCAGCACGCGCTCGCCCTGACAGAATCCGGCGACCGGCGCATCCACCATCTCGCCGCCGCGGCGGAGACACTCACCCACTCCCCCGCCCGCCTGGAACTCGCCGTCGTCCGCTGCGACTTGGGCGTCTGGCTGAGCGAGTCCGGGCGGACGGACGCGGCACGCAGCGAGTTCTCCGCGGCGCTCCTGCTGGCCAAGTCCTGCGGGGCGCAGCCGCTCGTCCGCCGGATCCTCGCGGCGCGGGACCGCCTCTCCCCCGGGGCCGACGAACCCCTCCCGCCCCTCCTGACCCGGCTGACGCCCCAGGAGCAGCGGATCCTGAGCCTGGCCCGGGCCGGGCACACCAACCGGGACATCGCCGGGAAGCTGTTCGTCACCGTCCGGACCGTGGAGTTCCACCTCTCCGGCGCCTATCGCAAGCTCGGCATCTCCGGTCGCCAGCAGCTCGCCGACGTCATCCCCGCGTCGTTGGAGACGCGCCTGGGGCAGGGGTGAGAGGACGGGGACGGGGTGGTGCGGAACGGTCCGGTCCGCACCACCCCGCGCGGCGGCCTCAGCCGGCTCCGTCCGCCGCCCACGCCGCGCCGAGCCGGCGCCACTCGGGCGACCCGCCGGCGGCGTCCGCGGCGGCCACGTACTGCCGGAAGCTGCCGACCGCGTCGACGCCGTGCACCGACTCCACGGTGCACGCGGCCAGATGGCACAGCAGCCCCCGGTCCACCGGTTTGAGCCCGAGCCGGTTCAGATGGAGGTACAGGTAGTTCATCACCAGCCGGAACGAGGCGAACCAGTCGTCGGTCCGCAGGAAGTCCTGGTGCCCGTGGTCCGACTGGAGCAGCGCGTGGAACTCGCTGAGCTGCCGGGTCGGCATCCGCGGCGCCAGCGCGGCCCCGCCCATCGACACCTCGCCGGAGGCCAGCAGGGGGTGCGCGATCCGCTGGTGGCGGCGTACGGCCGCGGCCCAGTCCGCGACGAACGGCACCGGGCCGGCCCCGCCCGCCAGGGTGCTCTCCACCGCCCGCAGCCGGTCGCACAGCGCGGCCTCCTGCCGGCGGAACCGCGCGTCGAACTCCGCCCGCAGCGCGGCCGGTTCGCGCGTACGGGACAGGAACGCGTCGGCGTGCGACCGCAGCGACAGAAAGCCCCGCTCGATCGGCGCCCCGCCCTCGGCGAACGGGACCGCCGCGACCGACGCGGTGGTCCACAGCAGGTCCAGCGCCAGCAGCGACAGTCCGCCACCGTCCCGGACCTGCGCATACGCGCGAAACGCCTGGTCGTTGGTATCGCTGAGGAAGTCCGCCAGCAACTCGCTCGCCCGCAGCGACCCGAGGACGGGCAGCCGGTGGTCATAGGGCCGTTCCCGCACCGTGTTGTCGGGCGCCCACGGGTGCAGCGGGCCCGTCTCCATCTCCAGTGCGGCCAGCCGGGCGTGCACCGGCGCCAGCGCGGCCTCGTCCAGGCGCGCCGTGGACGGATGGCCGCGCAGGTGGTCCTCCAGCGCCACGACGACGGTCGGCCGGACGCGGTCGATCCAATCCGCCTCGTCGGTACGGAAGTTGAGGCGCAGATGCGGCCCGAGCAGCCAGTGGCGGCCGAACCAGGCGCCGCCGACCCAGGGGGCGACGGCCTCGAACGCCGGGCGGACGGCGCGCAGGATCAGCTCCGGTTCGGCGGCCTCGTCGTGGTGGTGGACATGGATGCTGCGCCAGCTCCCGGTCGGCCGGCTCATGAGGCGGTCAGCGCCTCGGGCAACTCGGCGAGCACCCGGCCCACCAGGAACCGCAGCTGGTTCTCCTGCCACAGCGTCAGCCCCAGCCGGTTGTTGACCAGGTGGGCACAGCGCAGCAGCACCAGACTCGTGGCCGGATGCCGCGTGGCGGACAGGCCCAGCGGCTCGGCCAGCGGGGACGCGGCCCACTCGGCGGCGAAGGCGCCCGTCTCCTCCAGGGCGTGCAGCCGCTCGCGCAGCCGCCGTACCGAAGCCAGCCAGTAGGCCCGCTGGTCCGACCGGCCCGCCTCCGGCGCACGGGCCGCCCGCCAGGTGCGCCGGGCCCGTTCCCGGAGCCGGTCGCGCTGGGCCAGATGGCGCGGTGCCACATCGGCGGCCTCGGGGCCGCTGCCGAACGGCAGCGGCGGCCCGCCGTGCCGGACCCACTGGTCACGGACCTCGTCGCACAGCGCGAACACCCCGACGACCAGGTCGAAGGCGAGCAGCGCGCGCTGCTCCACCGTCACCCCCGCCGCCACCACCGACAGCGCCAACCGGCTCGACTCGAAGAAGTGCCGCTCCACGGCGCCGATCGCCGCGCCGTACCCGTAGTCCGCGTGCTCCCGCTCGTAGGCCGGGAACTCCACCGAGTTGTTGGGGCGCACCACGGCGTCGTGCCCCAAGCGGCCCTCCAGACCGGCCAGTCCGGCGGCGACCTCGGCGAAGCGGCCGCGGTCCACCACGTCCGCGGCCGGTGTGCGCGCCAGGAAGTCCCGGAGGTGCCGCGCCGCCCGCCCTTCGACCGCCGCGCGGTCGGCGGCGCGCGCGGGCAGCAGCCGCAGCCGTACGTGCGGCCCGCCCTCCCAGTACCGCAGGAAGAAGTACCGCTGCACCAGGCCCTGCGCGGTCAACTCCGCGACCAGCGGCCGTACGCAGTCGGTCAGCAGGAGGTCCTGGTCGGTGTCGTAGAAGAGGTGCGCGCACACCCAGTCCGCGCCCTGGACGGCGTCGGGGTCAAGCAGACCGCTGTCCTGCGTCGGCATCCTGTCCTCCGTTGATCTCGATGACGAACTCGGTGACCCGGGGCCCGCTGTCCCCGTAGCGCGGCAGGTCGGCCGGGGCGGGCAGCGCCTCCTGGAGGAACAGCACCTGGCCCCCGCCGGTCAGCATCCGTTCGAACCCGCCGAGCAGCAGCAGGTTCGCGAAGTCGACGTAGAGCGGTTTGCGCGACTTGATCCGCCATACGCTGCCGCCGACCACGGACGCCGGGTCCAGGGCGCGCACAAAGCAGCGCTGCGGAATCCCGTGCCCGCCCAGCCACGCCGCCAGCCGCAGCAGATACGCCCGGTCGCGCTCGCCCTTCTCCCGCACCGGTACGGCGGTCGCCGGGAACACCCACTGCCGGCGGCTGACCGTCGTCCGGCCGATCACCACCCGGGGCTCGGCCGCCATCCCGTCCACCTCGGCCAGGGACGGGTCCCCGAACATCCGGCGACCCGGGATGAGCAGGTTGGACGTCGCGCCGAACGCCTGGAGCAGCAGCCGCAGCGCCGGCGGCAGCCACAGCTCCGCGATGAGGTTGGGGTGCACCGGCCGCACCTCGGCGTCCCGTCGCCGCGACCACAGCACCAGCAGCCCCCGCGCGGGATCGTGCCGCACCAGCAGGTCGGACAGCGGGATACGGTGCTCGCCCGCGCGCAGGCTGTGGCCGCCGGGGTAGTCGATCTCGTCGGCCACCGCCGACATCCGCAGTCCCACGTTGCTGCCGTAGTGCCGGCAGGTGTCCGCGACGAGCACGCCGTCGGGCGGCGGTGCCGTGTCCGCGCCGGCCGCGATCCCGGCCTGTGCCAGCAGGCGGCGGATGCGGTCGCGCCCCCGGCCGTGCCCGGAGTTGACCGCGTTGACGACGAAGTGGGGGTCGGTCCCGCCGAGCGGCTGGCCGTAGAACGCCACGGAGTCCGGCGGCCGCAGCCACACCGGCCAGCCGTCGGCCAGCGCGGCCAGCCGGGCCGGCGCCAGCCGCAGCACACCGTCCTGGTCGGCCCGTCCCGCGTCCGCCGCGGCGCACAACTGCGCTCGCAGCCGGGCGAGTTCACGGATGCGCGGCAGCCGGTGTCCGCTCAGTGCGGCGTAGCCGTGCGTCGCGATGGACAGCAGGCCCGGCAGCTCGGGATCCTCGCGCAGCCACTCCTGCACCGCCCGGTGGAACGCCAGGAACGGTACGGCCGCCCCGGCGCCCAGGCGTGCGGCGAAGGCGTCGGTGAGCGCCACCCGGCCGGGCAGCGCCGGATCGAGCACGGCATAGCAGCGGCGGATCACGTCCAGGTCCCGCAGCACCGGCGCCCAGTCCCGCCGCGCGGGTCCGGTCAGCTCCGTCGTCAGCAGCGCGTTCTCGATGACGGTGTTCTTGGCCGGCAGCTGGATGTGCTCCGGGCCCGCCAGATCGCGCACCCGGCGCAGGGCGGCCTCGACCGCCGAGATGCACCGCAGCCGGTCCGCGGGGGCGGCCAGCGTCGGGTACTCCGCCACCCGCGCCGCGAGGACGTCGAGTTCGCCGACGAGCCCCGCCAGGTCCGCACCTCCGCCCGCCACCCAGGCACGCAGTGCGGCCAGCGGATCCAACGCCTGGTCGGGGAAGGGGCGTTCGGCCTCCAGCAGGCCCAGTTCCACCAGCCGCCCCAGATACGCGTCGGCGGCCGCGAGGTCGTTCCCCGTCCTGGCCGCGACATCGCGGGCGGCCTCCGCCCGGATGCGGCCGCTCGGGCCGACCGCGTGCGCGCAGGCCGCGACCGCCGCACCGGCCGGCAGGGCGCGCAGCGGCTCCTCGTCTCCCGGGCCGAGGAACTGCCAACGCCCCTCGGCCGGGTGCGCGCTCGGGTTGAGCCGCAGCCGCAACCCGGCCGCCAGCACCGGATGCCGGCTCAGCTGCCGCACCACCTGCTGCACCACCCACACATTGAGCTCCGCGACCGTCGTCACGGTCAGGCCGGGCACCGGCGGGGGCGCGGCCGGCCCGGCACTCCGATCGCGCCAGGCCCCCAGGCCGCTGACGGTGAAGGTGCTGAACGGGCTGGTCTTCATCGTGATCCGGGCCAGGTACTTGGTCAGCCGCAGCGCCAGCGAACGGTCCGGGGCGCTCTCGTCCGGGCGGGCCAGCCACTTGCGCACCTGCCGGTGGAGCACCGGGCTGCTGAGGACCAGCCCGTACTGGAAGGCGGGATCGGCGACCGCCTTGCGCAGCAGCAGATGCTGCCCCGCGCTCTGGTGCCCCACCAACGCGTCCAGCCGCGCCAGGTCCCGCCCGTGCGCGGCCAGCAGATCCGTCCAGGCACGCACCCCCTCGACCACCGGCGGCGGCAGCATGGCACGGACCTCGTCGTTCCAGTAACGGTCGGTGAGGGCGCGCCGGTTGTGGACGGCCCGGCGCAGCGCCACCAGCCGCGGCTTGCCGGCCGCGGCGCGCCCGATCAGCGCGTACAGGGCCTCGGACAGCTCCGCCTCGGCGGCAGCGAGCCCCCGCTCACCGGCCAGGACCGCTTCGACCTGGTGCCACAGTTCCGGTGAGCGCAGGTCGTCCAGCATCGGCACCGGCAGCCCGCCGAGCCGTACGCCGAAGGTGTCGGGGGTGGAGAAGCTCGCGGTCATGGCCGGCTCCAGTCACGGGAACGGATGCGGATGCGCAGGGATCTCCGACTCGGTCAACGGCCCGGCCCGGTACCCCAGTTGGGCCGGGAGCCGGAGCAGCCGCGGCAGACCGTGCGTACGGCGCATGCCGTGGCCGAACGTCATCGGCAGCAGCCCGGGAATGATCACCTTGGCGCAGGCCAGACCGCCGGCCCGGTGCTCGTCCGTGGTCTGGTCCACCACGATCACGTCCTGTCCGCGCCCGGTGAACCGCGCCACCACCTCCGCGAGGTCCTGCCGCAGCTCGGCACCGCGCGGCCGGCAGTCCGCCCGCGCGAACGCCTCCTCCACCGGCCGGCCCCGCCCGTCGGCGAGGAGGAAACCGAACCGGTCGAACGCGGCGGGGTGGCAGTACAGCAGGGCGTGATCCCGCATCTCCCGGACCAGGTGCGGCTCGTCGACCAGCGCCGCGATCCGCTCCCGCTCCCGCCGGTACGCCTCCCGGTTCCAGCCGAGGTTCGCCGACAGCTCCAACAGGCCGTTGAGCAGCGCCCGTTCAGGATCGAAGTGCGCGCCGGCGGCGCAGATCACGGCCGGTTCCACGGGGCCGGCCGCCTGCTTCCCGGCCGCGGAAGGGTGCACGGCCATCACCCACGCGGTGGGGATACCGTGCTCGGCGGTGGTGGCGAAGGCCATGACCTCGTGCCCGCTGTCCTGCCGGATCCGCTCGGCCAGCACCGCGATCCGCACGTCGGACACCGTCGCCAGGTCCACCCGGGGCACGGGCAGCCGCGCGTACCAGGTGAGCAGGAACGCGTCCCGCTCGGCCAGTTCCACGATCCCGTGCAGTGCGGCCTCCTCCAGGCAGCCGCCCAGCGCGCACCCGTTGGACACCTCGTACGCCAGCGGCCGGGCGAGCGGATTGCCGTGCCGGGTGCGGTAGTACGCGTAGTCCTCGGGCACCAGGATCGGCGCGTTCCGGGCGAACGAGTGGCCCCACACCCAGTTCAGCTCCAACTCCGGGGCGAACGGCGGGTAGGGGAAGTCCGGCTCGGTGTACCGCTCGGGCGGGTACAGGCCCAGCTCGGTCGGGCACAGCGCCCGCTCGGCGACCTCCCGGTAGCAGGCCCGCACCGCCGTGCGGCGGCCGCCCGGGCGGGCGCCGCCGAGCCGTTCGAGGGCCTCGGCCAGCGCGGTGCGGGCGCAGGAGGCGTAGTCGAGGTCCCGGCCGAATCCCGCCTCCTGCTGTCCGTCGGGCAGATGCAGCGGGGCCGACACCATCGGATAGCGGTAGTCGGTACGCACATCGAGCTGCCGGACCAGGCCGGTGCGCCCGTCCACGTACGTCGCCACCAACGCGTCCCAGTCGGCCCGCAGATCGCGGACCCGGTAGAGGTCCGGGCGGAGCTTGGGCCGGGCGGCGTCCATCAGCGCCGGCGGCCGGTCCTCGGGGAGCCCGCCGCATACGGGGCAGTGCGGGTCGGGCAGGAACGGGTGGACGTCGACCGCCATGGCCGTCAGGGAGACGATCGCCACCGCCCGCCGGGTCAACTGCCCTTCGCCCGAGGTGAGTTCGTTCGCCACGAGTGCCGCCACCGCGTCACACGCCCAGGCCGAGAGCACCGGCGCGGCGCGGTCGGCGAGCCGCTCACCGTGCTGCCGGACCAGCGCGGAGCGGGGACTGTCCGGACCCAGCGCACGCTCCCGCCGGGTCTGCGCACACCGGTCGCAGCCGGACTCGCCGGGGACGACCAGCGGCCCGACGACGACGTTCCCCAACTCGACCCGGACCGGCAGCCGGCGGACGCCGGCGCGCGCGGGCGACGACGCGGCGTCCGGGGCCCATCCGTCAGCGGCCGAGACGAGCGCGGCGCAGTCGTCCGCCTCGGCGACGACGTCGTGCGTGCGGGAGAGCGCCGCCCGGATGGCGGCGGCGAGCAGCCCCTTGCCCAGGACCGCCACCGTGGTGGGGCGGAGTGCTCCAACTGTGTCGGCCACCGGCCCGTCCTCGTCGTCGAGAGTGGTGCCGTGCCCGGCGGACGCACACCCGCCGGACACGACAGTGCGCTGAGCGCCGCCGAGGGCTCTCAGCAACAGCAGCACGAGCAGCAGCTCGCCGGCGTGCCGGTCGAGGTGCAGTTGGACGCGCCGATCTCGACCATCGCGTGACCGACGTTCACCGACTCCAGGCCGGCGCCCGGCGAGGTCGGCAGCACATCGAGTTCGTCGACGCTGAGGTCCGCGAGGTCGAGGACGAGTTCCTTCTCCATCGAAGTTCCCCTTCTGCGGTGTCGGTTGGGCAAGTGACCAGGGAACTGGTCGGCTTCATAGTCGAGCGGGACGCGGACTGCGGTCTTCACGGTGCGACCCCAGGAACGGCCGTAGGATCGGGCCGCCGGCGGCTCCGGGGGCGCGACAACGGCCTCCGGTCACCACGTCAGGGGCACCTCGTACTGGGCGGTGGCCCGGCGCCGGCCGACGACCATGCAGAACACCGGCACGTACGCGGCGTCGCCGACACCGGTCAACTCGCGGACCAGGCCCTCGTGGTAGCCGTTGGTGATGCGGACGGAGAGGCCCGTCACGGCCGCCAGCACGCTGATGCGCTGGGCGACGATCCCGGCCTCCTGGTGCAGGATGCGGTACCCGCGGGCCCCGAAACCGCGCTCCCCCTGGCACCGGTTCACCGTCAGGAACACCAGTGCATCGGCCTTCGCGGAGTTCACCGCGGGCGTCCGGTCGCAGAGCATGGCGAGCACGGCCCGCCAGTCCCGGCCGGGCAGCCGCACCAGCGCGGGCGAGGGCTCCAGCCGGTACAGCCCGGCGTCGAGGCCGTCGGCACCGAGCACCAGCACATGGCAGTCGACCAGCGGACGGCAGTCCCCGCGGGTGTGGTCGGACGCCACGGGTTCCACGGCGTACCGGAGCATGGCCGCCAGCCGATGCGCGGGCAGCGCCGCACCGCCCGGCAGGAACATCCGCCCACCGGAGTCACGCGCCCGCAGCGCGGCGGCCAACTCCAGTTCCCCGGGCCCCGGTTGGGGACCGTCCAGTGGAACCCGGGCATCGGCCCCCGGTACGTCGGCGGGCAGACGGAAGGCCACCGGGTCCACGGGCGGCCAGGCGTCGCCGCAGGTCAGCCGGGCGGCACGATCGACCTCCCGCAGCCCCGCCCAGGCATCGGGGTCCGCGGTGTCGGTCCGCAGGTGTTCCGGCCGGATCACCGGCAACGCGGAGTCGAGCACCGCGGGGGCGGCGGCCGGAGCCGGCACCGGAGCCGCCGCGGACGGCTCGGCACAGGAGAGCTGGACGACCGCGAACGCGGTCTCCTCGTCCCCGTCCAGCCCCAGTGCCCGGTTGACGATCCCGTCGTCGAACCGGTGGTGCACCCGGCCGTGCAGCCCCAGCGCCCCCGCCACCAGCAGCACGTTGCCGACCGTCAGCCCGGCCTCCTGCGCACACAGCCGGTAGGCGTAGTCGCGGTACCGGAACGCCGTCTTGCGGAAGCAGACGGCGGTGAACAGCAGGGCCAGCGGACCGCATTGGTCCCCCCACCCGCCGACGGCCGAGCGGACGGCGTCCGGTATGCCGCCGGCGCGGAGCCTGGTCAGCGCATGGTGCGCCGGATCGTAGTGATGGCACCCGGTCGGCAGGCCGTCCGCCGCGGCCGCCGTCCACAGGTACACCTCCACCGGGTAGAAGCACCGGGCGGAGGCCACCAGCCGGTGATAGGGCCACACCGCGTACGGCCCCAACTCCAGCCGCCCCAGCCCGTAGGCGTACCCCAGCAGCGCCGACACGGCGGGCTCGTCCAGGCGCCGCGGCGCCGGGCGGCCGGCCGGGAACGCCCGGCGGAAGGCGGCGAAGGACCACCGCGCATCGCCGAGGGCGCGCACCGGTTCGCTCAGCACCTGCCGCGGCAGCCCCCGGTACGTCTTGACCGGCAGCGGATCGTCCGCGCCGCCCTCCTCCCCGTGTCCCTCGGCGAACAGCTCCCGGACCCCCTCGAAGGTGCGGTGCCAAAAGCGCAGACCGACGGATTCCCCGGTCCCGGATGCCGTGCCGTACGTCACCGAAGTGCCCCTTCCCGCCCCCTACTCACCGACGAGCACAACCCGAAGCAGGAAGGGCAGGACCTCGTGCACGGCGGGATCGTGATCCAGCGGCACGACCACCGGGCGCAGACCGCGCGCCCGCAGCGCCCCCACCATCTCCTCCTGCCCGGGCGGCACCGGCCAGGGCGCCGCCTCCGCCGGGATGTCCGGCGGGCCGCCCACCCCCGCCACCACCGGCGGCGCATAGTCCGACTCCCCCGACAGGGCCGCCTGCCGGTCCAGCACCGCCCGCTCCAACCCGTCCGCCGTCGCGTCCGGCCCGCACGTCACCGCGACGGCCCGGCCCTCCTGCCACCACGCCGGCACCGGGATCCCGAGCGCACCGCCGACATCGGCGGCCTGGACGCGCCCACCGGCCGCGCGCAGCAGACCGAGCAGCGACCGCGCCCGGGGATCGAGGGCCGCCGCGGACCCGAGATCCAGCGGAACCGGTCGCGTACGCCCGGCGCCCAACTCCCCCACGGCCAGCCGCGCGCAGTGCTGCGCAAGACCGTCGGTCACCGCGTCGTCCCAGCTCAACCGTGCCGCGACGGCAGACTCCTGGCCGGACACCACGGCCGCGGGCACGGCCCGGACCCGCCCGTCCACGACGTCCCAGGCCCACACCGTGCCATCCGCGCGGACGCGACGCGGATCGAAGAACTCCGCCGCGTGGGCCGCGAGTCCACGGAGCGCGGCACTGCGACGGGCCTCGGCGAACCCCGTCCCGGCGCCGAACACCCGCGGCCCGCCGTCCGGGTGCCGCACGGCCTCGGTGACGTTCAACGGCACCTGTGTGAAGTCACGTTCGTCGAGACTGCGCAGCACACCCACGTACGGGTCGAAGCAGCGTGCCGCGCGGGCGGAGAACTCCTGCGCGCCGAGGGGCGCCACCGCACTGAGGCGACGGACCCGCCGGGCGAACTCCGCTTCGCTCTCCGGCCGGGCGGGCCGGGCGCCCGGGTGGGACAGGAAGGTGTGCGTCGAGGTGCGCAGGGTCTCCAGATCGATGCGGGTCAGCTCGGTGTCGTGCGGACCGGCGATTCCGGTACGGGCCTTGAGGGCGGCCAGCCCGAGATGCCCGGCGACGACCGCGGCGGCGGGCCCGGTGAGGAACCGGTTGGGCCGGTGCGGCCCCGCGACCCCCAACCGCGCCCAGGCCGACGCCCATCCCCGCCCGCAGGGCCCCAGCCAGGCAACGTCGTCGAGGACGACCCCCTGCACCAGCAGGACATCCGACGCCCGGCACAGCCGATCAAGCCGCACCGCACGCTCGACGGCGTCAGCCGACGCCACCACATGCAGCACCAGGTCCGCACCGGCCGGCGCCGCCTCCTCCGCCCCGGACCAGTCAACGCACTCCACGCTCTGCTCCGGATCACGTAGCAGGGCCTCGTCCGTCAACTCCGCCAGCCGCTCGGTGTGGGTCACCGTCTCCGCCGTCCGCACCGCCCGCAGCCGCCGCACCCCGGAGTGCAGCGCCGAGCAGACCAGCGAAACGAACACCGGCCCCGAACCCACCACCACGACCGCGCTGTTGCGGTACGTCTCGAACCGCCGGGCGGCCGAGTCGCCGTAGTACTCGATGAACGCGATCTCCGCCGCGTACGTCTCCCGCTCCCGCGCGGTCAGCCCGTGCGGGAGGTCCTCGGCGGCGTCGAGGAGACACCCGGCCACGTGCAACCGCTCCACCAGCGCGGTGACCACGCCCTTCTTGTCGTCCGGCAGGCCGCGCACCAACTCCGCGAGTTCGGTCGCCCCGTCGAGATGCGGGGCGAGCCGGTCGAGCCACTGATAGGCGGACCGGCCGCGCAGCGCGACATCGGCCCCCGCGCCGAAGACGTGCACTCCGTCGTCGGTCGGCACGTACAGCACATCGGATTTGAGTTTGGGACGCATCGCCAGCCCTCGGGTCGGTCGTCAGCCGATTCTCACGGCCGCGATCACCCCTGTCCCGACGGGACCACCACAGATCCGCCCACAGGGTCGCCACCCCAGGGAGTGCGCGGCGGTCGCGCGCTCCCCAGGCAGCCACCGGAAGAGACCCCGACGCCGACGCGGCCACGCACCACCCCCGCACCCGCCCGATCGGTTGCATCGCACCGTGGCCGGCACAGTCATCAGCCAGCAATCACTGGACCGACTGACTAGCATGCTAGCAACCTAGCGAGCTAGTATCCTCGTATGGGCGACACGGAAGTCAAACAGTTCAACGTGTATCTGCCGCTGGATCTGATCAGGCAGGTCAAACACCACGCGATCGAGACGGGCATGTCACTGTCGGCGCTGGTCACCGAGGCGCTGCGGGCATACCTCGACGACGCCCACAAGCAGCAGGACTCATCCGGAAAGGAGTCATGACATGGCTACCGAAGGCATCGAGGCGCTCTTCCTGGAGACCCACAACTGGGGGAAGACCGCGAAGTTCTTCCAGGAACTGGGCTACGAGTTGGAGACCTCCGCAGGCGACGGCTCCGGCGTGTTCCGCAACGGCGAGGGCGCCTACCTCGTCGTGGTCGAGATCCCCGAGAACCGTGAACCCGGCGTACAGGTCGCACTGAAGGTGCCCGACGCGGACTCCTTCCGCCCCGGGTCCGCCGTGGACGTGGTCACCCCCTTCGAGGACACGCACTACGGCACCCGGGAGATGACCGTCCGGGACCCCGACGGTCGACTGTGGAGCCTGCAGGCCCCCGGGAAGCAGTGACCGTCCACCCCTCACCCCGGTGAGCCGAGGCGTCACGACTACCGACGCCCACACCCCACCCGCCGGGCGTTGGCCTTTGGGCCATCGCCCGTTGGGCCATTACCCGTTGGGTCATCCGGCAGCAGCGACGCACCCTCCGCCCCCTGCCCCCTGCCCCCTGCCCCCAACGGCCATGAAAACGAGCAGGAGATTCGCCAGACTCCGCGGATTCAACAGCTCCCGCAGCTCGCGCAACTCCCGCAGAGCACTGCCGAATCTCCTGCTCCGTTCGCCACGCGGGCGTCGCAGGGCGTGGGGCTGCGGCACTGATGCCGCAGCCGATGACGCTCATCATCGTTACGTTCCCGGCCGAGCACCGGGGCGCCGCGCTCGGCGTCCGGGCCGGCGTCGCGGACGTGGCCACGATCGCCGGGCCCACCCTCGGCGGACTCCTGGTCAGCACGACAGGCTTCGTGATCGCCCTCGGCGACCTCTCTCCTGGTTCAACCAGGAGGCGTGGACTGGGGGATGGACCAGGACCCCGTTCGGGAACGCCGCGGCCAGACGTTCCCCGACCTCTTCAGGGCCCGCGCCCCGCGTATCAAACGAACGGGCCGTCAAACTCCGAACGGCGGCAAGACCGCCGCACGATGACACTGAAGCATGACCGGAACGCGACGCCCAGGGCCACGTTCAGCCAGTGGCCCCCAACGCGTACGGACAGGCCCCTGACCACAGGCAACCCCCGTCGCGCGCTACACGGCGGTGGAAGAATCACGGGCATGTACGACATGAGCGAGCCTGTCGCCCGTCCACGGACGGAGCGCTTCATATCGGCACGGCTGATACCGCTGCTGCTATGTCTGCTGACGGCCTTCGGGGCCGGAGGTGTTGCCGTGTTCGGAGTGGCCCCGGAGGAACGGCGGGAGCGGCAGTGGCAGGCGGCGACGCCCTGTCCGACCGCGGCTCCGGTCGATGTGCGTGCGGACTGCCTGACCACACTGCACGGGGTCATCGAACGCCTTGAGACCCATCGGCGCTCGCGCGGCTATGACCTCCGACTGCACTTCCGCGACAGCAAGCCGGTGAAATGGCTGGACGTCGAGTACGAGGCCGACGCCTACTTCGCTGTCGGCGACCGCATCGCAGTGACCTGGTGGCGCGGCGAGGCGATGCGGATCACGAACAGGCAGCACACCACCGACCTTCTCTCTGTGCCGCGTCCCGTCGACGTGGCCGTCGTCACGACCCTCGTCATCCTCGTCATCAACGGCCTGCTCATCGTCAAGCTGGGCAACAGCCGCCGCCGGGGAAAGCCCATCGGCTCAGGCCCGACAGAGCCCGACGGCCTGGCCTTCCTACGCCCCGTCGCCGCCACCGCAGCGTGGACCGTGCCGATGGCCGGACTCCGGCCGAGCCCGGCCATCGCCGAGCCGGTGGCGGCCGTCTGCACTCTCGCCGTCCTCTGGCTCACCCTGCTGGCCTGGCGAAAGAGCGGCCGCACAGAGCCAGTTGAACCGCGCCCGCTGCCCGAAGGCGAGGACGTCTTCCTGCGCGCCCACTTCCTGGAAGACACCCCGTACAACCCGCACCTCATGGGCACCCATATCGTCCTCGGAGCCGGGCCGATGGCGGTGGTGCCCCACGGCGGTCCCGGACGCCTGGCCGCCAAGCAGATCCCCGCCGGGCGCCTCACCGTACAGGGAGTCCGCGGGCCCACTGCCAGCGAGGAGTACGTCTCGTCGCACTGGTACGTCGCCGACCTCCTCGACGGCGACGTCCCCGTACGCCTCACCGCCGCCCCCGCCGACCTGCTCCTCCTCGTCCAGGAGCTGGAGCGCGCGAAAAGCGGAAACACCAACCCCCCGTCCACACCGCCCGGCACCACACCCCCGCCAAACGACACAGCAACCCCCACGGCATGACCTGCCGCCAGCGGTCCATTGACGCAGCACCTCGTCACACGCCTCGCCACCCACCGCCCACCGCCTCCCGAGCACGAACCGGGGAACCCAGCAAAGCCGGCAGAGCAGCGGCATAAACAAAGAAGCCGGCCCCATTACTGGGGCCGGCGGCAGGCACACGGAAGAGGACAGAAACACGAAGAGGACAAAAGAACCCGGAACGCAGAAAGGCCCCGCACCATACGGTGCGGGGCCTTCCCACAAAGATTGTTCGGCGGCGTCCTACTCTCCCACAGGGTCCCCCCTGCAGTACC